>USQK01000053.1 GCA_900556785.1 uncultured Veillonella sp.
GGCGGTAGCGATATGTGCCGTATTCGGATTTAAGAAATATATTATTAGCGGATGTCTATCTAGTTTAATCGGTTTAGCACTAGGTACACAAACTATTTTGAATGTTATGATTGCTATGCAATTTAGACTTATCGTAGGGCTAATTCTTTGGATGTGCCACAATCATATGATAGGTATTATGATTTCTGGCCCGATTGCATCTGCATTAGCGCGATTGACCTTGTCTGTATATATCGGTAAAGCTGCATTACCTATGGTTGCATTAGCAGTGCCTGGCATGATTTTTACTGTTATTATGGCACCAGTATTTGTGAAAGTATTCCGTAAAATTCACAGCCAAGTACCTAAAAATGATCTTATTAAAGGGAAGGTGTCATAATGGCTGAATTATATAGTGTACGCATGCGTGCTGCTCAAGGTGGTCCCCATGAAAAAGGGGGCCACCATATTTCTGGGGCAGAGCGGATTGTGAAGTTAGAAGAAGTAGGGGCTATAGCTCAATCGTTAGCTGATCGCGCACTGCATCACAGTAAAGGAAGAGCTGATTTTATCAATATTACTGTAGATTTAATCCCACCGGAGAAGATTACATATATTGACTGTCTTAAGGTAGAGGAACATAAAACTAGTAGTATTTCTGAATCCCATCAATTGGCGACTGAGCTTTTACAAGGTCCTCATATTAGTGAGGCAGCTGTTCTTAAAGCTATATCTTTGTTAAAAAGTTTAGATAAATCTATGCGCGGCGCTATGTTAGTGGATGCCATTACTGGCGAGCGCTTAGATACAGGTGACCGCGGAGTACGTGTTAGTCATATGGACTCTTTTGACTCTCATGCATTAGGTGATAATGAACATATGAGAGAGGCTTTAGTATTAGCTTCAAAGGTTCAATCAGCAGATGGTATTGTGGGCGAATTATGTTGGTCTGATGATCCAGACTATACAGTAGGTTATGTTGCTTGTAATGGTGTATACCATCGCCTTCCTAATATGAAAGAATTTGGTTCAGATATAGGGGGCCGCGTTTTCTTTGTACGGTCTGATATAGATAGTGAAAGTGTAATTGAGTATTTGGAGCGTACTCCAGTACTTGTTCAACGGAGATAGAATGTACAAATTTTTTAAAGAACAATTAGATTCTAAGATAGAGAACCATAATTTACGAACCTTAAGAGAATACTGTCCTCTAGATGCAGTGCGAGTAAAACGAGATGATAAAGAATATTTAATGATGGCTTCAAATAATTATTTGGGCTTAACTTTTGATACTCGTGTCATAGAAGGGGCCCTGAAAGGGGCTCAACAATATGGAACAGGATCTGGTGGATCGCGCCTTGTATCTGGTACATTTCCATTATTTACAGAGCTCGAAAGGTCATTAGCTAAATTTAAGAATACTGAAAAAGCCCTTGTATTTAATACCGGTTATATGGCCAATGTAGGAACTATTTCTGCCGTAGCTGATAAGAATACTATTATTTTTAGTGATGCTCTTAATCATGCTAGTATTATTGATGGTTGTAGATTAAGTCGAGGTACTGTAAAAACATATAGCCACTGTGATATAGACGAGTTAAAGTATCTGTTAAAACAGGTAGATCGAAACACTCGAAAGCTTATAGTTACTGATGGCGTATTTAGTATGGATGGGGATATTGCACCACTAGATAAACTGTATGAATTAAGCCGTGATTACAATGCATTGCTCATGGTTGACGATGCCCATGCAACGGGAACTATTGGTAATGGTCATGGTACAGCGGCCTATTTTGGACTTGAAAAAGAAGTAGACATACAACTAGGTACATTGAGTAAATCTCTAGGCTCTGTTGGTGGTTATGTAGCTGCAAATAGTACTATCATAGATTATCTCGTTAATACGAGCCGCAGTTTTATATTCTCTACCGCATTATCTCCTGCTGATATAGGGGCGGCCTTAGCTGCATTACAGGTTCTTGAGACAGATACATCTGTTTTAGCGCGTTTACATGAAAATGTAAACTATATGGCAGATCAATTGATTTCTATGGGAATTGATGCTACTAATGAAACGCCAATTTTCCCAATACTAATAGGGCGTAATGAAGATACACTTGCCGTATCTGATTATCTATATGAGGATGGCATTATAGGCACCGCTATTCGTCCGCCTACAGTACCTATTGGTGAAAGCAGAATTAGACTAACGGTGACTGCTGCGCATAATAAAGAACAAATAGATTATGTGTGCCAATCACTGCATAATGCTATGAAACAGTTATAATCATGATAATAGATAATATATCCTCTGAAGACAGGGATAAAAGAATCCTTGGATTGGTAAAATTGTCAAATTTAGATAAGTTGAGAAGGCTAAGAGTAGTGAATGTACCGAATTGGTGAAGGTTTCATATAATTGACAGTAATACTAAATAGGATTATAATTATGGGACCGACGCACGGGGATGTAAAGGTTTCGACAGGGGTGCGTGTGGTATAGATAGCGAGTCGGCGTTCCATGAGGCCGTTAAACGGTGGGAAAACATTTAAACGCAGAAGAAAATTTTGCATTAGCTGCATAAGCTACGTCCCTCATACTTGTGCCTACCAAGTGTGAATGGACGTCAAACAGTAGGCTGGTCTAATTTAGTTGTTCATATGAATTAGGCGAGACAATATGAACTGGGGTTGTGTAGCTTGTCTGTGAGCGATAGCAACCCGAGATCTCAATCATAGACTGTGCTCGGAGAAGTCTATATGGCAACACTCTTGGACAGGGGTTCGACTCCCCTCATCTCCACCAAATAAGAAGCGTACATTTTAAGAAATAAGTTTGCGTTTACAGATAAATTTGTGATTATTCGGCTATAATAGATAAAGGAAAGCAGATTAAGTGGTTTTAAAACCGTCTAGGTAGATTCTTAGGCGGTTTTTTGTATATTAATAATAAAATTTTCAAATTAATTTAAATAAAGAGTCTTTGAGGTGATAAAGCATGGAAATTTTACTTATGTCATATTTAGCAGGAACAAAAAATATAACAAAAAAGTATCTTTCAAAAATGATTTCGAATAAAATAGTTTTTATTCCTACTGCTGGAAATGTTGAACCATATACTGGATATATTGATGAAGGTGTTGAGATGTTAAAGTCTTTAGGATATGAATTGGAAATTATTGATATTTCTAAATATGATGAAGATTATTTAAAGAATAAACTTTCAAAGACTGAATGTATCTGTATATCTGGTGGTAACACATTTTATCTATTACAAGAGCTGAAAAAGAAAAATCTTATAGGCCTACTTTATGAAAGAATCAAAGAAGGCTTATTATATATTGGTGAATCTGCTGGCGCAATTATTATGTCTGAAAATATTGAATATAATCAGATAATGGATGATAAAAGTATAGCATCTGAATTAGATGATTATATGGGTGTAAATGTATTTAATCATTATGTTGTGCCTCATTTAGGAGAGTATCCATTTGAAGAGACTGCTCAGAAAACATTAGATACTTATCAAAATAAGATACCATTAGTGCCGATAAACAATAATGAAGTAATCTTAGTTGAGGATCATGGTTATACGGTATTAACTGAAAAAAAGTAAACTAGTAATATATAGTTTTATAATTCTAAAACTATTTAAGTTCATATTGAATATAAAATGTCAATAGTTTTTAACATTTTTGTTGTATACATTATATGTGGGTTTAATCAGATTTTATCTATGTTCTACAAAGGTAGAGGGGTATCGGAAAAATTGACTTTATCTATAGAATCCTGTAAAATATATAAAGATATTTATGAAATTATGTGACATGAATGATTCGTTTCTGAAAAGGAGTACAGATAATGAAGTATCGTTATTCCCGTATGTTAGCAGCTCTCGTAATGTCTGCTGTGATGATTGCAGGGTGTGGCAACAATCAACAGCAAGCTGGTGAGATTAATGTTAATACATATAAACTTACAGCAAGTGATACACAAGTTGATCAAACATTTGCTGGCACTGTAGTTGCGGAGAACTCTGTAGCTGTACATGCTCGTGTAAGTGGTTATATTGTTGAGAAGTTTGTAAAAGGTGGGGAACAAGTAGTAGCGGGACAACCATTATATCGAATTGATTCTCGTCAATATGAAGCGAGTCTTGCTAATGCAGAAGCACAAGCAGCTCAAGCTAATGCAAACTTGAAAAATGCTGAAGTAGATCTTCAACGTTATGAAACTTTGGCATCACAAGATGCGATTGCTCAACAACGTGTAGATACGCAACGTAGTGCTACAGAGCAAGCTAAGGCTACGTATGAAGCGTATGAAGCATCCGTGAAAATTGCTCAAGATAATATGGGGGATACCATGGTATATGCACCATATTCTGGTACATTACGCATGGATGACGTAGATACAGGCACTTATGTTCAGGCTGGCTCTACTACATTGGTTACAATCGATTCTATTGATCCAATCTTCGTTGAGTTTAGTATGACTGAGCAAGAATATCTTGATTTTATGAAGAATCCTACAACAGATGATTCTAATGGTCCAAATATTCAATTAAAACTTGCTGATGGCGAAACATATAATGAACTTGGTTCTATCGTGCAAGCGGCTAAGAGTTTAGATCAATCTACGGGTAAGCTTGTATTGAAAGCGTCCTTCCCAAATCCTAATCATTTATTATTACCTAATATGTATGCTACTGTTGTTTCTCCTGGTGAAAAGATTAAAAATGCAATCCTTGTACCAAGTCGTGCAATTTTACAAATCATGGACAAAAACTTTGTTTATGTTGTAAATGCAGCTGGTGTAGTAGAACAAAAGACAGTAGAGATTGGTGGTACTAAAGGTAATGAAACGATCATTAAATCTGGTTTGGCTGCTGGTGATACAATCATCGTTGACGGCTTAACTAAGGTGAAAAATGGCGTAAAAGTAAATGGCAAACTACTAACTAAAGAACAGTTGAAAGCTACAAAATAAAAGGAGGATAGATCGTGTCGAAATTCTTTATTAATCGACCTATCTTTGCCATCGTAATAGCCATTGTTATCACGTTGGTAGGGCTTATCTCTATGATGAACCTTCCGGTAGCTCGATATCCACAAATTTCTCCACCTACAGTTCAAGTTAATACTGCTTATACTGGTGCAACTGCTCAAGTTGTTAATGATACAGTAGCCAGTGTTATTGAAACGCAGATTGTAGGCGTACAAGATATGGACTATATGACATCTAATAGTTCCAGTAACGGTAGCTATTCGTTGACTGTTCAGTTCAATCAAGGTACAGATGCTGATATGGATGCGGTTAATACGCAAAACCGTGTTCAAGCAGCACTTGCACAATTGCCTTCAGAGGTACAAGCTGTAGGTGTTACAACCACTAAATCTTCTGGTGATATGGCACTTATATTCTCTTTGAGTTCACCAAATGGCACATATGATGCAACATTCTTAAAGAACTATGGTACCAATTATATGATGGATACTATCAAATCCATTAAGGGTGTTGGTTCTGTACAAGAGTTCGGAGCTGATTATTCTATGCGCATTTGGCTAGATCCTGCGAAGATGCAAAAACTTGGTGTTACTATCTCTGAAGTTACAGCGGCTATTAAAGGTCAAAACTTACAAGCTGCAGCAGGTACAGTAGGGAAAAACCCTACAAATGGTGAACAAGCCTTTCAATATCCTATCAAAATTGATGGACGTCTCGTAACACCTGAACAATTTGGTAATATTGCTATTAAAAGTACTAATGGTAAGGTATTACATCTAAAAGATGTCTCCCGTATTCAAATTGGGGCTGAAGGATATGACTTCATCGCAAAATCTGCTCATAAAGAGGTTGCCGGTTTTGCTATTTCCCTACAAAATGATGCTAATGCATTAGAAACAATTGCTAATGTTAAGAAAGTTCTAGATGAGCAATCTAAATCCTTCCCACCAGATATGCAATATAACGTAGTTGTAGATAATACTAAATTCGTAAGTGCATCTATTAATGAGGTTGAGCATACATTTGTAGAGGCATTACTCCTTGTTTTAGTTGTAGTATATGTCTTCTTACAATCTTGGCGCTCCACAATCATTCCTATGATTGCTGTGCCAGTATCTTTGCTTGGCACATTTGGCGCTTTTGTTTTATTAGATTTCTCTATTAACACTTTGACGCTTTTTGCCATGGTTTTGGCTATCGGCCTTGTTGTTGACGATGCTATCGTCGTAGTAGAAGCTGTTGAGTACGAATTAAAGTATAATGGATTGTCTCCAAAAGAGGCGGCTATTAAAGCGATGGAAAACGTACAAGGACCAGTAATTGGTATCGCCTTTGTATTGACTGCTGTATTTGTACCAGTTGCGTTCATGGGTGGTATGACAGGTATTCTTTACAAACAGTTCGCATTGACGATTGCCGTTTCCGTTGTAATTTCTGCTATTATCGCACTTGTGTTGACACCAGCATTATGTGCTACAATGTTGAAACCACATATAGCTAAAGAGCGTGAAGATTGGTTACATCGCCAATTAAATAAATTTAATGCTGCTCTAGAACGATTCAGTAATTGGTATGGTCTCCAATTAGCGCGTTTAAGCCATCGTTTGAGTTTAACTGTTATTGCATTGCTAGTCTTTGCAGGTGGTACAGCCTTAGTATTTCACTTCTTACCAACTTCTTTCGTACCAGCTGAAGATAGTGGTTACTACATGATTGCTATTAATGAGCCACCTGGTGCTACATCTGAACGTACTATGGCTACACTTGAAAAAATTGCATCTTTCTTGGAAGAAAAAAATGATCCTGAAAAGCCTAAGGACGAACAATTATTCCAAGAAGTATTTACTGTCGCTGGTTTTGACCTCTTAGGTGGTGGTCAAAAGTCTAGTGCTGGTGTAATTTTTGCTACTATGTCCGATTGGAAATATCGTACTACTGCTGCAACTTCTATCAATGCAATGGTTGGTCAAACCTTTGGTTTTGCCGCTCAAGGTGTACCTGAAGCAACAGTTATTGCTATGAATCCACCATCTATTCCAGGTCTTGGTACTACTGGTGGTTTTAGTATGTACATCATTAACAAAGCTGGCGATAGTCCACAAGTTATGGCTGACCGTACTAATGAATTTATTGCGGAAGCTCGTAAGAGCCCAGCAATTCAATCCATTTATACTACTTTTGATACATCTACGCCGACATTACAATTTGATGTAAATCGTGAAAAAGCGGCTCAAGATGGTGTAGCATTAGCTGATATCTTTACCACTTTGCAAGGGTTCTACGGTAGTATTCAAGTTAACGACTTTACTACTTATGGTAAAAACTATAAGGTTGTAGTCCAAGCGGAAGACGCATATCGTCAAAATGCAGATCAGCTTAACATGTTAGCTGTTAGAAATAGTAATGGCCAAATGGTACCTGTTTCTAACTATATTACAAAGGAACAAACGGGTACACCATCTAGCATTACTCGCTTTGATAATGCGATGGCCGTACAAATTGGTGGTTCTCAAGCTAGAGGATATTCCTCTGGTGATGCTATCAATGCATTAAAAGAGGCCGCCGCTAAAACATTACCTGCTGGTTATACATATGATTGGGCAGGGCAATCTCGTGAAGAGTTAAAAGCCGGTTCTCAAACTATGTTGATTCTAGGTTTAGGGCTTGTCTTTGTATTCTTAATCTTGGCTGCCTTATATGAGTCTTGGAAGGTTCCATTTGCCGTATTGTTCTCCGTACCATCTGGTATGATTGGTGCTTCTTTAGTACCATTCTTATTGAACTTCACAGGCAGATATTTCTTAGCAAATGATATTTATATGCAGATCGGTCTCTTAACCTTGGTTGGCTTGGCTGCGAAAAATGCGATTTTGATTATCGAGTATGCTAAGATTCGCGTTGACGAGCGTGGTATGAATGTTGTTGATGCTGCTATCGAAGCTGCAAAAATTCGTTTGCGTCCAATTTTGATGACATCCTTTGCATTTATCCTTGGTGTATTACCATTGGCAGTATCTAGTGGTGCTGGTTCTGGTGCACGTACTTCTATGGGTATTACTGTAGTAGCAGGGATGACAACAGCTACATTGTTTGGTATCTTTATCATCCCAATGTTGTTTATCATCATTGAAACAATTGGACCTGGTTTGTTAACAAACCGCAAAAAGAATCACGACTAATCATTTATATTAGATAATTTTATAGAATGTTAAAAACACGTCACTACTTAGTAGTGGCGTGTTTTTTTGTATGATTTATGATATAATGATATAGTTAAAAATCGGATTGACGTAAGTCGATATTAAGTATGAAATTAATATAAAAGAGGTATATTATGAGTGATGTAAAAACATATGTAGCAGGTCATAAAAGCCCTGATACAGATTCTATTTGTTCTGCTATTTCCTTTGCTAATTTCTTAACACAAATGGGTACACCAGCTACTCCAGTATGTGCAGGTGAAGCAAATAAAGAAACAACATATGTATTGAATCATTTTGGTTTTGAACACCCTCAAATCGTTAAGAATTGGGAAGAATTCGCTCCAGAAGGCGGCAACTTGTACTTAACTGACCACAACGAATCTAAACAAATCATTGATGGTTACAAATCTATGAATATGTGCGGCGTTGTGGATCATCACCGCATTGGTGATTTCGAAACTGATGGTCCTGTATTTATGCGTTTAGAACCAGTAGGTTGCTCCAATACAATCATTACTAAATTGTACATGGAAAACAATCAAGAAATTCCTAAAGCTATTGCAGGCTTGATGTTGTCCGCTATCATTTCTGATACTGTTTTATTCCGTTCTCCAACATGTACTGAAACAGATAAAGAAATGGCTCATAAATTGGCAGAAATCGCTGGTGTAGATATCGAGTCCTATGGCCTTGATATGTTAAAAGCTGGTGCAGATATTTCTGATTTGACTAATGACGACATCGTTCGTACAGACATGAAAGAATTCTCCGAAGCAGGTAAAACAATTTCTATCGGTCAAATTTCTGTTATGGATACAACAGATGTATTGGCTAAACAAGGTGAATTAGTACAAGCGTTAGAAGCTCTTCGCAGCGCTAATAACTATGATGCATCTTACATCATGATTACAAATATTCTTGATGAAAGTACTACATTGTTATTCAGTGGTGATGTGGAAGCAGTAGTAACAAAAGCATTTGAAAAAGAAGTTAAAGACAATGGCGTATTCTTGCCAAATACTATGTCTCGTAAAAAACAAATTGTACCACCAATTCTTGGTGCTATGAAATAGTATAGTAGTATACAAAGGGAAAAGAACGTTGCTTGCAACGTTCTTCTTCTCTATTTATATGATTATGAAACTATAGTATATGTAAGGGCGATAGGGGTGTTCCGATGAATTCATTACTAACAGGTTTAAATAAAGAGCAGCAACAAGCCGTTCAACATACGGAAGGCCCTTTATTGATTTTAGCTGGTGCTGGATCTGGTAAAACAAAGGTGTTAACCGTTCGCATTGCACATTTATTGGCTCAAGGTGTTAATCCATATGAAATCTTGGCGATTACATTTACCAACAAAGCGGCTAAAGAGATGAAAAGCCGTGTAGAAGGTCTTGTTGGGGATGTAGCTAATCGCATTTGGCTTAGCACATTTCATAGCTTCTGTGCGAAATTCTTGCGTTTTGAATTAGATAACTTCTTAGGTTATAACAGTAACTTTACAATCTACGATACATCTGACTCTCAAGCTGTTATTAAGGCTGCTTTAAAAGCATTAAACCTCGACGATAAATACTATCCTGTAGGTGCTATGATTGGTGCCATATCTGATGCAAAAAATAAATTGTTATTTGCCTCAGATTTTAGAAAGCAAGCAAGAGACTTTTACCAACAAAAGGTTGCTGATGTATATGAGTATTATGAACGGGAATTGCGTAAGAATAATGCTCTAGATTTTGATGATCTATTATTAGTAGCCGTAAAATTATTACAGTCTAATGAGGCTGTGTTAGATAAATATAGCAAGCGTTTTCGTTATGTTATGATCGACGAGTATCAAGATACGAACCATGCTCAATATTTATTGGCTAAATTATTAGCCGCTCATTGGAAAAATATTGCCGTTGTAGGTGATGCTGATCAAAGTATTTACGCATGGCGTGGCGCAGACATTCAAAATATCTTGGACTTTGAAAAGGATTATCCGAACTGTACATCCATCAAGTTGGAACAAAACTATCGTTCTACAAAGATTATTCTTGATGCAGCCAATGCGGTAATTGAAAATAATGAAGGTCGTCCTAAGAAAAATTTATGGACAGATAAGACAGAAGGGGCTAAAATTCAGCATTTTACGGCTCAGTCTGAACATGAAGAAGCTGCTTTCATCGGCGATACTATCGCTAAAAAGCACGATATTCATGGTGTGCCTTATGGTGATATGGCTATTTTGTACCGTACAAATGCTCAATCTCGTGTACTTGAAGAAGCGCTGATTAAACGGGCTCTGCCATATACGATGGTAGGGGGCACGAAGTTCTATGATCGTAAAGAAATTAAGGACGTTTTAGCTTACTTACGTGTGTTATATAATCCATTCGATGATTTGAGCTTATTGCGTATCATCAATGTACCTAAGCGTAGTATTGGTGCTACTACAGTGGCAAAACTACAAGATTATGCTCGTGCAAATGGCACGTCCTTGTTTATGACATTAACACAGCTGCATCTAGTAGATACGATTAAGGGTAAGACAAAGGAAAAGTTAGAGGAATTTGGTATCCTTATCTTTACTCTCGTAGCTGAAATGGAAGATAAAACTGTACTTGATATCTTAGAATCTATTCTTGATAGAACCGGATACTTGGCACAATTAGAAGAGAGTACAGATCCACAAGATCAGGCTCGCGCTGAGAATATCGGTGAACTTTTATCTGTAGCTAAAGACTTCCAAGATACAAATCCAAATGGTACAGTGGAAGACTTCTTGGAACAAGTAGCACTCGTAAATGATGTTGATTCTTTCGAGCAAGAAGAGTCTAAAGTTACATTGATGACATTACATGCTGCGAAAGGTTTGGAATTCCCTATTGTATTCTTAGGAGGCTTGGAGGAAGGTTTATTCCCTCATAGTCGCACCTTGATGAATCCTGAGGAAATTGAAGAGGAACGCCGCCTTGCTTATGTAGGTATTACTCGTGCTGAAAAGGAATTATATATTTCTAATGCCACTACGCGTACCGTATTTGGACGGACTAGCAGCTATTTACCATCTCGTTTTATCGATGAAATTCCAGAAGAGTTAGTAGATGGTTTGCGTGCTAAGCGTAAAGTACCTGATGATATTAAGCGTCATGTGCCGCAACATATGAGTGTCACAAGCCGACCAGTTACAAAGCCAATCGTTCGCAATGAAGTAATTGCCGATTGGAAGGTTGGTGATACGGCTATTCATAGCAAGTGGGGCAATGGTAAGGTTATCAACGTTGCCGGTGAAGGGGCTGGTATGAAGCTAACTATTGAATTCCCCACACAAGGTGTACGTGTGGTCATGGCTAAATTTGCACCGGTTAAAAAGGGATAAAACTTATGTATAGCAGTTAACCTCTTTACCTTGCTTGTATGGAACGTATAGAGTGTCACTGCACAGTAAAAGGGATGTAATATGAATCCGAAAGATAGAATTAAAGAGTTACAACAAGAGCTGACTTATGCACAGTATTTATACTATGTAAAAGATGCTCCTACGATGAGTGACTTTGAATACGATAAAAAATATCGAGAGCTCGTTGATTTAGAAACAGCTCATCCTGAATATATTGTGCCATCATCTCCAACACAACGGGTAGGCATGAAGGTGGAAGGCTCCTTTGAAAAGGTCGTTCATGGTCGCCCTATGTTGAGCTTATCTAATGTATTCAGTGCTGATGAAGTACGTGCATTTGCTAGTCGCGTAGAGAAGGAATTAGGTCATAATCCTTCTGCTTATGTGGTAGAACTTAAAATCGATGGTTTAGCTGTTAATCTGCACTATGAGAACGGCATGTTTGTACGTGCCGTAACACGTGGTGATGGTCGCGTTGGTGAAGACGTAACTGCTAATGTGCGTACTATTAAATCCATTCCTTTATATTTAGAGAATGCGCCAGAATTTATCGAGGTTCGCGGTGAAGCGTATATGCCTCATAGTGAATTTAAACGTATAAATGAAGAACGTGATGAAGAGGGCTTGCCTACCTTTGTAAATCCTCGTAATGCAGCAGCTGGTTCCTTGCGTCAACAAGATCCTGCCATTACGGCTAATCGTAATTTAGCATTCTTTGCCTATGCAACATTTAGGGT
>USQK01000054.1 GCA_900556785.1 uncultured Veillonella sp.
TTAACGATGCAGCAGCATTCGCTAAACTTGTTGAAGTAGCTAAAAACGCTTAATAGCATAAAAATACAGACTAAGGACTCTCTTTGGAGGGTCCTTTTTTGTATGGTGAAAGTATGATATAGTGAAAATACATATCGTGTTGTGTAAAAGCGGGAGAATAGAGGGAGAGTAGGTAATGGAACAGTTATTTTATCTGTTGATACCTTTAGGACTTTGTTTGTTTTATTTAGGTATTAAATACACGATTCGCTTTGGTAGAGCAAAGATGCTCTATGAAATGCCCTATGTAAATAAAGAAGGCACTTTTACGTTAGAGCGAGCAGGTACTTATGGCCTATGGCTTAGTGGAAAAATGTTTACAAAGGCGCCTATTGGCGAATTTGGTTTTAACTTAGTTGATGAAAAAATGGGAAGGACAATTCCTTTATTTCTATCTATTATGCGCGCTCGAGTTAATGGCATTACTCACTCTAGAATGGAATTATATACCTTTGATGCGAGTCCAGGCACCTATAGACTATCCGTTACAGAGGATCCCTTTGTACTAGATGCAGTTATGAAAAAAGTAGGCGATAAGGTGATTAAAGATGATATCGACTATAATCAATTTACTATACAAATCTATACACATACTTCCTTTGTTTTAAGGTTTATATCGATTTGGATGATTGCACTTGGACTTATTATTGCTGTATTAGGCGGAGTTCTTCCTAACACTTTAGTGTGAAATAGTAGATAGTTTTGGCTATTTTATATAATGAATAAATTATCATAAATGTGTAATAGAAAAAGAGGAGTTTTATCATAGCTTGTAGAACTAACACAGTAATAACCTATTTAAATGTGTTTGTTAAAAGGAGACAGTATTATGGGAATCTTTAAAAAGCTATGTATGACCTCTATGTTAGGTGTTATGTTGGCGGTACCTACGTATGCAACTGTTGTTACAGGTAGTCAGTCCGATGTAAACATGGAATTAAAATATCCATTGGTATATACCAATAATATGTTTGCACAAAAGGCAATTAATACAGACATTGCTAACTATGTTTTATACGCAAAATCAGTTTATTACGATCAACATGCATATCAAGTAAAGCAAAACTATAAAGTTACCTATGAAGACGCTCAAGTTGTATCTATTTTGTTAACTACCTATCATTACCATGCTGGTAGTGCACATGGTAAGTATAACACCAAAGGTCTAGTATATAACAAGATAACTGGCCAAAGAATTCCATTATATAACTATGTAAAAATTGCTAATCCACAACAAATAGAACGAGGCATTAACTCTGGGATTTTGCGCTTCTACAGTGAAGGTCATAAAAAAGCAGACTTACTACCAAACTGGAATGTAGAATATGTTTCTGACAACTACTACTTGAAAGGTAAAGGCGCTATAGGCCTTGTATACCAACCATATGAATTGGGACCATACTCTTATGGGAATACATTCGTTGAATTCTCACCAAAAGCCATTGAATACTTTAACCGTATGAATGGTTAGAAAATAGTATATTGGGAGATCGAGTTCTAATATAAACTTGAAATAGAATAACAGCCTGTAATACTTAGATGAGTATTACAGGCTTTAATATAATGAAAGAAATAGTTCATTATGTGATATTTTATAGTTATAAATTATAAAAGTTTATGTAAATAGATAAGAGAGAAGGAAATATAATGAAAAAAATACTTATCATTTTATTATTGTCTTGTATAGTGTTACCATTACAAATTCAGGCTATATCGATGCAAGATATAAAGAGTAATAAAAATAATATTCCTATTATTACAGGTGAGAATTCTATCACATATTTTGTAGATAAGAGTTCTATTAAAAGTATTGAAGAAGATCAATCTATTTATAAAGTTCAAGCAGTTGTATATGAGGTTGAAAATAAAAATAGTTATAGACTTAATCCATATATTCATAAGGTTATAGTTACTTATCGATATGATATAAGATATACAGTAGCTAGCATATTGCGTGTACCACAATATTCACAAGATTATTCTTTGCTTATTTATGCCAAACAAGCTGGTTCTGGTATGAGATTGACTATGAATAGTATAGAAGACTTTAATTATGAAGGTATAGCTTTTGCTAATTCTAATAATAGGGCAGAACAATACGTTGATGTAGCTTTACGTGATCCTAAATACGTAGTGGGAAATTATATTTTTAAAGAAGCATATGGCAAAAGTTTTGAAAATATGATACCAGTTAAGAACTAAATTAAAGAAAATTGTTTTATAGATCAAGTTACAATACAGTTAATATTACTATTTTATGGAGAAATGTATATGTTAAAACGATTATTACTAAGTGCTGTAATATTAAGTGCTGTTGGTGTATCTAGTTATGCTGTTGATGTAAATATTCCCGGTGCAGATTCTACAATATCAAAGGATGCGTATCAAAACTATCGGAAGGTAGATGCAACAGCTAAGAAGATGGAAGCCGATGTGGGCGATAGGGTGAGGGCAAAATATGCAAATAATATGCCTAGAAAATGGACGATAGATGAATTGGTATATTTAACTCAAGAATTAAATCATTCAGTTAACTTCTCATCTTCTGTTTTTATTCTTAAAGATAATGGAGCTAATTTAAAATTTACTTTTCCTGAAGGGACTCAGTTTGGTAAAACCATTAAGGGAGACCCATTAACTACAGAGATTAAGCACGGAAACTTTCTTTTAATTGATGGAAATCTAAATTATAACATTTGCAAAGAAAATCAAAGCACATCTACAGGTAATTTGTTTTCCTATCCTACTGTTAAAAATGCAACATGGGAGATTAGCCCCACAAAAACGGGTTCATTAGAGGGGGCTATTAATTTTAAAGTTAAGGCAGAGCCTTTAGTATCGTATCGGATTGCTTTTGATTTGACTAAAAAGAAAGAAGTGGAGCTGTTGAAAACACATGATCAAGAGTATGTATATAAACAGCTCATGTCTCCTTTGGTTAATTATGTGTTGCCGTCTATTGAGCCAGCTAAGCAATTACTTTCAAAAACTAAACCTATCACAATTAATGGATTTATATTCCAAACGTTGAAATCTAGCGATTTAACGTATAATGGTCCTGATAATGATGCTATTTACATTTATGATGGTAAAAGCTATCGTGAAGGCATTATGGTACGAGAATTACAGCCAGAAGAATTAGCTAAACCACATACAATAAATGCTAAATTGATACAATACTTTGCTATGTATAAGCCTTACTCTGAGTATAGACCGATTCAATATGCAACCGTTTGGAATGATGCGACCCCAGCTATTTATATGGAAGTAGAACGATCCGCATCAAAAATGTATATTCAATCGTTATATGATGATAAGTACTTATATACGCACTTTATCATGGCAGATTTAGATTATAAAGTACCATCAAAAGACTTGCGTGATGTGGTCCAATACGTAGACAATGCAAATGATAAAGACAAATACTCAAAAAGTTTAGCAGGTATGTCAGCTATACCAAAAGGTGTATTTGATATGACTTTATTTCCCAAAAAGCAGTAAATAATTATGAAACGTAATGACTTCATAAAATATCTACAACAAGAATACATCTGTGATATCGATTATCCATGGAAAAAATATCCTGACTATGTAGTAATCCGACGTAGAGATAATCAAAAATGGTTTGCTGGTATCTTTACTATTACAGGACATAAAGTAGGTTTAGATACAAATGAACCTATAGATGTGGTTAACCTAAAATGTGAACCTGATTTAATTCCTACCCTAATTCGTGAAAGTGGAATCTACCCTGCGTATCATATGAATAAACAACACTGGATATCGGTGGATATAGAAAGCTATGAAGATATAGAGAAACTTAAAATGCTAGTGGATATGAGCTATCAGTTGGTGGGGCATAAGTAGCCAAATTTGTTAACAGTTACTATTCTAATATTTTTCTTGTCTTCTGAAAGTATATGACAAAAGCCTATAGTACATGTTTAGTACTATAGGCTTTTTCTATATTTACCATATTATCTTCTATATCCGCCGCATCCTCTAAAATTAGAGTTTGGACCGCAATAATTTTGGTTGTCATTGTTGGATGTTGCATAGTTAGTATTGTTCGTATTGTTATCGGAATTGTATTGTGTGTTAGTGTTGCAATTGTACTGAGAGTTATTGCATACATAATCGTAAGCAAATCCAGTAGATGCAACAGCGGTTACGGCTAAAGCAGTCATGATGAGTATACGTTTTGTAAATTTCATAGTAATTACCTCCTTGTTCCTATATTTATATTATACTACTATGAGTCAAATAAAATATGATATTCTATATATATAATATTTGAGAGAATTAAGGAGGGAAGTAATTAAATGAAAAAGTTATTATTAGCATTACTAGCTATTAGCACAATTGCTTTTAGTTGTCATGCAAGAACATCTGAAATAGTTGGTAAAGGTGAGGGCTACGGTCCTTACAATGGTTGGGTTGTTGCGGACATGTCTATGAATGATGGTGTTGTATCTGAAGTAGCAGCATATTCTATGCGCACATTTAAGGATTATGGACTAGTTCCTGTGGCTTATTGTTCATCTGGTGGAAGCCATTTAGGTACTTATTATCTATTTTATGTAAATCCATATCATGATTCATTAATTATTGGGAGAGAAGCTGGCGTAGCCTCTCATACTAATCCATTTGCTGCGAAATCGAAACCATTTGATAAAACTGGTGAGTTTATTCGTTATACAGATATGCAAGTTAACCAGGATTTATATAGAAAAATAATTAATGTGGCTAAGGCTGAGTTTGATAAATATCAACAAATGGCAAAATAGAATTTGCATTTTTAAAAATTACAAAATATAGTTGCTTTAATATAAATTACATTGTATACTTTAATTAAAGGTAGAACAGTGTAATTTTTTTACATGCAAAAATAAAAACAAGATGAAAATTATCTTTAGGGAAGAGGTGATCTAGTGTATATTAAAGATATATTTCATAGTAATACAGGGGTATCACAGTATCGACTAGAGGAAAGTACTAGTAAAAATGCAGTGTTGTATACATTGTATGGACAAAATGAATTATATGAGGACTTATCTGGTGTACCTGGAGATATGAGTGATAGAAAGCAGATTCGTACTGAGTATAAAGGATCCACTCTTAAAGTAGGAGATTTAATATTTAGTACAATATCTGGCATGGCTACACTTGTTAATAAGGATCATGACGGTTATCTTTTTACTCAAAATTATGTTCGAATGGAACCGTTAAATACACCAATAGACAAAAAATATATGGCTTATTTGATTAATGAGAATCCTAAAATAAAAAAACAGTTTAAACAGAACTTACAGGGGAGTCAGGTTGTACGATATAGTCTTAGCTTATTAAAAGAAATACAATTACCAAGACTACCATCAATTGAAACACAACGTATAATGGGGGATATTTATTTTAAACAATTACGTCTAAAAGCATTAAAACAGCGTGTGGCAGATAACACATATCGTAAAGCAATTATTATGTTACAGGGAGTAAACTAATATGACAGAGCTAGAATTTGAAGATAAATTAATTGAGCAATTATCAACTGGGATTGTTATTAATACAGCTAATACAAAACAAACAGGCGATACAATAGATGCTTATGGTAATATGAAGGTTTATAAAAGTAAACTTTGGAAGTATGAGCCAACTATAAAAACAACAGAGGCACTTTGGGATAACTTCCGCAAGATTTTATATCAATTAAATCAAAATCAACTGACACAACCATTAAGTGATACGGAATTTAAACAAGTTCAAAAGGTAATTAATGAACTGTATACACCATATCAAGCAGGGCAGTTTTTATATGGTATCAATGGCGTATCCCAAGTAGAAGTTGACCTAGATGATGGCCGTCATGTATTTTTAACAGTATTTGATCAAAAACAAATTGGGGCAGGTAATACTGTCTATCAAGTAGTTAGTCAAATTAAGCGAGAACCGCAAATTGCAGGTCGTCCAGAACGTCGTTTTGATACAACACTACTCATTAATGGCTTGCCAATTATTCAAATTGAGGAAAAATCTGTAAAACATTCTGTGGATGAGGCATTAAATCAAATGCATCAATATATTCAGGAAAAACAGTATAGTGATATTTTCTCAACAGTTCAAATTCTAGTCGCAATGACTCCAAATCGAATTAAATATATGGCGAATACTACGGCCGATTTGTTTAATAAAGATTTTGCTTTTGAATGGCAAAATCCTAATGATAATAAGGTTGTTCGTAATTGGACTACCTTTGCAGATATGTTCCTTAGCATACCAATGGCACATCAAATGTCTACATTGTTTACTATTCTCGATGGTACTAAGAATAAACAAATGCTTAAGGTTATGCGCCCTTATCAGGTGTATGCCACAAAAGCAGTTTTAAATGAATTAAAACGTGCTGATTTTGATTTACCAATTAATAAATTAGGTTATGTTTGGCATACGACAGGTTCTGGTAAAACGATTACTAGTTTCAAAACTGCATGGCTGGTAAGTCGCATGCCAAATGTAGATAAGGTAGTATTCGTCGTTGACCGTATTGCATTAACAAAACAAACTGAAGCAAATTATAAGGCATATGACCCTGAAGGTTCTATTGATATTGATGGTAAACAATTCGATACCGTTGGTGGTACAGAAAATACTTCCGCATTAAAGAAAAAATTAAATGAAAAAGGGTATGGCATCATTGTTACATCTGTACAAAAACTAAATACTCTTATTAATCGTAAAGACTTTGTAGTACCTAATAAAAACTTTGTGTTTATTGTTGATGAGGCCCATAGGTCTACCGGTGGTGAAAGCTTCGAGGACTTACAAAAAGTATTTAAAGGTGCTGCTTGGGTTGGCTATACAGGAACACCTATGTTTGATAAGGTGGTCGGTAAAAAAGGTACTAAGACACATGAGGTCTTTGGTAAGTTGTTACATGCGTATACTATTCGTGAAGCCATTGCAGATAAAAATGTATTAGGTTTTAAAGTGGATTTTGAAACTACGATTGCAGAAGACAAAATGAAACTTGAATACCTACCAAAGTTCTATAAAGATAAATACCCTGATTGGAATGAGCTTGATATTGAGCGAAAGATTGCTAACCTTACCGATAATGATATGGATGATATGATAGAGCCAAGTTTCTATGATAATAATCTTGATCACGTAAAGTTGGTTGTAGAAGATATCTTTAAAAATTGGAGAAACCGTTCCAATGATGGTGCTTATAACGCGATGCTTACTACACATGTAGGTGGGAATAGAGCAAGTACACCAATGGCCTTAATGTACTTTGATGAATTTGAAAGAGTGAATCAAGAACGTGTAGAGCAAGGGTTACCAACGTTAAAAGTGGGTATTACTTTCAGTATGAGTACCAATAATAGTGATAACCAATTAACTACAAATGATGGTTTATTACGTGCTATGAAACATTACAATAAGATGTTTGGTACTAGCTTTGGACTTGATGATGTATCAGGTTATACACAAGATTTAACAACACGCTTAAATCGTACAGCACAAGATGGGCAATATTTAGATATTGTTATCGTAGTGGATCAACTATTGACTGGTTTTGATGCACCGCAGCTAAATACACTTTACGTAGACCGTACATTGAAGGATGCAATGTTAATCCAAGCTTACTCTAGAACAAATCGTATTGCCGATAATCAAGGTAAGCCGTGGGGACGTATAGTCAATTATAGATGGCCAACTAAGAACGAAGAACTCATGAATCGAGCATTAAGTATATATGCTAATAAACACTCCGCTGATGTACAAGAAACATTAGTTGATACAAAGGCATTAGTTGATACTGGTGTTTTAGCCAAACCTTTCAAAGAACAATTTGAAGAGGTAAAACAAGTGGTAGATCGTATTGCAGATATGACGGATAATTTTACAGAAGTTCCTGCTAGTGAAGCTAAGCAAGAAGAAATGTTTAATCTTATGCGTACATATAGCGCTGGCATGTCAAAGCTAAAACAATATGATCCAGATGTTGTTAATGGAGAAGATATCGGATTTGACTATGATAATCCAGATGAGCTTGTTACATTGCTTGGAATGACACCTGAACAAGAAGAAATGTTAACTACTTCTTTGTATAACGATTTAAAAGAACGAATTGCTGAAAATCATGATGTACCAGTTGCTCAAATTGAACTACGTATGATACATGTAAAACAAATTAGTGTTAACTATGACTATCTCACTGAATTGATTGAAGCATTAATGAATGCTGTTCATGAAAACCGTATGGATATTGCTGCAGATTATCGTGAAAAAATTAGTGATTTTGCAATGGCTTTAGATGATCGTCAATATGCAAAACAAATTAATAATGCTGTTGATGCAATTTATAAAGGTACGTATCCACCAGAAGGAAAAGATATCCAATATCCTGTAAAGTTAACTAGTTTGGAAGTCATTGAAGATGTAAATACAATGATTATGAAAGATGATATTTTCGATTTCCGCTTAAAATGGGGAATCATTGATGTTATCAGTAATGATGAAATATTAGATCTATTCTCTCGACATACGGCCGGTAAACAGGATTTAGATAGTACTGGTAGAATTAGTAAGCTAAAAAAAGATGCACGTGCGGAATATCAAGCAAAAGCACAAGATGCGGATATTGTAAGCCTTAATAAAATTAAATATGGTAATGAACTTGTGGCAGCTTTATATAAATTTGCAGATTCTTATGTTAATGAAAGGTAGTGTTGTTATGATAAAAGGAAAGCGAGGTTATGATGAGTAAAGAAAAACGGAGAGTACCTAAATTACGATTTCCTGGATTTACGGAAGATTGGGAACAGCGTAAGTTGGGAGATTTAGCTGAAATCGTACGTGGTGCATCTCCAAGACCGATTAGTGATCCAAAATGGTTTGATAATGATTCAAGTGTAGGTTGGTTGAGAATTGCAGATGTTACCGCCCAAGATGGTAGAATTCGATATTTAGAACAAAAAATATCTGAATTAGGTCAAGAGAAAACGCGGGTTATAAAAACTCCGCATTTATTACTGAGCATTGCTGCAACTGTAGGAAAACCTGTAATTAATTACGTTCCAACCGGTGTTCATGATGGATTTTTAATTTTTCTAAATCCTAAATTCAATATTTTATATACATTTTGGTGGTTAGAAATGTTCCGAGAAAAATGGAATAAGTATGGTCAACCAGGTAGCCAAGTAAATTTAAATTCTGATTTAGTGAAAAATCAAGTTATTAATATACCAAATGAAAAAGAACAAGAAAAAATTAGTTCATTTTTAGAATCTCTTGATAAAATTATTACCCTTCATCAGCGTAAGTTAGATAACCTCAAATTAAAGAAAAAAGCGTTGCTCCAAAAACTTTTTCCGAAGAATGGAGAGCGATATCCTGAACTTCGTTTCCCTGGATTTACTGATGCTTGGGAACAGCGTAAGTTTAGTGATTTATATGAGAAGATCTCTGAAAAGAATGATTTATCATATTCACTTGATAAAATTATCTCTGTAGCGAATATGTATTATAAATCTGATGCAAAAGTATCTAATGAAGAATATTTGAAGACTTATAATATATTCCGATATGGTGAGATCGCCTTTGAGGGAAATAAGAGTAAAGATTTTGCTTATGGGAGATTTGTGGAAAACACTATAGGGGATGGAATTATATCTCATGTTTTTGAAGTATTTAGACCAATTAGTAAATATGATATTTATTTTTGGAAATATTATATTAACTATGAACCAATAATGGGAAAAGTTCTTTCAAGATGCACAAAAAAAACTACAATGATGACAAACTTAGTTGCTAAAGACTTTTTGAAAGAAACAGTTTTAGTACCTACCTTAGCTGAACAAAAACAAATTGGGACATTATTAAATGCTCTCGATAAATCTATTACCCTTCATCAGCGTAAGTTAGATCACTTACAATTACAGAAAAAAGCATTACTTCAACAGATGTTTGTATAAATAAAGGAGATTTTGTATGGCAGAATCAAAAGCACAGAATATTTCAAGCCAATTGTGGGCTATTGCCAACGATTTGCGTGGCACAATGGATGCAAGTTCTTTCAAAGATTACATTCTTCCATTTTTATTCTATAAATATCTTTCCATTCATCAAGAAGAGTACCTAGTTAATAATGACTTGGTTGATATTTCAGATGGAAAATCTGTTAATGAGGCATATAAGGAGCTTGTTGAGGACGCAGGTTTAGAGGCTTGTTTAATTGATATTGCAGGTACATTAGGATATGCTATTAATCCTGAGGATACATGGGCTTCTTTAACTGAAAGTATTCATAATGGTTCCGTTATTCCGAGTGATTATCAACGATTATTTGAAAACTTTAATAAGAATGCTGAAATTAATAAAGAAGCTGCCGCAGATTTTAGAGGTATTTTTAACTATATCAATCTTGGTGACTCTGGGCTTGGATCAACGACAGCAGGTAGAACTAAGACTTTGAATGCAGTTGTTACTAAAATCGACGAAATTGAGTACAAAGATGAAAGTGGTAAAGATATACTTGGTGAAATCTATGAATATTTAATTGGTAAATTTGCAGCTAATGCTGGTAAAAAGGGTGGGGAGTTCTATACACCTCATGAAGTTAGTCAAATTTTAGCTAAAATTGTTACTGGTAATATAGAATCTCAAACTGATACTTTCACAGTCTATGACCCAACAATGGGTTCTGGCTCATTACTATTGACAGTTCGTAATGAATTGCCTGATGGCTCTCGTCAAGGTGCAGTTAGCTTTTACGGTCAAGAATTAAATACAGTAACATATAACTTGGCTCGAATGAATTTGATGATGCATGGTGTTACATATAATAATATGACATTGAATAATGCGGATACTCTTGAAAGCGACTGGCCAGATGGTCCAGACCGTGACGGTATCGATAGACCACGTTCCTTTGATGCTGTTGTTGCAAATCCTCCATACTCTGCTAAATGGGATAATAATGAAAGTAAGCTTAAAGACCCACGCTTTAGTGAATATGGTAAATTAGCACCAGCTTCTAAAGCAGATTATGCTTTTATATTACATAGTTTATATCATTTAAACAATGAAGGTACAATGGCAATCGTTTTACCTCATGGCGTTCTATTCCGTGGTGCAGCAGAAGGTAAGATTCGTCAAACTATTATAGAAAAGAATTACCTTGATGCGGTGATTGGTTTGCCTGCGAACTTGTTCTATGGCACAAGTATTCCTACAACAATCCTTGTATTTAAGAAAAACCGCACGACACGCGATGTACTATTTATCGATGCTAGCAATGAGTTTGAAAAAGGTAAAAATCAAAATAATTTGAGCGATGAAAATATTACTAAAATTATTGAAACATATCGAAATAGACAAGATGTTGATAAATATGCAAATGTTGCATCTATCGAAGAAATTAAAGAAAATGACTATAATTTAAATATTCCTCGATATGTAGATACATTTGAGGAAGAAGAAGAACTTAATCTTGATGAAATCAATCGTATGATTGAACAAGATAACCAAGAAATTGCACAACTTGAAAAAGAAATAGCCGAACAATTAGCCCTATTAGGCGTCAAAATGTAAGGATAAACGCAACTAAACTTAAGTTGTCAATTCAATTTATTAGTTTTATCTATAGTATAAACTATATTATAAACTTTAATATTTATGATTATTTATTAGCGCTTAGTTGTAAATTGAAACTGAACACATAAAAAATCCA
>USQK01000055.1 GCA_900556785.1 uncultured Veillonella sp.
CCAATAAAATGACAATACCTTTTACAACTTGTTGATAGAAACTGGAAACGTCGAGAATATTTAACCCGTTGTTGAGGGTACCGATAATTAGGGCACCAATTAATGTGCCAACGATATGACCACGACCACCAGCAAGGCTTGTGCCGCCAAGAACTACCGCCGCGATAGCGTCAAGTTCGTAGCCTGCACCTGCTGTAGGTTGTGCAGAGTTAAGACGAGAAGTGATGATTGCACCAGCAATACCACAGAGCATACCAGTCAAGGCATACACGAAGATTTTAACGCGGTCAATCTTGATACCAGCAATGTAACTAACCTTTTCGCTACCACCTACGGCGTATGTTTTACGGCCTAAGGATGTGCGGCTCAATACGAACCAAAGGATAATGAAAGCTAGGAACATTGTGATAGCTGGAACTGGAAGGCCTGCAATATCCCCTTGGCCAAAGCCGTGGAATAGAGGGTCTTGGGTAAGGCCAGAGATTGGGTTACCATCAGTGAATACCAAAGTGGCACCACGGTAGATGGTCATGGTCGCCAAGGTAGCAATAAATGGAGCTACGCGGCCATAGGTAATAACGAGACCGTTAATCCCACCCAATACGAGGCCCGCACCTGCGGCTAACACGATAGCCAATACAGGGTCAGTACCAGTTACAATGAGGTTTGCCATCACTGCACTGGAGAGGGCGAGGATGGAACCAACGGATAAGTCGATACCGCCAGTTAAGATGACAAAGGTCATACCGAAGGCGATGATCGCATTGATGGATACTTGGCGCAACAAGTTACGCAAGTTAGAGAATTCAAGGAAACTGTCGTTCATGACAGAGATAATCACAAATAATAGGATGAGGCCGATGAGGGGGCCTAATTTTTTTACATATTGTAGAGCTTTGCTGTCCATTATTGTCCTCCTGTGGCTAATGTCATAATCGATTCTGGTGTTGCATCGCTGCGGTCTAAGATACCTGCTACACGGCCTTCATGAATGACTATAACGCGGTCACTCATGCCCAGCACTTCCGGCAACTCAGAGGACACCATGATAATGGACACACCGTCATTCGTTAATTCGTTCATTAAATCATAAATATCACGTTTTGCGCCGATATCGATACCTCGCGTAGGCTCATCCATGATGATAATAGATGGCTTTTTACCGACCCATTTCGCGATAACCACCTTTTGTTGGTTACCACCGGATAGGGATGATGCAGGTTCGTGAATAGATTGTGTTTTAACGCCTAGTTTTTTAGACAATTCGTCAGCAAAGGAATTGAGTTTGCCACTATCAAGTACATGAGAGGGGCAAATTTCGCCAAGATTAGGCAATGTAATGTTAGAACCGATGGAGAAATCGAGGATCAAGCCTTCGCTCTTTCTATTTTCTGTGATGAAAGCAATGCCAGCTTTGATGGCATCTTCAGGTTTTTTACAGTTGAGAACGGATCCGTTAACTGTTACGGTACCGCCATTGTGTTTATCTACACCAAAGATGGCGCGCATGATTTCTGTACGGCCCGCGCCCATGAGACCTGCTACGCCGAGGATTTCGCCTTTGTGCAAGGAGAAGGAAATTTCGTTGTCGAAACCTTCTGGTTTGAGGTTATCGACGCTCATCACAACTTCGCCTGGTGTTGTAGTGCGAGCTGGGTAGAACTCGTCGATAGAACGACCTACCATGTGGCGCACCACTTCGTCTACAGAAATCTCAGCCGTTGGTTTTGTAATGATGGTGTGACCATCACGCATAACCGTTATAGTATCGCATTCGCTAAATACCTCTTCCATACGGTGAGAGATATATACGATAGCAACGCCGCGTGCTTTCATTTTGCGCATCATATTAAACAATGTCGCCGTTTCACGCTCTGTAAGGGCTGCTGTTGGTTCGTCCATGATGACAACCTTTGCATCTAACATCAAGATGCGGAGGATTTCTGTCATTTGTTGGTGACCAACGGAGCAAAGGCCCGCCTCAGTTGTGAGGGGCAACTCGATGCCTAGTTCGCGACATGTATTTTCCGCCTCAGCGAGCATTGCCTTTTTATCGAGCATGCCAAATTTATTGCGCTTTGGTCTCATTAAATATAGGTTTTCTAACAATGTTAGGTTTGGCCAAATGTTGAGCTCTTGGTGGATGAAAGCCACACCGTTTAGCTCGGCTTCTCTCGGGTTCGGGAAGGTGCGCTCTACGCCGTTGATGGTGATGGTACCAGCGTCTGCCTTGTGAATACCCGTAAGGATATTCATGAGGGTGGACTTGCCAGCCCCGTTTTCGCCCATCAAGGCGTGAACTTCGCCCTCCTTGAGGGTAATACTTACATCGCGCAGTACTTGGTTCGTACCAAATGCCTTCGCAATGCCTGACATAACAATTTCCATAACTACTCCTATATGATTGGTGAAAGTATCTCTAATCAATTATTCTACGGACGATCGCTGAAAATACAATCGGCGCGCAAGATAATGTTTGCATACGGAGATGCTTCACCAGTTCGAATGATGCACTTGCATTGTTTTGTGGCTTCTTTAAAAGCTTCATGGCTTGTTTCAATCCATTCGTATTGACTGGATGGGAAGGTAGACTCCAAGAAGTC
The DNA here is from genome assembly GCA_900556785.1 of uncultured Veillonella sp. Taxonomy (GTDB): domain Bacteria; phylum Bacillota; class Negativicutes; order Veillonellales; family Veillonellaceae; genus Veillonella. The sequence continues at coordinate 2,604 of USQK01000055.1, forward strand.
GTAAGCCTCAGGGTTGTTTTCCTTAATTTCTTTTGCCACATGAACTGCTTCAGATTTCATATGCTTAGCGATGATGGATACTACTTGCTCGAAGCTTGGTACACCGAAATCTAAAGCTAAGTCGATTTTTTGAACTCCTTCAGGTACTGGCAAGCCACAGTCTGAGATACAAATTGTATCTGTGTGACCAAGGTCGGCAAGCACCTTAGCGATATGGCTATTTAAAATGCTGTGTCGTTGCATAAATAACTCCTTTTATATTCTGATGGCTGAGGTTTAACACCTCGGCCATTAACTCTCTTTTTTTAATAGAGGGCAGATACATTCGTTATATGAGAATGTATAGTTTGTATTCAATAGATTAATTTTCTGCTAAGAATGCATCGACCTCATCCTTTGTTGGCATGCCGCCTTGGGCACCCAAGCGTTGGATGGAAAGGGCTGCAGCTGCGTTACCATAGTGCAGAGCATCGGCTAAGCTTTTACCATTAACGATAGCCGTTGCAAAGGCACCGTTGAAGGTATCTCCTGCGCCTGTTGTATCTACTGGTTCGACTTTGAAGCCAGATACGGTGTGGATTTTGCCATTATCTGCGTAGCCTACACCTTTACTGCCAAGGGTAACGATGATTTTATTTTCGTTAGCTAGTAATGTTTCCTCAGTGGATTGATTAGGGTAGAGGGCAGATAATTCATGCTCATTTGGTGTAATATAGGTTGCCAATTCTAACCACTCTGGATTTAAATCCGCCGCTGGAGCTGGATTTAAGAGGACTTTTACATTCGCCTCGTGACAACGACGAACAATGTATTCGATGGTTGGAATAGGAATTTCGTTCTGCACCATTACGAGATCCGCTTGCTCGATAGCAGACCAAGCGTTATCTACTACGCTTTTGTCGACCTTAGCATTAGCGCCTGCAATCACGATGATGCTGTTATCGCCTTCCGCCAATGTGATGTGGGCTGTACCGGTTGTAGTATTCGGTACAGTAACGATGTAATCTGTATTGATGAAATTTTCTCTTAGATTATCTAAAATCATTTGGCCGTATGCATCTTCGCCGATGCAACCTACCATAGTAACCTCTGCACCGAGACGAGCAGCAGCTACTGCCTGGTTTGCACCTTTACCGCCATGTGCGATGTGCAATTCGTTGCCCATGATTGTTTCGCCTGCCTCCGGACGTTTATCCGCGAGCACTACAATATCCATGTTGCAACTACCAATAACAACAATGCGATTCATAATAACTCCTTAATCAGCCTCAGCCCTAAGTGGGACTAAAAATGGATATCGTTAATTTTTATACACAAAAATTACAGTGATTTATACAACAAAGTGTATATAAATGTAATCGATAACCGCATAGGCGTTTACTTTCACATATCTATTAGTATAACTTAATCATTTATTAGTATAGCCTAAATACAGAACTTTATCTATATAAATAACTATAAAATATGGGAATAAGAAAAGGTATATCCAAAACCTGTGTTATATGAGTAAAAATGTACCGATTAGATTTTGGATATACCTTATATTAAAAATTAATAGACTATACTATTTATATTTTTTCTAACATTTTGTCTATGCTATCAAAGGATTTCTCTAGAGATAGAGTACGCCCTTGGATAATATCATTTTGGCCTTCTACAATAGCAGATAATATATCTATCTTAGCTTGTAGAATGCTAGTTGTAGTATCATTAATATTTATTGTATTACTGTAGCTTTTACCTATATTCATAGTCTATCGGCCTTTATTGTTAATATAGTTATATATTAGTGAAAGCTTGGTTTGTCGTAGTGTGTGCCTGGTTCGCCAATACCGATGCTTGCGCGGTGGAATGGTGTTTCATCATCTACATGTAAGATGTCGAAGATAGCTTTTACTACAGCTTCTCGTGTAACTTGGGCATCGTTAAATTGAACGCCTTCAGGGATGAGCTCGTAATTTGTATTTTCTGGATCATTGTAGAGCCATGTGAGGCGCAAGATTGTGTAGTTTAAGTTGGACTCGCGCAATACATTTCGTGCTTGGCGTTCGCCTTGTACATAGCTAATCGGTAAGTTGTCGAAGGTCCATTTTTCAAGTGCTGCTGGGAATTCACCAGAGAGACCAGCCATGGAAAGGCCGATAACGCGGCGTACATTTTTGCGGCTCAATGCTTTCACGATGGAGGCCATATCACTACCAGCCTCCATGGCACCTACGAAAACGATTTCAGCATTTGTTACGGCTTGCTCTAATTTTGCAGGATTTTGGAAGGAGCCCTCGATGACAGTAACTCGTTCATGTTCCAAGATTTCTGGATGCAAACGAGTGGATAATTGGCGACCATATAATGTAAGGTGCATGTCTGTATATGTTAATAATGTAGCAGTCAACTTTTGTGCAATTTGGCCAGCGGCCCCTAAAATTGTAATATATTTGTACATATAGACCTCCTATGTCCTAGGCATAAGTATTTATAGGCATTATATCACAACTATATGACGGGAAAGTGAGAATAACAATTTAATTAATAGCTAGAATTTCTTTTGTTGTTTTTAGTTGCGCAAATCTATTTCTTCTAATTTTTAGAGATACGCTGTAAATTTGATGTTGAATTTACATGACAATTTAACTACAATAATGATAAGATATTAGAAAGATGAGTGTTATATCACTAAAGTATTTTGGAGGTGATAGTATGCCGAATATAAAACCTATTTCAGATTTACGTAACTATTCTGAAGTTTTACGAGATGTTACTATAGATAGTCCAGTATTCTTAACTAAAAATGGTAGAGGCCGATATGCCATTATGGATATCCAAGATTATGAACGTGTAATGGCTACAATAAAACTTATGGGCGCTTTAGAGAGCGGTCGTAAGTCTGGTGAAGAACAAGGATGGATTTCATCAGAGCAACTAAAGAGTGAATTGGGGATTTAATTATGAATAATCAAATTAGCTATGCACCAAAAGCACGAGAAGATTTGCTAGAAATAAAATCTTTTATAGAAGAAGAAACAGGTGATATTGAGCTAGCTAAGAAAACCGTTTCGGATATAGTGACTACGAATGACTCGTTGAGTATATTTCCAGAAATGGGGCAGCGATTATTGATTAATTTAGAAAGTAAAATTGAATACAGATATTTACTTTGTCATAATTATTTAAGCTTTTACCGTTATTTAGACCGGACTATCTATATTGATAGAATATTAAACAGTAGACGTGATTATCTTAGAATACTATTAGATGAAGTACATTAGTTCTTAAAAGCACTATCGTTAATAGATGGTGCTTTTTATCATATGATAAAGATACTATTTATTAATAGTATCTTGGCTTTAACAAATTCTCGAAGGATGTTACAATAGACACTATATATTCATTTTTAGAAAAGAGGCTATTATGGAACGGATTCAAGATCTTGTGTACACGCATGTGCAGGGTGGCCAGTTTAGATGGGTTACTGTCAGCACATTGATGCTCGCATTGGGCACGATATTGCATTTGGTGAGCCCTAGTGTGGCTGGGGTAACGCCGAACTGGACGATTGCTACGTACTGCGTAGCTATTTTATTGACTCGTCCTAGTTTGAGTCAAACCTTGGGGATTGGTCTCGTGGCGGCTCTCATCAATGTTTTGACATCTAAGTCAGCGTTCCCTTATGGCAACTTATTGTCTGAGCCGGGTGGTGCTTTGACGGCGGCTCTCGTAACGCGCGCTATGTTGTCCATGAAATTCCGTAAAATTGGTGGCTTTGATTTAACGCCTGTCGTGTCTGGCTTCTTAGCAACTGTTGTATCTGGCGGTATCTTTGTTACCATTTTGTGGCAAGTGCTTGGGTTGCCAAATAATGTGTACATGTACGGCATGTGGCCATTGGTACTCATTGTAGGGGCCTTGAATGGTGCCATTACACCAATTTTGTATATTCCGGCACAACGTTTATTCTCTAAACGTGGCATGTTGCCAAATGCAGATCAATTGACATCTGATCATAGTCGCTTGACTATCTTGCCTGAGCGCCAAGCTAAAATATCCATTGAGCACGTAAATTACTATCATCCTAAGGCGACTACACCATCCCTTGAAAATATCAATCTTGATGTAAATGAAGGTGATTTTCTCGTTGTTACAGGCCCTGCCGGTTGTGGTAAAAGTACCCTTTGTATGGCGATGGTAGGGGCAGTGCCTAAATTCTATGGTGGACGCCTAGAAGGCATGGTCTTTGTAGATGGTCATGCGACTACGCAAATGGAAATTCCTGAACTAGCGAATCATATCGGTGTAGTTCTCGCCGATTACGATACACAGCTCGTAACGATGACGGTTCGTGAAGAAGTGGCCTTTGCTATGGAAAACCGTGGTTATGACCGTGAAACTATTAAAGCTCGTTCTGAAGAGGTGTTTAAGCAAGTTGGCCTCGTAGGCTTAGAAGATCGCAAGATTACAAGTTTATCTGGTGGTCAACGCCAACGTTTAGCTATCGCTTCCGTATTGGCTACGAATCCAACCGTACTTGTTCTTGATGAACCGACAAGCTCCCTCGATCCAGATGGGACCGCTGAATTATATCGCCTCGTAGGTGATTTGAACCAAAAACACGGCATTACCGTTGTTGTTATCGACCATGACTTGCATGCCGTATTGCCGTATGCAAACCGCATGGCCCTCATGGTAAATGGTTCTATTGCTTGTGACGATGATGTACCTACTACGCTTCGTTACATGTATGAACACAATATTCACGTTGATGCATTGCCATCCGTGTTTACAACCTATATGGAATTGGAACAAGCCGGCTTTCACAGTGATGAACCTTGGCTCAGCATCGACTCTGCTATCAAGGGCTTGCACCAAATTGAAATGGCTCATGCAATTCAGACCGAGGTGCATGGTAAAAGCAACTCTCTAGCTAATCAAAGAAATACAGTAGATAATCTTGCTGATCAATCTAATATAGTAGAAAATAGACAACCAGTTCAACGCGTTGATGATGTACCAGGAAAGGACGGTGGCGCTCATGCTTAAGGTTGAAAACATCCGTTTTGGCTATGTGCCAGCCGTAGATATTTTCCGAGACGTGACTTTCACCATCGAAGGAGGCGAATATATCGCTATCGGTGGCCGTAATGGTTGCGGCAAAACGACTATTACGCGTTTGCTCGTAGGCCTCGAAAAGGCTAGGGAAGGCCACATGTATTATAACGGCAGAGATATTACGTCCATGCCGCCGTCTAAACGGGGTCAATTTATCGGCTATGTATTCCAACAGCCAGATCGCCAAATGTTCAGACCTACCGTAGCCACAGAGGTTGCCTTTGGACCTGAGTCCTTGGGGCGCAGTAAAGCCGAAGTGAAGCGTATCGTTGATGAAGTATTGGAGCGCACAGGCATCGGCCATTTGCGTGAAGCTTATCCTCCAACATTGCGCCGCGGCGAAAAGCAACGCGTTGCCATTGCTTCTGCGTTGGCTATGCAGTCTAAAATCCTCATCCTTGACGAACCAACCAGTGGTCAAGACGGTAAGGAAACTAAAGAGCTATTAGCATTATTGCGTCAGCTTAATGCAGAAGGCATTACAATCCTTCTCATTACCCATGATATGGAAATTATGGCTAGCGAATGTAGCCGTGCTATCATCATGGGCAACCAAACCGTTGCCTTTGACGGCAGTCCAGAAGAATTATTCAAGAAATCTACGGATGAATTGCAGGATTTAGGCCTTACAAAACCGCCAAGTGTGGAACTTTCACTAGCGGTACCATCCTTAGGCTATTGCAAATCTATGGATGAATTGAAATCTAAGTTAGTGGCTCAGTTGAGCGGAAAATAGGAGGGACATATGGAACGTTTAGTACCGTTAACAAAAATCTTGATGACCCTCGCCGTATCCGTGTGGGCCATTCTATTACGCGACTGGGCATCATTATTGGCCTTAGTCGTTGTAGAACTTGTCGTGTTATTTGTAGCTGGTTTGCTATTTAAACAACACAAAGCAGTGTTGGCATTGACTAGCTTTGCTGTATTCCTTGGTGTTATCCAATTCCTCGGTAGCGGCGATGTAACATCTGCCATCGTATCTGGCTTGCGTATGCTCGCTATGACGCTTGTGTTTATCTGCCTGTTGGCAACTACAAAATTGCAAGACCTTACAGCTGCGCTCGTAACACAATGCAAAATTCCTTACGAATATGCATTTATGTTCACGGCTGCACTTCGTTTTGTACCTGACTTCATTGCTGAAAGTCATGCTGTACAAGAGGCGCAAGCTTGCCGTGGTTTATCCTTAGAAGGTAACTTCATTAAACGCATGAAATCTTACGCATCTGTTATCCAACCATTGCTCTTAAAATCCTTGGGCCGCTCCGAAACAATGGCGTTGTCCCTAGAACTACGCGGCTTCGGTGGACCTACACATAGCTTTGCTGCATCCGTAGGCTTGAAAACTATCGATTACGGCGTGATTGGCGCATTGATTGTTATTACAGTACTACTATTTGTAATTGTGTAATAGATAGAACTAGACAAATTCATAGAATAAGGTATACTATAATTAGCTTAAAGAGTATGAGGTATCTTAATTGGTACACGTAAAAAGACCCCCTAGGAATGGCGAAATACCTAGGGGGCTTTTTATTTATCTTTTCACGGAGATAAACCGACGCTCAATCACCAGTTTAAATACCAGTCGAGCAATTTATAAATGAGGTAGCTAACCACATTTATCGTAACTGGTATAATAAAGAGTATGAGGAATTTTCTCATTGGTACACCTCCTTCCTGTACCTGTTTCCCCAGGATGGAGTTGGTGACATCTTGATTATAGCAAAACTTCAATTTCATAAATGGCGATATACAAGTTATTGTCTATAGATTTTAAAGAATAATGATAGATTAGGAGTATATTACTATCGCATTGATGATGTACAAGGAAAGTATATAAGTAAAAAAAGAGCTTTTTACTTATATATATTTCAAAACACAAAACTGAGTGGTAAAAAATGTTGTTTTTACCACTCAGTTTTGTTATATTGGGGGTATAAAAGTAAAATTTATGATTTTTACATTTCAATGGATTATGAAAGGTAAAACGCTATGTCATATGAACCTTTATATAAAGTGTTTTATAAATGCGAAGAAAAGTGGCAAGAGGTTCTTGATGCACGATATGCATCTGAAAATACGGAACATATAAATCTATCAATAGCACAAATTAATAGAAAAAAGAGCTTTCCTGCTTTTTTTATGTATCATAAGGATATTCTTGATGTAATGATTCAACTGGAGCGAAAGCATTCAGCTTTTTTAGATTTATTAAAACAAGTTCCGTTAATTATGCATCCGCATTTACTGAATACATTTTTGGTAGAAGAAATTAAGGCTAGTAATGATATTGAAGGTGTTCATAGTAGCAGAAGAGAGATTCAAGAGGCTATCGATACGAATATTACTGAGGTAAAAAGATTTAGTAGTGTCGTATCAAAATACAGAGATATATTAAACTCATCAGGAAGGCAAGAATTCTATACAAATGAAGAGATTAGAGCTCTATATGATGAGTTAGTATCAAATGAAATTGAAGAGAAAAATAAACTAGATGGTATAATTTTTAGACGTGATCCAGTTTCCGTTTATGATGGATATGATAGAGAGATTCATATAGGAACTACGCCAGAATCACAAATTATCAAACTTATGACCATAGCACTAGAGTTTTTGAATAATGATGGGATACAATTACCAATTCGTGTGGCGGTATTTCATTATATGTTTGGTTATATTCATCCTTTTTATGATGGTAATGGCCGTGTGAATAGATATATTTCTTCTTCATATTTATCGAAGGATTTTCATCCATTGGTAGCCTTGCGTTTATCCGCTTTAATAAAGGCTAATCGTTCTAAATATTATAAAAGCTTTATTAATACTACGTCAGAGCGCAATGGGGGGGATTTAACTCCTTTTGTCATCCAATTTTTAACTTTTTTAGTTGATACCGTTGATAATTTAAGTGAATTGCTTAATACACGGTTAGAAAGATTACGTAATGCCTGTGATCAATTAGATCAGTTTTTTATCAACCAAGGAATTACAGATGAACTGGTTCAAGACATATATTACATCTTATTACAGACATCGCTATTTATGATTGGACCAGGAATCACTCGAGAAGAGTTATGGAAAAATTTAGGTAAGAGTAAAAAGACCGTATATGAACGTATTAAACATATACCACGGGAATATCTTAAAGTTCAAAAAGTAGGTAAAACAGAGCATTTTAAGTTAAAGAAATCCATATTGAGTTCTATTCAGTAATCTATGAAAGAAGAGTTACTATGAATAATTTTAAAATTCGTCGTGCTAGAATTGATGACATCTCATCTTGTTTAGATATTTATAATTACGAGGTTGTAAACGGCGTAGCAACCCTTGATCTTGAGCCACGAACACTAACAGAGTGGCAGGAGTGGTATGAGGCTCATCAAACGTCTGAGCATTGCATTTTTGTAGGGATTATAGACGATGTTGTGGTAGGTTATGCATCGCTTTCACCATATAGAACAAAGGATGCTTTCAAAAGTACCGTCGAATTATCTATCTATATCCATCAAGATTATAGAGGTAAGGGCGTGGCATCTAAGTTGATGGCATATATATTAGACCATGCAAGAGCGACTAATACATTGCATACGGTAGTGTCTGTTATTACGGCAGGAAAAGCGGGCAGAACAGCGCTAAATGAGCGGCACCCTAACC
>USQK01000056.1 GCA_900556785.1 uncultured Veillonella sp.
GCATACCAAAGGAGTCCCAGCCCATTGGATGCAACACGTTGAAGCCCTTCATTTTTTTGAAACGAGCTACTACGTCACCGATGGAATAGTTACGCACGTGACCCATGTGTAAATTGCCAGATGGGTACGGGAACATTTCTAATACATAGTATTTTTCTTTGGATTCATCATATTCTGTTTTAAATGTATGGTTATCTTCCCAATACTGTTGCCACTTTTTCTCAATATCTTGGGCTACATATTTTTCATTCATGTAGGGGCCTCCTCATATAGTCAACCTCATTAGTTGCCGTTTTATAATCAATATTTTTATTTTACTACGTACTATGAAAGCAGTCAAACTCTAGCGTTTTACTACTTGTACAGATTTTGTTAATTCGTTTTTAGTAGTTGTATTTTGAACAGAACCATGACTCTTATAAGAAGCAATTTTATCCTTTACCTCTTGTGCATCACGTTCCTTTTGCGCTTTAGCCTCTTCTTCTAAACGTTTTTTCTCCGCTTTAGCTTGCTGCGCTTCTTCCTTAGCTTTACGTTTAGCTAATTCTTTTTCCTCTTTAGCCTTGCGTTTAGCTTCTGCTTTTGCGGCTTTTGCCTTTTCTTTTTCCTCTAAGCGCAATTTGTATTGTTCAAGTTTAGTTAATGGTTTTGTTTCTTCTACTACAGGTTCAGGAGCGACTGCTGTAGGAGATTTAGGAATGCCACGACCTAAGTCTTTACCTTGAATCATAGCGATAGTACTTTCATCTTCAAAGCCTTTACGCCATGCAGCAAAACCACCGAGCTGTAACTCTTTTACGAGATCTAGTTTCAAACCTAAAGACGTATTATCTTCGAACCAGATACGGTCAGAACCAGAGCCAGTTGGGATAGATAAATAATATAGTTTCAATCGATCATCCCAAGTCATTTTATCTTTATAATTTGCAAAATAGCTACCCGTGTTTTTCATAGCCAAAGTTTCGCCTTTTGCATAGCCATTAGTATCATGCCATAAGCGCATATAGAATGGTACACCAAGTACCAATTTTTGAGATGGTACTTCAGAAAGCATTTTTTCTGTATGGTTGCGAACCCATGGATAACTTGCTACAGGACCTGCTGTTGTACTTTTAGCCCATGTTTCGTCATACGCCATGAGAACTACATAGTCTACGGAATTAGCAAAGGCACTGCGGTTATATACTAAGGACCATTCTGGGCTATCAGAATAACCAGTTACATCAATGGATGTTTTAATATTGTATTGATGTAAATGATTAGATAAATATGCTACAAACGCTGTTAAACGATCACGGTCGGCATAATCAATATTTTCAAAGTCAAAGTTATAACCATCAAATCCGTAAATATAGGCATATTGTACAAGGTTATGAGCATATTTTTTCCATACAGATTGATCTGCTAAGATGCCACTTGTAAAGCCAGGATCAAATCGATTCGTAATCAAAGGCCATACGTGATAACCTTTACTTTTATAATCGTTAACATAATCAATACTTACATTAGGACTTGCTTCGAGTCCAAGGCTATGCAATTTGAACCAGCTTGGAGAAATAATATTATCACCGCTAGCATTAAGCTTTGCTTGATATGGAGTCCCCTGTGTTGGCCATGGATCAAAGGCCCAAGACAATGGTGTCTGCATTGTATAAGGAGCTTTTACTGTAGAGGCTTGCGGTGCAGGACCTAATGTTAATTGACCATTGACCTTTGTATAGCTCACACCGAGCATAGCTGGATCAGACTCAATATCAACATAGGTCATGCCATTTTTACTTGTAGTTGGCAATTTTACAGGTTCACCAACGGCAGCAGGATTTAAAACAATAGCATTTCCTTGTAACTCTGTTTGAGGTACATACACCGTATAGGATGTTTTATATTGATTTGCTTCGTAATGACGCGTTGTATTTGCTAAGAATTGGTCAACGGGAACCAATACCTCAGCTTGTACTGCAGTCGTAGATAATGCGGACATTACTAAAGCTGTTAAGGATTTTAAAATAGTAGATTTACGAATCATGAACTCTCCTAACTCTAGCCCCATAAGGGGATACAATTTCAATCTCTATATTATACCATATTATATAGAATTCATCTCAGTTGTTGCATGAAGGGTACATGTAATTTATAATTTACCTTATACAATACAAGTTATTACAAAAGGAGTTTTATATGCATCAATATCTATTTTTTATAGGTGACTTTCCTATCAGGGCTTATGGTGCCATGTTAGCCTTAGCTATCATCTGTGGTGCCTCGGTTGCCTATGTTTTATTAAAAAAAGACGGACGAGGTTGGCATGAACACATCATCGACTTTTCCATTACTGTTGCCGTAGCAGGTCTCATTGGTGCCAGATTATGGGATGTGTTCTTCTTTGATTGGCAGTACTATGGCAATCATTTACTAGAAATCCCCTTTGTATGGCAAGGTGGCATGGCCATTCAAGGCGGTGTCGTTCTTGGCACCATTGCAGGCTATTGGTACTTACGTAAAAATAATATCGACTTTTGGGCCTTTGCCGATTTATTCGCACCAGCATTGATTTTGGCACAATCTGTAGGCCGTATGGCAAATCTCTTAAATGGCGATGCCTTTGGTCATCCTACGGGCGGTAATTTTGGTATTCTCTACCCTGAAAGCACGTTGGCTCATCGCACCTACGGCAATCAACCATTATGGCCAGCCGAAATCTGGGAAGGTCAAATCGACATTCTTATCTTTGTAGCCCTCCTATTATTTAGCTCCTTTAAACATGCTAAAGGTCAAGTATTCGTGCTTTATGCGATTCTCTATTCTACAGCTAGATTCTTCCTTGAATTCTTACGCGGTGACTATGTAGACTTAACATTAGGCTTAAAATCAGCTCAGATGACTAGTCTTATTGTCATCATCGTAGGCATTTGTCTATTTATCTATTTAGGCTACTTAGAAAAGAAAAACCAACCTGTACTTGAAACTACAGAGACAGCGCCTAAAACAAAAAAACGTAAATAACTTCATATAATAAGCAACATATATTGAGAATAAAAAATCCTTCATTCATGGATGTCCCATTGAATGAAGGATTTTTCTTTATAAGTCTAAAAACACATATAGCATTGAGCAATTTATTTTATAAGACCAAAACTTATAAATTTTCTTTAGCTTTTAATGCATCTAGTTCTTCTAATGCACGATTAGCAATGAGTGCATTTTTCTCTTTTTTCTTGCGGATTTTTTGTGGCCATGGATCCATAATGCCAAAGTTGACATTCATAGGTTGGAAGTTGGAACCTTCATAGTTAGAAACATAATGGCTAAGAGAACCGATAGCTGTAGTTTTAGGGAAGTCTATAAATGAACGGTCGTCTAAATAACGATCCACTTGTAAGCCTACCATAAGACCACTAGCAGCAGATTCTAAATACCCTTCTACACCTGTCATTTGGCCCGCAAAGAATAAACGCGGTTCTTTTTTTAGTTGGAATGCATGGTTCAACAACTCAGGTGAGTTGATATACGTATTACGATGCATAACACCATAACGAACGAATTCTGCGTTTTCAAGGCCTGGAATCATACCAAATACACGTTTTTGCTCGCCCCACTTTAAGTGAGTTTGGAAGCCTACCAAGTTAAACATGGTACCTTCCTTATTTTCCTTACGCAATTGAACTACTGCATAAGACTCCTCATTGGTACGTTTATCCACCAAACCTACTGGTTTTAATGGTCCATAGCGCAATGTATCTTCACCACGGCTAGCCATAATTTCTACAGGCATACAACCTTCAAAATAGATTTCTTTTTCAAAATCCTTTGGTTGTACTGCTTCTGCTGTTGTAAGCTCATGCCAAAATGCTTTGTACTCTTCCTCTGTCATAGGACAGTTAAGATAATCTGCGTCGCCCTTATCGTAACGGGAAGCGGCAAATACTTTATCGTAATTCAAAGATTCTGCTGTCACAATAGGAGCTGCTGCATCGTAGAAATAAAAACCTGTTTCACCTGTTAAGGCTTTAATCTTATCGCCTAATGCTTCAGACGTAAGTGGACCAGAAACAAAGATAACAGTACCTTCAGCAGGAATCTCAGTTACCTCTTCATTGTGAACTGTAATATTAGGATGTCCCTTTACCTTCTCAGTCACCATTTCACTAAACAAATGACGATCAACGGCCAAGGCACCACCGGCAGGTACAGCAGTTGCATCAGCACATTCCATAATCAGAGAACCTAAACGACGCATTTCTTCTTTTAAAAGACCTACTGCATTTTCAATATTGCCAGCTCGCAAGGAGTTACTACATACGAGCTCTGCAAATTGATCTGTTTGGTGCGCAGGAGAACTCTTAACAGGACGCATTTCATATAAGTCTACATGAATGCCTCGGTTAGCAAGCTGCCAAGCTGCTTCGGATCCTGCAAGGCCTGCACCAATAACGATAACATTTTTATGATTCAATTGTAGTTTCCTCTTTTTTAGCTTTGCTAGACTTTTTAGATTCTTTTACAGTTTCTTCACTAGCTTCGCTTTTTTTCTTTCTTGTTTTCTTTGGTGGCCTAGTAGGACAAGTTTCATTGGAACAGAACTTTTTAACTGTACCATTTTTATATGTCTTTTCAACCATTATAGAACCACATGTTTCACAGAAATCATGAGTTGGCTTATCCCATAATGTAAAGTCGCATTGTGGGTATCGATTACAGCCATAGAAAATACGCCCACGACGAGACTTGCGTTCTACGATTTCCCCTTCTTTACATTTAGGACATGTTACACCAGTTCCTACTGTAATAGGTTTAGTATTTTTACATTCCGGGAAGTTAGAACATGCTAAGAACTTACCGTAGCGACCAAATTTATATACCATTGGGCTATTGCAAAGTTCACAGATTTCATCACTTTCCATAGATGCAATTTCAATGCGGTCTACGTCACTTGCATCTTCTAGCTCTTGCGCAAAGACCTCGTAGAAATCAGATAATACTTTTACATACGTATCCTTGCCAGACGCAATAGCATCTAGTTCTTCTTCTAGATCACGGGTAAAGCCAGTATTGATGATTTTTTCAAAGTATGCAATCAAGAAATCTACCACCACAAAGCCTAGCTCTGTAGGCACGAATTGTTTATTCGTATTTTCCACATAGTTACGGCTTACGATAGTATCTAGAATTGGTGCGTATGTACTAGGGCGACCAATGCCGAGTTCTTCTAATGTCTTGATAAGACTCGCCTCGGAGTAACGTGGAGGTGGTTGTGTAAAATGTTGTTCAGGCAATACCTCTACCGTATGGGCAGCATCATTCTTTTTCAGAGCTGGCAATTGAGGTGCATCCTCTTTTTTCACATCTTCATAAACGGCACTGAAACCTGGGAAGATAACACGAGAGCCAGTCGCTTTAAATGTATAGTCATCTTTTACATTCAACTCTATCGTTGTGGATTCATTTAGTTGCGGCGCCATTTGGCTAGCCATAAAACGATTCCAAATCAACGTATATAGCTTAAGTTCATCACGACTCAAGAATGGTTCCACCATTTTAGGTGTTAACTCGAGAGATGTAGGACGAATAGCCTCATGCGCATCTTGTGCAGAACCCTTAGAGCCGTACACATTTGGTTTAGACGGATAATAGTCTTCCCCATAATTGCGAAGAATAAAGTCCTTAGCCATAGCTTGCATTTCTTTAGAGATACGCGTAGAGTCTGTACGCATATATGTAATCAAACCTACGTGGCCATAGGAGCCAATTTCTAAACCTTCATATAAATGTTGGGCGATCATCATCGTACGCTTAGCACCAAAGTTCAATTTACGCACACCATCTTGTTGCAAGGTAGATGTTGTAAATGGAGGTGCCGCTTTACGAGAACGCTTGCGCTTTTCAATATTAGTCACTACTGCATCTTCATTGCCAATAGCATCAACTATGGCTTGTGCATCACTTTCAGTAGTAATATCGATTTTTTCACCTTTAATATGGGTTAATTCCGCTGTGAAAGCCTCTTTTTTAGGCGTTTCAAAATTGCCTTCAATAGTCCAATATTCTTGTGGCACGAAAGCTTGAATTTCTCGCTCTCTTTCACAGATAAGTCGAACTGCAACGGATTGCACACGACCTGCACTAAGGCCTTTACAAACCTTTTTCCATAATAAAGGACTCAATTTATAGCCTACGATACGGTCTAATACACGGCGTGCTTGTTGAGCATCTACCATGTTCATATCGATAGTACGTGGAGAACCTAATGCTTCTGCTACCGCATTTTTAGTAATCTCATTGAACGTAATACGGCATGTAGATGTAGGATCTACATTTAGAATGTACGCTAAATGCCAAGAAATAGCTTCCCCTTCACGGTCAGGGTCAGTTGCAAGCAATACGGCACTGCTTTCATCAGCATAAGAAACTAGTTCATCAATAACCTTTTTACGTGTTACCAAATTACTATAGCGCGGCGTGAAATCATGCTCTATATCGATGCCCATTTGAGATTTAGGCAAATCTCGTAAATGGCCCATACTCGCTTTTACAACGTAGTTGGGACCTAAGAATTTTTCAATTGTTTTAGATTTAGCAGGAGACTCTACGATTACTAATACTTTGCCATCAGGATTATATACGCGAGGTTCGCGTTGCTCCGGTGGCATTGAAGTTTGTAGTACAGATTTATCCCGTACAATCCCCATTGGAGTAAGGGCTTCCTTAGCTACCTTACGCTTTATCGTAGTACTTTCTTTCTTAGTATTTTTCTTTTTTGTGTCATTACTAGTACTAGCTGCTTTCGGCTCGCCAATAACGATAGATCGTTTAATGGACAAGTATATCACTCCTAGTCATATTAATATAGCCTCTCGGCGGTTGATGCTCTATAGCCCCTTCTAGCTCTAACTCTAGTAATAAGGGCTGCAATTGTTGCAATGGAATGTGAGTTACTTTCAAAATATCACTAACAGTAATACATCGATCATGAGGTATTTCACTCAAGATTAAACTCTTATCCAAACTAAAGCTTAACATAGACGACCCATGACTATCAACACCCTTACATGTATTACTCGATAAATCCCCCTCTTTTACATGACTATGTTCCTCTTTCTTTGACGTTGAAAGTTTATTTTTTGCCGGTGAAAGTTTCTCTTCTGTGGCAAAAAAATCCCGCAATGTTAAATGATATTGTTCAACGATATCCTCATATCCAGTTAATACATAAGCACCATTGCGCATAAGGAACTTATTACCATCCGCTGTATGGTCTAATAGGTTACATGGTACTACAAACACATCTCGCCCTTCACTAACCGCCATATCCGCTGTAATCAAAGATCCACTACTAGCCTTAGCCTCCACTACGATTACCCCTCGACTAAGACCACTAATAATACGGTTTCTCGCTGGAAAATGCTTTGCCGAAGGCGGTGTACCAGGAGGATATTCAGATAGGAGTAACCCATTATTAGCCAGTACTCTATCAAATAATTTTGAATTTTCTCTAGGATATACAATATCTAATCCACATCCCATAACAACAATGCCGTACCCCTGACTTGCTAGTAGTCCTTCATGACCATGCGAATCAATGCCACGAGCACCGCCACTAACAATTATAGTACTGTATTTGCCCAATTCTTTACCTAACATTCTCGCCACATTCCGCCCATATAATGAACACCGTCGAGCCCCTACAATGGCAATACGGTTTAACCTTTTATCTAATAAGGCTCGATTACCTCGCATAAACAATATAGCTGGTGGATTATAGATTTGGTTTAACATAGATGGAAAATCTTTATCTAGAAAGGTAGTAACATCCATCTGATATTCGTCTAACTTTTGAATTATATAATCAAGTTTTTCATCCCTAGCCGATGCTGCAATAGCACGTTTGTCAGCTATAGAAATATATGTATACCCTTTTAAATTCTCCACATTTTTAACAGCGTTCCATGCTTCATAAGGAGAACCAAAGTCTTCTATAAATCGTCTTACATACGTAGCTCCTACATTATATAGACTCTGTAGGCCTGCAATATAAATAGTATCGTCATATCTTGTCATATCATTACCTATTTACCAGTTCTAAATAACATTGCTTCAGAAATATGATGTGGTTCCACTTGTGGGTTTCCCTCAAGGTCTGCTATGGTACGACTGACCTTTAATATGCGATCAAAAGCACGTCCACTTAAATGGAAATGGTCAAATATATTACCGAGTACACTCCAAGCCTTATCGGTAATATGGCAAAGCTCACCTATGGCCTTATGCGGTACGGCTCCATTAGAGCTAAAGTCTAGGCCTTCATACCGTTTCTGTTGCATAGAGGTCGCTATAACAACTTGTTCTCTCATACTTTCACTAGTCATCGTTGAAGACGAAGTATCTAATAATTGCTCTAATGTGGGCCTTTCAACAGGTATGTGCAAATCGATACGATCCATAATAGGTCCAGATAATCGTTGCTGATAATTTTTAACCATTGTTTCCGTACATACACACTCTTTATGAGGATCATGATAATATCCACAAGGGCATGGATTAGCCGCTAAGATACAAATAAAATCAGCAGGATATATGTAATTTCCCTGAGATCGATTGATAGTAATTGTGCGCGATTCTAAAGGTTGCCTTAGAGCATCAATAACTTGGCGTTGAAATTCAGGGGCTTCATCCATAAATAGAACCCCTCCGTGAGCAAGGGTTACCTCACCAGGTCGACCTTGAATACCGCCTCCTACCATACTCGCTAAAGTTGCAGTATGATGGGGATGTCTAAAAGGACGAGTTGTAACCAATCCCGTGTCACCTAATAATCCTATTACGTCTTGTATACGACTCACTTCAATGATTTCATTCCATGTCATAGGTGGTAATATGGTCGGCAATCTCTCAGCCATCATCGTTTTACCACCACCTGGTGGACCTATCATAATACAATGATGATGACCTGCAGCACTGATGAGCATAGCCCGTTTTCCAAGCTCTTGCCCCTGTACATCACTAAAATCTACTGTATATATTTGATTGGTACCTATATCTACACAATTATCTTCATTTATATAATCTACAGATTCATATGGCTCTAACAATTCCACTGATTGATTATAGTTTTGATTTTTCGAACTTGTAGATTTGCTAATAATCTCTTTATTTACTTTAGAGCACTTTGATTTAGCTCGTTTCTCTAAAATAGAAATGATATGTAGTAATGAAGATTCCCCATAAATGGTAAGCTTTGGTATGGCTTTTAAATTATGACTATTTTCAACACTTGTAAATATAGTGGAATACTTAGAATCTAAGCCTGCAAGGGACATAGCCAAGGTTCCAAAGGTTGGTAATAGTGTTCCATCTAAAGCTAGCTCTCCCATAAACAGACTGTTACTTAATAAAGCTGAAATATTAGCTTTACGCCCCTTTATCTGCCCCGATGCAATGAGAACCCCTAAAGCAATCGCTAAATCGAGTCCTGCACTACTTTTACGAATTGTAGCAGGTGCTAGATTGACTACGATACGCCTCATAGGGAAGTCATAGCCACTATTTTTGATAGCCGCCCTCACACGTTCCCGAGCTTCCTTTACGGACTGATTAGGCAGTCCTACGATATCAAATACAGGTAAACCTTGAGATATATCGACCTCTACCGTAATAATGCATCCGTCTATACCATGTAAGGTGGCTCCATAAAGTTTTGCATACATAGGTAACCTCTCTAAAAGCACTGCGGCAAATAATGAATGGAACTTTGAAAGTCTTCATGCAAGTACACTTCGATTACATCAAAGGATAACTCTTTCCAGCGCCGTCTTTTCTGATGTAGATCATACAAAAATAACATGGCTGTCCGTTTAATATGCTTTTGCTTCTTCTTTGTCACCGCTTCTCGAGCTAATCCATGCTGCATTCCTCGACGGGCTTTAATTTCAATAAAGTGATACACTAAATCACGTTTAGCAATAATATCGATTTCACCTAATCTAGTTCGATAATTTGTATCTACGACAGTAAGGCCTATTTTTTCAATATATTTAATGGCCACTCGTTCACCCCATTTTCCAAGTTCCTTGGAATCGAGTTCATTAAATGCTTTACCCGTACTAATCGTTTTCATATATACCTCCTATATACGTGTAGTAACTACAATAACTTATAGAATAGTTATCACTCAATCTACATCTAAACTTTCAACAGGTAACACTTACTTGTAGCGTAGAGTATGGAGACTATAAAAGTAAATACAAAAGAGGTTCCTAATAGTCACATCGGTGACCAATAGGAACCTCTTTACGGTTATGAACTATATGCAATTTATAATGATACAACTAATACAATTAATACAAATATAAAACTTAACTTAATAGTCGAATCATAAAATAAATTTATTACGAATTACTCTGGCTTAACCCAACGAACGATAGATTTAATAGGTTCAAAGCTTTTGCGATGTAGTGGTGTTACACCTTGTTGTTCAACAGCTTCTTTATGTAACTCCGTATAATAGCCTTTATGAATACCAAATCCATAACCAGGGTATTCGTCATCAAGGCTCTTCATATATCGATCTCGCGTAACCTTTGCAATGATGGATGCAGCCGCAATATTAGCGCTTTTACTATCGCCCTTCAGGCAATTTCATTGCATCAGCTACTACTGCTTCAGCTGGTACGCTGAGCGTGCGAATCGCCTCATACATCGCTTGTCGCGTTGCTTCATAGATATTGAGCTCATCAATCTTTTCTGGGCCGTAAGAAATACAGCTTACTGCTATAGCTTCGTCCATGATGATATCGTAGAGGGCTTCACGCTTTTCTTCGGTTAGCTTTTTAGAGTCATTCAAACCAGGAATTAATGTCATAGGCGGGAATATAAAGGCAGGGGCCGCTACACCAATCTTTGA
>USQK01000057.1 GCA_900556785.1 uncultured Veillonella sp.
AACATGTTGGTAGGTATTGTGTAAAACGAGATACTGCACTGATGGCTGCTAGTGTAGTAAAGGAACCAGACCATGCAAGTAATACACTGGCAATAGCAGTAACAATAGCTGCAACATATGGTGCATTGTAACGATTACGTTTTGCTAGTGCACTTGGTAACATACCATCTTCTGCCATGGATGTAGCCACACGCGGCGCATAGTAAGCTTCTGCAAAGTTGATACCACCCATAGAGATTAAGGTACCTACTAGTACGATATACATGCCAATAGGGCCAACGATTACATTGAATGCATCTTGTACTGGAGCCTTTGTATTTGCAAGGTCAGTACCGAGTACACCGATAGATACGGCGAGGATTGCCATATATAGAACGGACACGAGAAGCATACACATGATAATAGCACGTGGTAAATTCTTCTTAGGATTCTTCATATCTTCTGCTGCAATAGCAATAACTTCAAATCCTGTATAGGCAAAGAATAGAAGAACGGCAGCTTGTGCAAATGATCCATCTACATAAGTATCTTGCGGAAAGGCTGGCGTAAAGTTTGCACCATTTATAAAGAAAATGCCAATTGCAATGAATAGGGTAAGAGGGACTAACTTAGAAATAGTGATTAAGTTGTTAACGAATTTTGATACGTTAACACCAAAGATATTTACAATAGTAAGACCTACAATCAAGATAAATGAAATAACATCTTTTGCAAGATCACCACTTAACGCCGGTACTGCAGCACCTAATGCAGTAGCAAAGCCAACGGCCATGGCCGCCCAAGCAATAACGGTTACAATCCATTTTAAAACGCCTACTTCAAAGGCCCAAAAGTCACCTAATGCATGTTTTGCATATAGGTAAGGTCCGCCATTACGTGTAAATAAGCTTGCCGCTTCAGCGAAGCAAAGGGCGATACAGCCTGCAATAACGGCGTCAAATAATAGGACACCTAAACTAGCGGAACCAATGATAGAATATGCTTTGTTTGGTAGTAGGAAAATACCTGTCCCTACAATACCATTGATGCCTAGGAGTACAATACTCCAGAAGCCAAATTTTCCTGTTTCTTTCATACTAAAACCTTCCTACTATTTAGTTATATTTTCTCGAGCTGCTGTTACAAAGGCAGCAAATAAACGTTTTGCATTTTCATCTGTTTCAGACATCATTTCTGGATGGAATTGGCAGGCTACTAACCAAGGATAGGAAGCGTCTTCTAATGCTTCTACAGTACCATCCTTAGCTCTTGCTACTACTTGTAAACCTTTACCAACATGTTTTACTGTTTGATGATGGTGAGAGTTAGTAATCCATGTGGAACGACCAATAGCACTAGCAAGCTTAGATTCAAATTCAATATCTACTGTATGTGTACCTAATGCAGGGGTTTGATTTTGTGAATGTTTTATCGTACAGTTTTCGTCATACTTCAAATCTTGGTATAGAGATCCGCCACGATATACATTTAAAATTTGAATGCCTCGGCAAATACAAAAGATAGGAATTTGTTTTTCTTCCGCTGCTTTCAATAATGCAAAATCGAATTGATCTCGTTCAGGGAATACATCGCCTAGACCTTGCAATGGTTCCTCACCGTAATTCAGTGGAGATACATCATGTCCGCCAGATAATAATAAGGCATCAAGTTTTGCCACTGTTTCACGGGCTACGTCGAGATTTTTTGTAAATGGAATGATAACTGGAATGCCACCAGCCTCTTCGATAGAGCGTGGATAATCATGGTTTACATAAGAACGTAACAAATCTACGTAGGCACCGCCGTTATCTCGTAAGATATTGCCAGATACACCAATGAATGGTTTTGTCATAATATCACCTCGTATGTGTAAAAATTTGTACAATTAGTATAGTTTAAGTATATCAAATATTCGTGAATAAATAATACTACTATTGCAATTAATTATAAAACTTATACATTCTAAAATATGTTAACATTGTTACATTTTCTAAAATTCATATTAGTTTTATAGGGATAATTATATTCGGTTTTATAGGGATAATTATATTCGTATATGTTTTGTTAAAAACATGGTATGATAGATTACGAATAAACTGTACGGGAGGTTTACTATGGTTTTTCTTACATCCTTACAGAGCATCATACCTATTGTATTGCTGATCTCGCTAGGGTATATATTAAAAGGGCGAGGGATGTTTCATCCCATATTTAGTGGTAATCTATCTAGATTTATCATGTCTGTTGCGTTACCAGCCGGTGTATTCGTATCTGTATTGCATCATCTACATACATCGGATTTATGGGACCTTCGATATGGAATGCTAGCCGTTACATTAACCTATGTAATTGCGTATATCGTTGCTTTTATCATGATGAAAGTACTAAAAGTACCTCGAGGTAGGCGTGGTATTTTTATAAATATGGTAGTTAATGATAATTGCTTATTTATTGGATTGCCAGTACAAATCGCCCTCTTTGGTCAAGATGCGCTACCATATTTCTTGTTATATTATATCGGTAACACTATTTCAGTATGGATGGTAGGGGTATTCCTTATAGAGTTAGATCCATTGCCTAATGATGAATTAGGTTTTGATAATAGTAAAACTGATGGTATAAGTAATAGCACAGTAGATACAGAAACAAAGCGTAAGAAGTTTAAATTTGATTTGAAGAAGTTATTACCTCCACCATTGTTAGGGTTCTTTGTAGCATTGATATTCTTATTCTTCAAAATTCCTTTAGCACCAATTTTACATACTACATTGAATTACTTAGGAGATATGGTAACCCCATTATCCTTGATTTATATTGGTATTGTACTTCATGATGCGGGGCTAAAAAGTATGAGTCTCAATAAAGATTCCATTGGTGGTATTATCGGTCGTTTTGTAATTTCACCGATTATCATGTTCTGTGTCATTCTGGGCTTGCAATATGGCGCAGGTATCGTCCTAGAACCAATAGCAATCATTACCTTTGTTGTACAATCGGCGGGTCCCGTTATTGCAGTATTACCAATTGTAGCCAATGAATCGAAATCT
This sequence comes from uncultured Veillonella sp., assembly GCA_900556785.1. Classification (GTDB taxonomy): domain Bacteria; phylum Bacillota; class Negativicutes; order Veillonellales; family Veillonellaceae; genus Veillonella. The sequence goes on from USQK01000057.1 coordinate 3,027, forward strand.
GACTTGCCATTTGCTACAGGACTTGTCATGATTAGTACCATATTATTTGTGGTAGCTATACCAATTATTATGGAAATCCTAACTATGATAGGTATAACAGCATAAACAATAAAAAGGTCTGACTATAATGTCGGACCTTTCTTATTTACCTAAATATGTAAAAATGATAAACTATAAAATAAGTGTTAAAAGTATAAAATATCCTATTGCGTTTGAGGAGAGAATTATGAAGTTAAGGCGTTTACTAATATTAAGTTGTATTGGTGTTATAGGTGCAATGGGCATTTCTCAAGCCATTGAGGTTAATATTCCGGGAGCGCATCCAGATATTCCTAAAGAGGCCTATCAAGAATATCGTATTCAGGGGGACGTGGCAAAAAAAATTGATGACCGTCAAGCAAGGGAAGTAAAAAAATGGGCACAAAATCAACCAAATTATAATAATGAAAAATTAGCTGATGATATTTATAGATCACAAGAATTAGTGAGGGCGATTTATCAGTCTAAAACTGTATATATTATTACAGATAATGGGGCAGATATTAAATATACTAGTCCAAAAGAAAGTATATTAGGATGGTCTATTGATCCTAAACATTTTTCTAAATACCCTATTAAGAATGGTGGCATAACTTTGTCAGGAGTAGCTGATTATGGCTATGAAACAAGACCACAACCTAAAGGTTCTAAGTGGGAAAATACAAATGTTGAGTATGCAGACGTAAATAAATCTATTATACAGGATGTGATTAGAAAGAATTTAGAAAAAGAAAAGATAGTTCCTCGGTTTGTAGATGGAGGTGTTTTTACATATCCTGGTCTAGAGAAAGCAACTTGGGATGTAATAGGCTTAGATAATCATCATGTAGAGGGGACAATTAATTTTACGTTACCGAAAACACCGACTCTTTCTTATCATATAGGGCAATCCCTCAATAATGATATTATAAAAAATATTATTAAAGACGATACGCAACGTTCCATCTCGGACACAATGGGACCATTGGCTAATTTTGTGTTACCTTCGATTAAGTCTGCTAGTGATGTGTTGGAATATACTGATCCAGTACGTCTTGGACCTTATACATTCAGAGTATTAAAAAATAGTAAATTTAAGGAGCATGAAGTTATAGGTAAAGCGGATTATGATATCTATCAAGCAGGACGTATTAAGGCTGTATTGGGTAAGCAACCTTTAGCAGAAGGTCTTAGTGTTGAGAAAAAGAATATTCTATATAGTTATTTAAGAATGATTGTTGAAAATCATGGATTAAAAGGGCATAAACGATTACAATATGCCACAGTTTGGAATAATAGTGTACCTGCATTATACTTTGAAGCGGTTAAAGAAAATTCAACACTCTTTGGTATGGTATTATATGATAATCAAAATATATATACGTATTATTTATATAAACCACATGATGTTCATGTAAGTAATTATAAATTGCGTGATGTGATTCAATATGTAGATATTAAATCTAGTAAAGGGTTATTTGACAAGGCTACTGTAGGGATTGGTTTTACTCCGAATCGAATCCAATTTATGGAAGTACGTCCAGATAATAAAAAAGTTGTTAATGATAAAAAATAAGTAGCAATAAAAAATAATGTAATAGTTAGCGTAAAAAAGAGGTTTAACACTTGAGTGTTAAACCTCTTTTTTTATGCTTATCTAAAGAATCTACCTATGAGTGGCATGCTTGCGCCATCATTTTTATTAAGTCCTTTTAAAAGAACCATGATAATAACGTAGAGCAATAAGCCTTCGATACCTGTGAGTATGAAGTTAACCCACATTGGTAAGATATCTGTTAAGTAGTGGTAACTCATAAAGATGAGTATACCCATGACACCGGCACTGACCACATTTTTCCATAGAAGGGAAATATCAAGGAAGTAGCCTGTGTATTTTTTGATGTAAATCAAGTTGAGTAACGCAGCAAAGCCAATATCAGCAACGGTTGCCCAAGCGGCACCGCCGATACCAAGCCATGGGATGGCCGTTAATGTCCAGTTCAGGATGACTTTGATTACTAACGCAATACCCATATTAATTACAGGAATACGCGGTTTGTTAAGACCTTGTAAGATACCTGTTGTTACTTGGTGTACACCGAGGAAGAAGATAGAGAACGCTGTAATTTGTGTAGCTAATTCTGCCTTAGGTGCATTATAAATCAAGGTAACTGTTGGGGCAGCAAGTACATACAATAGCACTGTAAATGGTACAGTAGCCATAAATGTCAATCTCATGGATCCAGAGGTACGTTCATAAATACCTTGATGATCGCGTTTGGCAAAGGCATGAGAGATAGCTGGTACAATGCTTGTTGCAAGGGCCGCTGTAATGATGGTTGCCAAGTTGATGAGCGGTACCGCCATACCTGTAAGATAACCGAACAGTTCTGTTACTTCATTCATCGGGAAACCAGCATCTAAGAGTCGACGTGGTACGATGAGTAAATCGAGGTTAGCCGTCAGTGGCAACATGATACTTGCTAAGGAAATTGGAATAGACAATGTTAAGAGTCGTGACAAAATTTCTTTAGCTGATTCACGAGGACCATCGTAGCTTTCACCAGTACTACTAGCCTTAGGTAATTTGTAGTAATAATACAACAGCACCAGGAAGGCCCCAAAAGCACCTACACCTGCACCCAAGCTAGCGCCACCTGCTGCGGCTGGTAAACCGTAAGGTAATAAAATAGCAGCAGCACCGAGCATAACGATAACCCGTAGTAATTGTTCTACAATTTGGCTAATCGCCGTGGGCGTCATCATTTCATAGCCTTGGATATACCCGCGGAAACAGGAAATCCATGTTACAAAGAATACTGCCGGAGCGAGCGCGATGATAGAGTAGTAGGCACGGCTTTCAGCAATGAGACCACTAGAGATTAACCAATCTGCACCAAAGTACATGGCAAGACTGGCGATAAAACCTGTTATAGTCAACATTGTAAAAGAAATATTGAATACTCTCTTAGCACCACCAAAGTCGTGTAAGGCTAATCGTTCTGCCGTCAAAATAGAGATGGCAATCGGCACACCTGCGCTCGAAATTTGTAATAGTAACAAATAGATAGGAAAGGCCATCTGGTAGATACCGATGCCTTCACCACCCAAGATGCGAGATAGAAGAATCCAGTTGATACTACCGATGGCTTTCACTACGAAACCGGCAATTGTTAAAATTAAGGTTCCTTTTAAAAATCCACTAGCCATTGATTATAGTTTGTTAGAAGAACCTAATACATTTTTGATTTTGTGAGCTACCATGCCTTTAATAGCATCACGAGCAGGTCCTAAATATTTACGTGGGTCAAACTCAGATGGGTTTTGAGCCAAGTATTCACGTACAGATGCAGTCATAGCAAGGCGAAGGTCTGTATCAATATTGATTTTGCAAACCGCCATTTGAGCTGCTTTACGAAGCATTTCTTCAGGTACGCCTTGTGCGCCAGGGATGTTGCCACCAAATTCATTACATTTTGCTACGAATTCAGGCAATACGGAGGATGCCCCATGCAATACGATTGGGAAGTTAGGCAATAATTCGCCCACTTTTTTCAAACGATCAAAATCGAGGTAAGGGTTGCCTTTGAATTTGTATGCACCGTGGCTAGTACCAATAGCGATTGCTAAGGAGTCTACACCTGTGAGATGGACAAACTCAGCAGCTTGTTCAGGATCAGTGAAGCGAGCATCTGCATCAGATACGTTTACATCATCTTCAACGCCTGCTAAACGGCCCAATTCTGCTTCTACTACAACGCCGTGAGCGTGAGCATATTCAACAACTTGTTTTGTGATTTTTACATTTTCATCGAAATCATGATGCGATGCATCAATCATAACGGATGTAAAACCACCATCTACACAGTCTTTACAAATTTCGAAGGAATCGCCGTGGTCAAGGTGAAGAGCGATTGGTAGATTGCTGTCTTCAAGAGCGGCTTCCACAAGTTTTACAAGGTAAATATGTTTAGCATATTTACGTGCGCCTGCAGATACTTGCAAGATAAGAGGAGATTGTTCCTCTTTTGCTGCATCTACAATACCTTGTACGATTTCCATGTTGTTTACATTGAAAGCGCCAACAGCATAGCCGCCTTCATAGGCTTTTTTGAACATTTCTGTAGTAGTAACTAATGGCATGTTGTCCTCCTTGCCCATAGGGCCTGTTATATCATGTTATTAATACCGTGACTGCTAATATTTCTAGCTTGTAAGAACTAGATGAATTTCTGTTATTGCAATCATATATCAATTCAAGTTAAGTATATCAAGAAACACTATAAAGGGCCAATATTTTTTGTATAACTTATGCATAAAATTCGTCAAATTTTATAGCCCATGTGGGTTAATTTTTATGTATTAGTGTTTATTTAGTAAATATTGATTACCTTAGTAGGTCAGTCAGTAATGCCTTCATATCCGATGGTATTGGTGCCTGTAGTTCTAACCATTCATCTGTCATGGGATGGTAAAAGCTAACCCGTGATGCATGGAGTGCTTGGCGTCCAATATAATTTAAATGACCACCATAAAGGTCGTCTCCCGCCAGAGGATATCCCAGTTGAGATAGATGGACACGAATTTGATGGGTTCGCCCTGTATGTAACAAACATTGAACATGAGTGAAGTATTGGTCTACCATATTTTGACTAATGGCATTACTACTAAGAACCGTTATATCTGTGTGAGCTGGTTTACCTTCGCTTGTACAACAACGTTCGATAATACTACCTGGTTTGCGCCCGATAGGCCATTGAATGCTTATAGAATTAGCAGGTAATTGACCTTCTACAATAGCATCGTAGTTTTTATGAAAATGAGTTCGCTTTTTATCAAACGCATGTTGTACTACAGATGTTTTTGCGATGATAACAATGCCAGAGGTATCCTTATCCAATCGATGAACAGGATGAAAATCATAATGCTGATTTGTCTTTTGGTAGTAATGTAGAACACCGTTTGCTAAGGTATGATCTCGGACTGTTGAGGTGGGATGCATCAGAATACCGGTCTCTTTGTTGATGACTAAAATATACTCATCTTCGTATACGATATCCAGGTCCATAGGGCTTAAACTAAACTCTTGTTCAGGGGTTAGCTTCATAATGAGATGGTCTCCACCGTGGACAAGGGTATTCCAAGAGGCTGGTTCACCATTGACTGTTATAATGCTGTTATTTCGCAAACGCCGCCGCATACGTTGGGAAATATGCTGTTGTTTTATAATATGATTCATAGATTGAGTATGTACGTTGGAATCTACAATCAAGTCGATAATAGTTGCTGTTTTCATACATAGTATTATATCAAATAAATAATGGATGAAGAATTTTTCATAATTTATTGTCTTTATAGAGACCTTATAGTATAATTTTTATTAATGTTTTTTATATATTTTTTATGTATTGGTGTTTTATTTATTTGAATGCTTTGGCAGTTCAATTTCTTAAAATCATATATTGATGAGTATATGGTTTGCTTTGTAAAAGGAGAGGTTTATGAAACTGAATAAGAAATCCTTATTAGTCGCTTGTGTGTTGGCGGCTATGTCTACAAGTACTTTCGCAGCATCTACTACAACATCTACTAGTAGTACAACAGTAACAAATCAAGATACAAAAACATCTACTAGTACAAAAGTTACACGTGAGCAACATAGTTCTAGTGTATCTACATCTACAGTAACAACTACAGAAAAATCTTCTAGCCGTTCTAGTGGTACATCCGTAGGCGTAGGTGTTGGTATTGGTCGACTTGATACTTTTGTACCTATTTCTGGGGCTGTTAAAGAGCCACCAGCAGGTGTAAAAAAAGCAATGAAGGTATTGAAAGATGATTCCTTACTACAACAGGGCTATTTAGGTCTTGTAAAAGAAAAGGGCAAATGGGGTATCGTAGGTACAAATGGTCAAGTTGTACTCGCTCCGACCTATAAATCTTTAGATGCATCTAGTAAAAAGGATGGTACTTTCTTTGTTGAAGAAGGTAAAAATAAAATTTCTCACATTAAAGCTGATGGTACTGTAATAGAATCTGGCAAAGAAGCACAAGAGGCTTTGTATAGCAGCCTTAATGAGAAGAATACGGCTGTTAAAGAGTTAAATGATTTTGATCCTAAATCTGTTAGTCAAAGCTATCCAAGTGATTCCTATGTAGCTTTTACAGAAAAAGGTAAATTAGGATTTAAAGATGCTAATGGTAATGTAGTAATTCAGCCTCAATTTAAAGCACTATCTGATGTAGAAACTAAATTTAGTGAGGACCGTGCCTTTGTAAAAGCTAATGGTAAAACTGTTGCTATCGATGGTAAAGGTACTGTATTATTTAATGCTCCATCTAATGAAGTATATCCATATAAAAATGGACTTGCTGAATTCCGCCGCAAGGTAAGTCACTTTGGCCTTGGTGGTATTCTAGGTCTTGTAGGTATGGGTTACTTCTATAATCATGGTGGCGTATATCTTGATGGACTTGGTGGTCTTGTAGATGATGGTATGAAGCGTGGTTATATTGATCGTAATGGTGCTGTTGTAATCGATAGTAAGAACGATTATGTATACCCTATGGAAGAGCATGGTACCTTGGTTCGTAATGATGGTAAATTAGGTTTTATGAATCGTCAAGGTCAATATGTAATTCAACCTGGAAATTATGAAGCTGGCACGATTGATGTAAATAATGTATTGTTAACATTGAAAAATAAAGATACTAATAAATATGGTATTTTTGATATGGAAACAGGCAAACAAGAGGTACCGTTTAAATACGATACTATCGAGTTTGTAGGCGAACATGAAATGTCTGTTACTAATGACACAAATCGTTATGTAGTAGATATGGCTACAGGTCGTGTGATCTATAAAGGCGATAAATCTATGAACGTAAAAACTTTCCTTGGTGATACATATACATGGGTATACAACAAAGAAGGTAATTATAAGATTCTATCCCTTGATGGTACAGTGACAGAAACTCCAGTTATGAAAGATATTTCTGGTACTGGTAGCTTCTCTCATGGTTACAGCCCTGTAAAAATCAAAGGTAAATGGGGGATTATCAACTCTAAAGGTGAGCTAGTAGTTCAACCTACTTACGATGAAATCACAATTTTATAATTATAACCTTAAGACTGCATTTGAAAGAGTGCAGTCTTTTTCTATTTCTTGACTATATTGATTATATGTATAAATTTTTTATATTTATCTATATATTTATTCAATAGATATTCAATAGATAATTCTTCTATAATTAAT
>USQK01000058.1 GCA_900556785.1 uncultured Veillonella sp.
CGCCAGCCATGACAGTGCTAGCAATATGTTACACTATGATCATTCCGTTTTTGCCTATCTATCTCTTAGAATTAGGCGTTCCAAAGGCTGATGTAGCTCTCTGGTCGGGCCTCGTTTTCGGTATTACCTTCCTCATTGCAGGTATTATGGCTCCTATATGGGGCAAGATTGCGGATAATAAAGGTAAAAAACGGATGGCCTTGCGTGCTGGCTTTGCCATCGCTATCTGTTATGTATTAATTGGCTTAGTTACAGACCAATATCAATTACTCATGGGGCGTGCCCTCGTTGGTTTTGCTAATGGATTCTATCCAGCGGCAATGACTATGGTGTCCCTTAGTGTTGATGAAAAACAGGTTGGTAGAGCATTAGGTATATTTCAAACCGGTCTTATCTTAGGCAATGTCATTGGCCCGTTTTTAGGTGGCGCCGTTGAGAGTGTTGTAGGCATGCGACCTGTATTTTATGTATCTGGTATTGTTGTATTTATTGCGACTTTGGCCGTATTATTTTTTGTGAAAGAACCAAAATTACATGCTGTGGGTGCCGATGGAAAAGAACAAGCTGCTCACCATACCAAATCTACATCCTTACGTGAAGACTTTAAAGCGGTTCAACAACAGCCTGTATTAGTACGATTACTTTGGATATTCTTCTTCATGCAATGCGCTATTATGATGTTGCAACCTATTTTGGCCCTCTATGTAGGAGATATGCAAGGTACTATGGAAGGGGCTGCTATTATTTCTGGCACCATCCTCAGTATTGGCGGCTTAGCAGGATCCTTAACGACGAACCTATGGGTCCGCCTTGGTGAACGCCGTGGTTATTTTAAGACTATCTCCTACTGTATGATGGGGAGTGGTGTTGTCCTCTTACTCCAAAGCTTGCCAGTAGGTATTTGGTGGTTTGGTGTGTTACAAGTCTTAATTGGTTCTTGTATTGTAGGGATTAACCCATCCTTAAGTGCAGCAGTAACCCTCAATACAGACCCAAGTTTTAGAGGCCGCATGTTTGGTATGACTACGACGGCTCAACAATTTGGGTCTATGGTTGGTCCTGTGTTTGCAAGTATTGTATCTACTTATGTTGGCATATCCTATGTATTTAGTATTACAGGCTTGTTATTGCTATATATGGCATTCCAATCTAGAAAACTATCTGCCAAGCACGAATAATGCTATAAATGATTACTCCACACGATTATGTGTGGAGTTTTTATTTAGAGAGAGTAGATATACTTATCAGGATTGAATAATATGACCAATTTTAATAAGACCGAGAAAATAGGATATAAGAAAAAATTATGTTAATCGATAATCTAAGAATACATTTTTAGTGCATAATAACGGGCTTTCATACGCTTTTTGTGAATAGCAATCCAATATAGCCGGATTGATTGCTTTTACCAAAATATTGGTATATAGTTAGTTTAAGGTAAGTCATTTGTCTCACCCTGTGGGACGGAAAGGAGTTATTATGGTCCGTATCGGTCATGCTGTACTCGGCGAAAAGGGTACAAAGATATGTGTTCCTATTGTGGGCACAACAATGAAAGAAATTTTAGATGCTACTGCGGTTGCATGTAATACACCGTGTCATGTAGTGGAGCTACGCATTGACTATTACGAGCGGGCCTACTCCATTGACGCTATTATTGAATTATTAATGCTCATCAAGCCTCAATTAAAAGGTCGGGCCTTGTTATTTACATGGCGCACGAAAGGTGAAGGTGGGGAAAAATCCATTTCTTCACAAGACTACTTCACCATGTTAGAGCGCATCATTCCTACTGGATTGGTAGATGCTATTGATATTGAACTCTTCTTTGATCAAGATAGAATGCTCAAGACTATTGAGTTTGCTAAGGTACATGGCATTACAATTATCATGAGTAATCATGATTTTAATGGAACACCAAGCCATGAAGTTATTGTAAATCGTCTTCTTCAAATGAAAGAATTCTTAGCCGACGTGCCAAAGATGGCTGTTATGCCTAATACAACAGGGGATGTATTAACTCTCCTTGAAGCAACGGCTGAAGTTAAAGCCCTGTATCCATCTGACCCAATCATTACGATGGCTATGGGTCCACTCGGTGCTGTTACACGTACTGCAGGCGCTCTATTTGGTAATGCTATGACATTTGCCTCCGCTGGCAAAGCATCAGCACCAGGTCAAATCGATGTGCATGAACTAAAACGTATCCTCGATACCATCGACGTAGATGGCGTATTCGATGAACAACAACATAAACGCGTAAAAGTACATTAAAAAAGTCGGCGATAGCCGACTTTTTTATTTGTCTTGTAGTTCTTGTAATATATTCATACGAGATGGTCGAATATAGAAAATATAGATATAATTACCTATAACTTTATATAGAATAAGATACTTTTTGTATGATAATTTTCTGTATTTTTCCTTACTATCTACAATAGGATAGCGCTCAGGAAAAATAGATAATGAACATATTTTTTGGTAAATTTGCGATAATTCTTTTTGGATAAACGCAGTGTCTATAAAGCGTTGCTTTAATGAAAGTTTGAGATTTACTATGTCAGATTTAGCAGTAGGGGTCAAAATTATTGTATATCTCATTTTAACCTCCATACTTATAAATCTTTAAGAAGTTCATTAAAGACTTTTTCTGCAGATTCACCTATTCCATTTTCAGCCTGATTAAGACCTATTTCTATTCTTTTGTTGAACTCTTCTTTTGTCCATAAATCATCATTTATAGCATCAATCCATTCAGGGCGATGAATAGTCGGAGGAATATCTTTAGCAAATTGTATTTGTTTAGAAACTAGTGTAACAGTTTGTGATATAGTTAATCCCATTTCTTTTAAGATTGCTGTTGTTAGTGTCTTAACTTTAGGGTTTATACGGATATTGAGTATGCCTGTTTTATCAATTTTATCAAAGGATATTTCAACCTCATTTGTGGTTGATGTTCCGTATGTATTTATAGTATCTGATGCCTTTAATGTTGCTCGGGGTTGTTCGTAGGTGCCGTCATTGTTGAGTGTACTTGGCGCTGGTGTTTCGTCTGTAGATGTTGTTGGTAAAGCAATGGCGAATGGAATGCGGCGTTCTTTTATAATTTGACGAAATAGTGCATCTAGCATGGATGTATAGGATAAACCCTGTGCTTTTAATATGCTAGATACTTCCTGCTTTAGATCTTCGTTGATGCGGACTTGTAGGTTTACTGTTTTCATAGTATCTCTCCTAGTATTTTTGTCTGTGACTGTATTGCTTTGGTCATGTTGCTGATTATATATTAAAAGGTATGTAAGTTTCTTGAAATGCTTTGTAATTACATTGTAATTGCATATGATAAACTTTACAAATATATATAATACATAAGACACATAAAAAAACAGTAGTTTTCCTTAGGATAGCTACTGCTTTTCAGTTTATATCATTGTTCTATGATATGAGTTTTAGTTTTATCTAGAAATACAGATGTAAATATAATTACTTATAAATCTGTTGAGGCTCTTATCAATTCAGATATAGATGCTTTTATCGATGTATCTGTAAAATTTTTTACAAATACACTATACAAAACGATTATAGTAGGTTTGCCTCAAAGTCTTCTAGGATTGCCGCTACTGTTTCTGGTGCATTACGGTTATGTTCTACGATGCATTGAGCGAAGCTTTCATACATTGGTGTACGCGTTGCTTCTAGTTCGCGTAAGCGTTCGATGCCACCACTAGAGAGAACACGACCAGAGGTAGAGAGGTTTTCTACTGGTTGTGTTAATTGGTAGATACGACCGTTTTGTCGTAGGTGTGCGAAGTTTTTAGGCACTGTGACACAGCCGCCGCCAGTGGAAATAATAAGACCTGTTTGAGTACCGAATTTTGCAATCATTTCCGCCTCTTTTTCACGGAAGGCAGGTTCCCCTTGTTCTGTAATGTATGTGGAAATGTTTCCAATTTCTTTTTCTAACTCATGATCCACATCTACGCAAGTACGGCCCATTTCTTCACCGAGCGCTTTACCGACTGTAGTTTTTCCTACGCCAGGCATGCCGATGAGAATGATGTTTTCCTTTTCGCGGCGCATATCTCGCAAGATTTGCTCGATTTCCTTTGTACCAAAGCTTTCACCTTGAAAATGGTTAGCCGCCTCAACGCCTTGAGCCACGAGGAATGGCAAGCCATCACAATGAGGAATTTCCATCATTTCTGCTTGTAATAGCAAAATTGTGCGGCGTGGATTATAGATGAGATCTACAACGCCTTCCAATTTAGAAAATTGTGTAATATCGATGAGGTTAGCTGGATTATGAGGATACATACCGATAGGTGTGCAGTTAATAATAATCTGTGCTGTTTCGTAGTAATTAGGCGCATCACCATAGAATGGTGCCGTCTTACGAGATAAATGGACGATATTTTTAGCACCCAAATCTTCCAGTGCTACGTGAACGGTAGCAGAGGAAGCGCCATCGCCAAGGATAATACATTCCTTGCCAGATACATCAATGCCAGCATGTTGTAGGGTAAACACGAAACCATCGTAGTCAGTATTATAGCCGTGCCATTTACCATCTTTGCGAACCATCGTATTCACACAACCGATGCGTTCTGCGCGAGGGTCTACTACATCACAAGTTTCAAGGGCATTTACCTTGTATGGGATAGTGATATTGATACCTTGTAATTCTGGATCTGCGAAGAACTCTTGTAGTTGGCTCGGTTCGCGTTCAAATAATTCGTAATTTGTATTCCCTAGCGCACTGTGAATGCGAGGGGAGAAGCTATGGCCTAACGTACGGCCAAGTAAACCAAATTTCATAGGACCTCCTAGGTCAATATACATAGAATGGCTAATAGGCTGGTACCTATTAGCCATTGAATTTTTATAACTATATGTATTGTACTATATATGTTCTTATAGAGACTAGTACATATAAGTATATTAATTTTCAGGGTAATTGCCTAGTAAGCGGAATTTATCTTGTGATGTATGCAGCTCTGCTAGAACAGACAATACCTTTGGAGCTGCTAGGGATGCTTCTAAGTCGAGGTAGAATAAGAACTCAAAGTTATGTCCTACGATCGGGCGAGACTCAAGTTTGGTAAGATTTACGCCGATGTTTGCAAACTTGGTAAGTAATGTACCAAGACCACCTGGAGCATGGCTTGCTGTAGTTACCACGGAGATTTTATTAGCCCCTGGGTATACATGGAAGTCCTTGCTGATGCAGATAAAGCGCGTATAGTTGTTATCGCTATTTTGGATATTGCGCATCAATGGCGACAAGTTATACAAGTCTGCACATTGAGGTGCTGCAATAGCTGCTATGCCTGGATCATCACTGGCTGCCACCATTTGTGCTGCACGAGCCGTGTTATCGAAGGAACGTAACTCTACGCCTTCTAATGTATCTAGGAAGTGACTGCATTGGCCCAACGCCTGAGGATGGGAGATGATCGTATGAATATCTTCTAATTTAGTACCTTTTTTCACTAGTAAGTCGTGAGAAATCCAAAGGCGTGTACCGCGCACGATATAGCATTTACGCTCTTCTAAGAGGTCGTATACTTCTTTTACAGAACCATTGGAGCTGTTTTCGATAGGCAATACACCAAATTGACATTCGCCGGATTCTACCGCATCAAATACAGTACGGAAACCCGTTACGTAGTGAATTTGGCTGAGGGGCAATAATTTATCACACGCCATTTGAGCATTGCTGCCAAATACGCCGGCACAAGCTACGCTGCCACGTTGCGGTGGCAAGGTAGGGGACTGCTCAATGGCTTTTTTCATTTTTATTGTGAACTCATTATCTTGGAATAATTGTTCGGACTGATAGGTGCGGCTCAAGCTAAATAATGCTTCGAAGAAACGGCGCGCATATAGATCGAGATCCGGGCCTGCATCTCTCGTTACTTTATCGAGAATATCCCGTTCCCGTTTGGCATCGTAAATAGCCTTGTTCATTTCTTTTTTCGCTGCCGCTACATCTTTGGAGAGTTCCATGCGCTCTTTGAAGAGGGCGAGCATTTGGTCGTTTATATCGTTAATTTTAACGCGTACTTCATCTAAGTTCATGGTCAATATCTCCTAAGAAATCAAGAATAACAAGGGCCGTAACTGCTTCGATTACAGGTACTGCACGAAGCGCTACACATGGATCGTGACGACCTTGGATTGTGAGCAATGTGTCCTCTTTTTGTGAAAGTGACACAGAATGTTGTTCTTTATAAATGGATGGTGTTGGCTTGATGCCCACTTGCATAACGAGTGGTAAACCATTGGTAATACCACCTTGGATACCACCGCTATTATTCGTTGTCGTTGTAATTTTGTCGCCGTCCATGGTGAAAGCATCATTCACTTCGGAACCAAGCTTAGCACACATGTCAAAGCCTCCACCGAAGGATACGCCTTTAATGGCAGGGACACCAAAGATAACACGAGCTAAGCGGTTTTCGATACCATCAAAGTTTGGATTGCCAAGGCCAATTGGTAGACCTGTAGCAACGACTTCAACTATACCACCTGTAGAGTCTCCATCTTTTTTGAGGTTCATAACAAGGGTTTCTACTTCGTTACGTTTTTGTGAATCAACCATAGCGATTGGCTCTGTAGCAATGCTAGCTAATGCTTTCATATCTGGGTGAACCATGTTGATAGAAGCATCTTGGATGGTTCCCACTTGTTTTAAATGGCCGTGGATTTCAATGCCTTTTTCGCGTAATAGTTGGATAGCAATGCCACCGGCTACGCATAGAGGTGCTGTAAGGCGTGCCGAGAAGTGGCCGCCGCCTCGCATATCTACCTTGTCACCGTAGCGCATATGAGCTGTAAAGTCCGCATGAGATGGGCGAGGAATGTCGCGAAGATTATTGTAATCGCTAGAGTGCTGCGATGTATTGCGAATCATAAAGGCCAGTGGAGATCCACTGAGCATGCCGTCCACCATACCTGCTAAAAATTCAGGCACATCGGCTTCCTTACGTTGCGTTTGTAATTGATTTTGACCTGGCGCACGGCGCTTCAAGAAGGCTCTTAGTTCATCGATATCGATGGTGTGTCCACAAGGTAGACCTTCAACAATACCGCCAATGGCATAGCCGTGAGAGGCGCCAAAGGTAGATACTTGTATGGTTTTACCGAAATTAGATGCCATTATATTAACTCCTACTATATAGTACTTACGACTATTATTGTTATGTATCGAATCATACCAGTTAAGATTAGAAATCTATACCGGTTGTGCATGACCACCTAGTAAGTTCCAGTCCTCAAAGAAGTCTGGATAGGATTTTGTGATAGCTTCGCTATCTTTTAATGTCACAGGATTTTCACTGATGAGTGCCATCAATGTACCTGCCATAACAAGGCGATGGTCGTTAACACAATCACCTTGTCCTCCTTTTAGTATACCACTACCGATAATATATAGGTCATCACCATCTTCGCGAACCGTGCCTCCTAAATCTCTTACGAGATTAGCAACGGCTTCGAGGCGATCGGATTCTTTCAAGCGTAGGCGCGCACCCTTAACAAAGGAGCTTTCACCATGGATAGAGCAAGCGAGGGCTGCCATAACTGGCAACATATCGGGCATTTGCTCGAGGTCAGCATAGATTGGTTTTTCTGCACGACCCATAACGGTTACGTTCATGCCATCCCATACTACATCACAACCGGCATCAATCATAACCTGCATGATGCGGCGGTCAGCTTGCACAGAATTCTTGTTCATACCTGTAATAGTAATAGGTTTGCCTGTCATGCCCGCTGCGACCATCCAAATAGCCGTATTGGACCAATCGCCTTCGATTTGGTAATTACTTTGACCTTTAAAAGTAGCATTAGCCGCTACTGTAAAGGATTCTTGGACGGTGTCAGCAGCAGGTGTATGGTCGACTGTTACGCCGAAGTCTGCCATCGTTGTAGTTGTTAATGTTACATAGTCGCTAGATTGAAGCGGCGTAGTAGATGTGATTGTAGCACCTCCACATTGTGGCGCAGCTAATAATAATCCAGAGAAAAACTGGCTACTTACATCTCCAACCATACCGAACTCACCGCCTTGTAGACGACCTGTCATAGTGAATGGTGGTTTATCTTGGGAGAATGTTACGCCGTGAGCTTTCATTTCACCGAGCATGGGCTCTAAAGGACGATCTGGTAAACGCCCTTTCGCATCCACATCTACCTCATTACAAATGGACGCTGCCACTGGTAATAAGAGGCGCAATGTAGTACCGGATTCGTGGGGAACTACATTGCCCTTTGTTGGCACAGGACCAGGTGTAACAGTGACAACTTTGTTTTCATACACAACGTGTGCTCCTAAGCCTCGCAAGGAGTCCATAGTTGCATTGATGTCTTTAGAGGTGCGGCTCAGTAGTATGGTAGATGGCGAGTTTGCGAGAGCTGCGCAAATCAGCGCACGGTGCGCATGAGCTTTTGCAGGAATGGACGCGATAGTCCCTGTAGGGATGGCGTTCGTTACGGAATGCATATAAATCTCCTTTATATCTCAGTCTAAATAGGTTGTAAGTTCCTCGTGTGTTACCACTTTGAGCTCGCTGTGACCATAGCTAGTAGGTACTACGATTTTAATGGTTGCTCCTTCGCTTTTTTTGTCGTGCTTAGCGGCAGCTAGAATTTCTTCTTTGCTTATCGTTGTTGTTGTTGGCAAATCGTGTGCTTTGATGAGGGCCTTTAATTTGTCTAACGACTCTACATCTAATTCTCCATGTTTGACAGCACCTTGTGCCATGAGCACCATACCAATAGCAACGGCATAACCGTGATGTACCTCGAAATGACTTGCTTTTTCGATGCCGTGACCAAAGGTATGACCAAGGTTTAAGAGGGCACGAACGCCAGACTCGCGTTCGTCTTGTTCCACGATATCCGCTTTTGCTTGAACGCAACGAGCGATGACAGTACTAACACTATCGTGATGTTTAATTAATGGTTTATGTTCTAGTTGGGTTAATAAACCAGGTACGTCGAGGAAGCCGTATTTGATAATTTCGCCGCACCCATTAATCCATTCCATATCAGGTAATGTATTGAGTGTAGCTGGATCGCAGAGGACGAGGATAGGTTGTTTGAAAGCACCCCAGAGGTTTTTCCCAGCTTCGAGATTGACCGCTGTTTTACCACCTACAGAGGAGTCTACTGCGGCTAATAGAGATGTAGGAACCTGAACATAGTCGATACCACGTAAATAGGTTGCTGCTGCAAAGCCCGCCATATCGCCTACAACACCGCCCCCAAGGGCGATGAGCAAGTCTTTGCGAGTCAATGATTGGCCCGCCATGTATTCTACTAAATCGATGAGTTGATGAGCATTTTTGGAGCTTTCACCAGCAGGAAACACATAATCACAAACAACATAACCCGCATGTTCCATATTAGCTTTCACAGAGTCCAAATAGTGGGACGCTACATTACTATCACTGACGATGATAACACGACAATTTGGTTTTAATGGTTTAATATAATCGGTGATGCGTTGTAAAGCGCCTTCCTCGATGACAACGTCATACGGTGTGGATGCGTTAATATGGATGCGAGTCATGATGGTTCCTTTCATAAAAGAATAAGCTAGTATCTATTATAACGGATACTAGCTTATTTGTGTGATATTTGAGATTATTTAGTGCATTCCACCAATGCTTGGCGCAATGCGATAATTTCTTTCATAAGGCTAGTGAATTGGTCTGGACGTAATGCTTGAGGGCCGTCGCATAATGCTTTGGATGGATCATTGTGAACTTCGATCATAAGGCCATCTGCACCGCCGCCTACGGATGCAAGGGAAAGTGGGCGAACCATACGACTCATACCAGCAGCGTGGCTAGGGTCCATAATGATTGGCAAGTGGGATAATTCATGCATCATAGGAATTGCTGTTACGTCTAATGTATTACGAGTTTTAGTTTCGAATGTGCGAATACCACGTTCGCATAATACAACTTGTTCATTGCCTTCGGACATGATGTATTCAGCAGCCATTAACCATTCTTCGTATGTAGCAGATAAACCACGTTTTAAAAGAACTGGTTTGTTTAATTTACCTACTTCTTTTAAAAGTGTGAAGTTTTGCATGTTACGAGCGCCGATTTGAAGCA
>USQK01000059.1 GCA_900556785.1 uncultured Veillonella sp.
AGCCGATACGCGGATCTTTCAATCCGCGCATCAACATTTGACTTACCTCTTGTTTGATGAATTCTTGTAGTTTTCTGACACGAACGTCACTCATATAAACCTCCTATATTTGAGGTGCAACTTCTTCCATCAAGTACGCTTCAATTACGTCGCCTTCCTTGATGTCGCGGTAACCTTCTAAGGAGATACCACATTCGAAGGATGTTTTAACTTCTTTTACTTCGTCTTTGAATCGACGTAAAGAGTCAACCTTACCTTCAAATACAACAATACCATCACGGATCAAACGTACTTCAGAATCGTTAGTAATACGACCTTCTGTTACATAAGAACCGGCAACGATAGCTTTAGGTGTAGAAATAACTTGACGTACCTCGGCACGCCCAACGACAACCTCTTTAAATTGAGGAGCCAACATACCACGCATCGCAGACTCAACGTCATTAATAGCATCGTAGATTACGCGATATGTACGAAGGTCAACTTTTTCATTCTCAGCAGCGCGACGTACATTAGCATCAGGACGTACATTGAAGCCCATAACGATTGCATTAGATGCAGAAGCCAACATGATATCGGATTCATTAATAGCACCTACTGCAGCATGAACGATAACGATACGTACTTCAGGGTTTTTAATGCCTTCCAAGGATTGACGTAATGCTTCTACAGAGCCTTGAACGTCTGCTTTAATGATGATATTAAGATCTTTTAACTCACCTTGTTGAATTTGGTTGAAGATATCATCCAATGTAACTTTGTGAGTAGCTTGCAATTCTTGAACGCGTTGTTTAGCAATACGTTTTTCTGCGATTGCACGTGCTTCGTTATCATCCATACCATTGATGATTTCACCAGCTTGTGGAACTTCTGAGAAGCCCAAGATTTCAACTGGCATAGAAGGACGAGCTACTTTTACCTTTTCACCGCGTTCATTTGTCATGGCACGTACTTTACCATAAGCAGTACCAGCAAGTACAGTATCACCTACACGAAGGGAACCTTTTTGTACTAATACGGTACATACAGCACCACGACCTTTATCAAGTTGAGCCTCGATAACTACGCCGTAAGCTTTACGGTTAGGGTTCGCTTTTAATTCCATAACCTCTGCTACGAGTAAGATATTTTCGAGCAAGTCGTCGATACCTTGTTTTTGTTTAGCAGAAACTGGAACCATGATTACATCGCCGCCCCATTCTTCTGGTAAAAGGCCATGTTCAGACAATTGTTGTTTAACATGATCTGGGTTAGCACCTGGTTTATCCATTTTGTTGATAGCAACAATAATTGGTACATCTGCAGATTTAGCATGGTTTATGGCTTCAATTGTTTGAGGCATTACACCATCATCAGCAGCTACTACAAGAACTGCGATATCTGTAGATTTAGCACCGCGAAGACGCATAGCTGTAAAAGCTTCATGGCCTGGAGTATCAAGGAATGTAATTTTATTATCGTTGTAACGAACTTGGTAGGCACCGATATGTTGAGTGATACCACCTGCTTCGCCAGCTGTTACATTAGTTTGGCGAATTACGTCCAACAAGGATGTTTTACCATGGTCAACGTGGCCCATGATAGTTACTACTGGTGGACGAGGTTTCAATGTTTCTGGTGCATCTTCAATTTCAATAATATCAGTAGGATCTTCTTCAGGTTCTACTTCAGTTACAGTTACACCAAATTCTTCAGCTACGATTGTAGCTGTATCAACATCAACCTCTTGGTTAATGCTAGCCATAACACCTAAAAGCATCAATTTTTTGATTATTTCAGATACTTCACGGCCCATTTTTTCAGCTAGTTCCTTAACAGTTAAAGGACCAGACAATTCAATTTCTGTAGCAATCGCTGCTTCAGCCTTACGTTCAGCCTCAGCTTTTTGTTGTAAGTACTGTTCATTACGATGTTTTACGCGATTCTTTTTCTTTTGCATAGATGTAGATAACAAGGATTGTGGGCGGTTATTACCACCTTTTTTATTTTTCTTGTTACGACGATCATTGTTATTAGAATTGCGGTTATCATTGTTTCGATTATCGTTATTGCGATTATCATTATTACGCGCATCATTAGGACGACCATTGTTATTGCGGTTGTCATTATTGCGGTTATTATTGTTAGGGCGGTTGTTAGCGCGGTCACCAGATTGTTGGTTACCTTCGGATTTACGTGTAGGTTCAGAGATTTGTACATGACGTACATTGCCCTTTTTATGGTCATTTTGTTTAGATTGATCGTCTTGTTTTTGACCACCTTGTTTACGATTATCCTTTTTCTGTTCGTTAGAACGATTTGGATTTTGTTGTTTATGTGGTGCAGCTTCTTGTTTATGTGCTGCTGTTGCAGCAGATTTTTGTTCTACCTTTTGTGTAGATTTAGGTGCTTCAGATTTCTTACCTAATTGTTTTTTTACAATATCATAACCTGAATCATCTACAGAATTCACTGCTTTCGTAACATTAATATTATGTTGTTGCAAGATAGAAATGACCTGCTTACTTTCTACGCCGAACTCTTTTGCGATTTCATGGACGCGCTTTTTGGACATCTACATACCCCCTTATTATCGATCAATCTCTTTTACTATTGCCTTTGCAAACCCATCATCTAGTACGGCGACTACAACCCTAACTTCTTTACCAATGGCAGTTCCTAACGCCTCTTTATTGGCAATACTATGAAGTGGAATCTGATGTGTTTCTGCTAATTGAGTATATTTCTTTTCATTGTTGGCTGCACAGTCACCAGCGAGAAGTACCAATTTTGGTTCTTTTCTCTTT
This sequence comes from uncultured Veillonella sp., assembly GCA_900556785.1. Lineage (GTDB taxonomy): Bacteria > Bacillota > Negativicutes > Veillonellales > Veillonellaceae > Veillonella. Next base: position 2,787 of record USQK01000059.1, read on the forward strand.
ATAGCCTTTTCTACGATAAAATCACCAGAAATAACCTTGCCTGCTCGTTGTGCTAAACCTAAGAGATTCAAAATTTTATCTTCATTCATGTATATCAGTGATTACTCATGCTCTTGTAAATCACGTTGTAACGCTTCGTATATCTCTTTCGATACACTATGCTTTAGTGACCGTTCTAATCGTTTTGCCTTATAGGCTTGTTCAAAGCACGACATGGATTCACATAGATAGGCTCCACGTCCTGGTGCTTTACCAGTACGATCAATACTGATGTTACCGTCTGGGCTCAAGGCTACGCGAATCAATTCACGTTTTACCTTTGGCTCACCACATCCTACACAGGTGCGCATAGGTTGGGATTTCGGTTTCATGACTATTCTCCATCCTCAGCATTGCCAAAACCTGCAAAAGGTTCTTCAGCTGCTTGAGTTTCACTCTTAATATCGATTTTCCAGTTAGTTAATTTGGCTGCTAATCGAGCATTTTGACCAGCTTTACCAATTGCTAAGGATAATTGATAATCAGGAACTACAACGTAAGAGGATTTTTCTTCTTCACTTACATCAACAGATACAACCTTTGCTGGACTCAAAGAGTTTGCGATATAAATTGCTGGATCTTCATCCCATTTAACGATATCAATCTTTTCATCATGTAACTCATCAACGATATGTTGTACACGTTGACCTTTAGGACCTACGCAAGCACCTACTGGGTCAACATTTTCATCGCGGCTATAAACAGCAATCTTAGAACGCATACCTGGCTCACGAGCTACAGATTTTAGCTCTACCACACCTTCATAAATTTCTGGTACCTCTAATTCAAAGAGGCGTTTTAATAAACCAGGATGTGTGCGGGAAATCATGATTTGAGGCCCTTTCGTAGTTTTCTTAACCTCTACGATATAGCATTTAATACGATCTCCTTCGCGATATGTTTCTGTAGCAATTTGCTCAGTAGGAGGCAAGATTGCTTCTGTTTTACCTAAATTGATAAATACATTTTTACCTTCAACACGTGTAATAACGCCAGTAATGATATCGCCTTCTCGGCTATAGTATTCTTCATATACTACGCTGCGTTCAGCCTCTTTCAAACGTTGAATAAGCATTTGTTTTGCAGTATGGGCAGCACTACGACCAAAGTTAGCAGGAGTTACATCGACTTCTACTACATCACCAATCTCAAAACGCTTATCTTTTTTGCGAGCATCTAACAAGCTAATTTCGGTTTCAGGCAATTCAACAGTTTCCACAACTTGTTTTTTGGCCATTACTTTATAAACACCTGTTTCGCGGTCAATCACAACGTACGCATCTGGATTAGATGTTGGTTCTTTGCGATATGCTTGCAGTAATGCAGCCTCTAAGGATTCAAAAATAACCTCAGGAGCAAAACCTTTTTGTTTTGTAAGCACCATTACCGCTTGAATTAATTCTTGACTCACTCGTATGCCTCCATATATTAAAAATCAAGATGTAATCGAATTTGTGCAATGGCAGACCGTTCGAATGTCATGCTTTCACCATTGATAGTAAAATCGATAGTTGTATCTGTAAAACCTTCTAATACACCAGTAAATTGCTTACTGCCATTAATCGGTTTAAATAGTTGGATATCAACATCACGACCATTATAGCGAACCAAATCCTTATCCTTCTTAAGAACTCGATCTAGGCCTGGAGAAGATACTTCCAATAAATAGTTTTCCGTAATTGGATCTTTTTCGTCGAGCACAGCACTTAGTTTTTCGCTAACCAACTGACAGTCATCCAAATCTACACCACCTGGCTTGTCGAGATAGACACGTAAATACCAATCGCGTTCACGAACGTAATCTACATCGACTAGTTCCATTTCGGTGCCGGCTATAATACCTTCAACTACAGAGGATACAAATTCCTCTACTGCTTCTCTCTTCATAGCCATCGCCTCCTTCATTACTACATCTTGTATATATCTCTTGATTACAAACACCTTAAAATTAGGCTAATCATAAATGAAAGAGTGGACATAAGCCCACTCTTTTAAAAGATTTATATAAAAGTCATATATAGTATATCACATTTACTGTGTATATACAAATTCTACGCTTTCTTATGGGCTTTAACCAAACATTCCCACTTAGATTATTTCATATAATATAAAATAACTCAAAAAATAGCATAGTCACACTTTACAATTATTAGTCAACCCGCTCATTTAACCCTTTTAATATAGGACCTAGATGCTCACGAAGAACAGCGGTTAAATCAACTAAATTTTTAGCATCTAAATGATGGTCTATTTCAGGATAGTTTTTATAACGAAGCTCTGCAAAGTACTCATCACGTAATTCGTTATAATATAGCAATAATCCAGTACATTCATCCATCTTACGATATTCACCGATAATAAAAGAACCATTAATCATCCGAATTCCGTGAGCTGGATTAACATCACATATAAAACCTTCCAATTCTTTAGGCATGACCTCTGAAAAATCCCATTCAGGTATTCCTCGGCGACGATACGTAAAGGTAAAGTTATTCTCTGGCTCGATTAACATATTAGTTAAACCTTTGACACATCGATCTTGTAACCCCTTCCAGAACGACTCTAAATCAGCCCGTACAAACGAAATATCCACAAAGGAAAAGAGTGGCATTTCAATATGAACCGTATAGTCCTCTACCTCTTTATCATATAAGGCAGACCATCGCCACCCTAGATCATTTTGATAATGGAAAATAGGTACCTTTAATACCTCTTCACCTGCTGTAAGGCGTTCAAGTAGCGCAGTGTAATCAGATTCATTGGATGCTACTAAGGTAAATCCCCCAATCTGCTGAGGCAACCATGAATAATCTAATGCTTTACAAGCTTCAATAATCGTTTCCATATAATGCCTCATATTTCTGTTGATACTGTAAAACAGCTTTTACATAGCTACGTGTTTCTGGAAATGGTATAGTATCAACCATGCCATTCCATTTATTCTCATTAAGCCAGGATTCAACATGGCCACGTCCCGCATTATACGCAGCTAATGCCTGCACCTCATCGCCATTAAATTCTTTTAATAAATGGCCTAGATACCATGTTCCTAACTCGATATTTGTTTCAGGCTCTTTTAGCTGACGATCTGTATAATTACCATGACCAACTTGTTGAGCAACCCAACGTGCTGTATCTGGCATGAGCTGCATCAATCCAAGAGCACCTGTTTCAGACTCAGCAGTATTCTTATATTTGCTTTCAGCTAAGATAACACTAGCCACCAAGGATGGTGGAACCTGTTCCTTCTCAGCTGCAGCCATCACTACATCTCTATAGTTAAAGGGGTACGCCACTTGACGCGCTAAAGGATCATCTAAATGAGCAAAATAAAACCACCCAAGTACGACGCAAGACAGCGCCGTTGCCGTTGCACGTTTCATAAATCCCCCTTTCTACATATAACTACTATAACATTTACCATAATCTAGCTGTAACCAAATGCTAGGATACTATAATACTAAATTTCATGGGCTTATTATACCATTTAATACTATTTTTTATATACCAATTTTGACACATCTATTGTTATTATTGAGGTTTTTGTAAAAGCAGCTCTAGACGCTCACTCCAAATTGTATCTAATTTTGCGGTCAAAGCCTGAGGTGTACCATTATTATCAATAATTACATCTGCATAAGAGCGTTTATCGTCGAGTCGCATTTGACTATTGATACGAGCCAAAGCATCCTCTCTGGTATATCCATTGCGACTCATTAAGCGATCTATCTGAGTAGGCTCGTTTACATAAACAAGCCAAACCTCATCCATCATGGAATACCATTCCCCCTCTATGAGTAATGGAATATCATAGATTAAAATCGGTGTATTAACCGATTCATATTGAGATGTTAGTTCCAAAATACGATTGCGAATATGCGTTTTTAGACATCCATTTAATAATTGTCGTTTTTCTTCATTGTGAAAGACAATAGCTCCCAATGCTTCACGATTTAATGTACCGTCATCATGCAATACATTAGAACCAAAGGCATCCACAATTGCTTCTAAACCTTCAGTACTAGGCTCTACTACCTCACGAGCGACAATATCTGCATCGATATAAGGTATTCCTTTGTCCTTAAAATAGGTAAGGACTGTACTCTTGCCCGATGCAATACCACCAGTTAATCCTATTTTAAACATATATGCCTTCTATTTTTAATAAGCTAATATAAAAAAACTATTATTTAACTAACGCCCAATTTTCCGCATGATGTACATCTACAATAAGAGGTACTTGTAACTCCACAACGGATTGCATAGTAGAACGTAATAATTCTTCTACTGCTTCTAATTCAGAATTCACCACTTCTAATACAAGTTCGTCATGTACCTGTAATAAAAGACGAGATGTAAAGTTTCCATCTTCTAGCTTTTTCTCGACTTGGTTCATAGCCAACTTGATAATATCAGCGGCTGTGCCTTGAATTGGTGTATTCATTGCCGTACGTTCTGCAAAGGAGCGACGGTTAAAGTTACGGCTGTTAATATCAGGCAATTCACGTTGACGACCGAACATAGTACGAACCTTACCAATTTCATGAGCTTCTTGAACCATGCGATCCATATACTCTTTAACCTTCGGATAACGGCTAAAGTATAAATCAATATAGTTTTTAGCTTCACCCCGTGTAATACCGAGGTCACGAGATAAGCCAAAATCAGAAATACCGTAAATGATACCGAAGTTAATCGCCTTCGCATGGGAACGCTCTTCACTCGTAACATCCTCTTGAGATTTTCCTAGTACCTCCGCAGCAGTAAAACGATGAATATCCTTACCATCAACGAAAGCTTTAATTAACGCTTCATCGCCAGATAGATGCGCTAAAATGCGCAACTCAATTTGAGAATAATCGGCACTGACCAAGGTATCGTACCCTGCACCTGGATAGAATAAGGCACGAATTTCACGGCCCTTTTCAGTACGAACCGGAATATTTTGTAAGTTAGGGTCAGAGGAGCTAAGACGTCCTGTAGCCGTAACCATTTGATTAAAGGTCGTATGAATACGCTTAGTCTTATCATTAATGAGAACCGCTAAGCCTTCACAATAGGTAGATACTAATTTTGCTACTGAACGGTATGCCAAGATTTTCTCTACAATCGGACTTTCATGACGAAGCATATCAAGTACTTCTGCATCAGTAGAATAGCCAGTCTTAGTTTTCTTAATGATTGGCAAGTTCATCTTTTCAAACAAGATAACACCCAATTGTTTAGGCGAGTTAATGTTGAAAGTTTCCCCTGCGATATCGTAAATCTCTTGCTGTACTTGCTCAAGTTCCTCTTTAAAACGAGCCGTAGTTTCAGCTAATTTTTCTGTATCAATGTAAATACCATTTTTCTCCATTACTACTAAAGTATGAATCAATGGCAACTCAATTGTTTCATATAGAGACCAAAGATCTTCATGGCGTGCAGATTCACAAGCTACTTCGTTCATAGCGAGTAAAGCTTTCACCATGGACACGCATTCTACATCTACACTACCACTAGCAATGCTTGGCACAGAGAAACGTTCCGTTAAATATAGATACCCATAGTTAGTACGCGTAGGATCTAACAAGTATGCTAGAAGAGACATATCATGAATACGTGCAGTGTTATCATTATTAAACAAAGAAATTTCGGCTGGTGACTCTTTACCTAATGCTTCTATTAGTTCTTTTGTTTGAGTAGTAACAATGGCCTTAGCCCCTTGTAATACTGCTAGAACAGCCTTTGTATCATTTGTTTTAACGACAGTATCACCATTAGAAAGATAGGCAGTCTCGATAGTTCTAAATGGAGTTTTGCCATCAAGCACAACATGTACTGCTACTGTTTTATCTGTATAGAAATCAGGGGTTAGCGCCTTAGCATCAGCTAAATCGTCTAAAGAAATTTCCTCTTGTGGTGCAAAAAGAGAGCCTGGTTCACCAAAAGCTGCTTCCTCTCCGCCCATTACTTGAACGATACGAGGTGTTAATTTAGTAAAGCCTAAAGTTTCAAATAAAGGCTGTACCTCAGAGGCATGGAAATTTTGCACAAAGTCTTCTACCTTGTAAGATAAATCCATATCCGTCTTAATGGTTGCCAACTCACGAGATAAAAACGCTAAGTCTTTATTTTCTACGAGTCGCTCTTTTAATTTCTTACCGGAAATATCTTCGATATGGTCATATACGGACTCAAGATCACCGTATTCTGTAATCAATTTAAGGGCCGTTTTTTCACCTACACCTGGTACACCTGGAATATTATCAGAGGAGTCACCCATAAGGGCTTTCATTTCGATAACCTTATCAGGACCATAGCCATAAAGTTCTTCCATGTTATCAAGAGTAACCTCTAACATGTCAGAAATACCTTTTTTAGTTAAGAACACGTGACTATGCTCTGTAACGAGCTGGAGATTATCGCGGTCACCAGTAATGATTTGAACAGCCATCTCTGGTGTACCAAATTTCTTACTTAAAGATCCTAGAATATCGTCCCCTTCAAAGCCTTCTTCTTCAATAACACAAATACCTAAGGCTTTTAATACATCTTGAATAAGACTAAATTGAGGGCGTAAATCCTCTGGTGCATCTGGACGATTACCTTTATATTCGCTGTACATTTCAGTACGGAACGTCTGACGACCTTTATCAAAAGCTACTGCAATATAATCAGGGTTAATTTCTTCATACAATTTGATGAGCATTGTTAAGAAACCATACACCGCATTCGTTGGAGTGCCCAAAGCAGACTTCAACGGTGGTAACGCAAAAAATGCACGGAATAACAAACTACTGCCATCTATAATCATTAATTTTTTCATAATACACCTCGCTTAATTCTATCCTTTATTATAACATAATGGAGCTAACTAACTTTTAAAATCAAAATAATTAACTAATTACAATGCTAGCAAATATATTAATAATCTTGATTTCATAAAACAGACTTATATGCTATAGTTAAAGAATAGTAGAAAATGTTTTATACTTCATACTACAAGGAAAATATTGGGCTGAAAAGTCCTTGCGTATCAATATGTGGTATGATATAATCATTCAGGTATAAGAAACGATTTTTAAGGAGGTGACTCAAT
>USQK01000060.1 GCA_900556785.1 uncultured Veillonella sp.
TAGGAGGCACTATGTTATCTATCGACAATATTTTAGAAACGAATCAGATGATTCATGACAACAAGCTTGATGTTCGTACAATTACGATGGGCATTAGCTTGCTAGAATGTGCATCTAGTTCTGGTAAAGAACTATGTGATCGCATTTATGATCGTATTACAAAAGAAGCTGAACATCTTGTGTCCACTGGTGAGGATATTGAGCGCGAGTTTGGTATTCCTATCATTAACAAACGCATCTCTGTAACTCCTATCTCTCTTGTTGCAGGTGGTAGTGATTTAACATCCTATGTACCAATTGCAGAAGCGATGGACCGTGCTGCTAAAACAGTAGGTGTTAACTTTATCGGTGGTTACTCCGCTCTTGTAACAAAAGGTGCTACACGAGCTGATCGCATCTTGATTGATTCTATCCCAGAAGCATTGGCAACTACAGATATCGTATGTAGCTCTGTAGGTGTTGGTTCTACTAAAACTGGTATCAACATGGATGCAGTTCGCGACATGGGGATTATCGTTAAGAAAACGGCAGAACTTACAAAGGATAATGATGCTCTTGGCTGTGCTAAGCTCGTTATTTTCTGTAATCCTGTAGAGGATAATCCATTCATGGCAGGCGCTTTCTTTGGCGTTACTGAAGGTGATAGTGCTATTTCTGTAGGCGTATCTGGCCCAGGCGTTGTAAAACACGCACTTGAGTCTGTGCGTGGTCAGTCCTTTGACGTTGTAGCAGAAACGATTAAACGTACTGCTTTCAAAATTACTCGTGTAGGCCAATTAGTAGCACAAGAGGCATCTCGCCGTCTTGGTAAATCATTTGGCATTATCGATTTGTCCTTGGCGCCAACACCAGCGGTAGGCGATTCTGTTGCTCACGTTCTTGAAGAAATGGGCTTATCATCTTGTGGTTGTCATGGTACGACTGCGGCACTTGCATTACTTAATGATGCGGTGAAAAAAGGTGGTCTTATGGCATCCTCTCACGTAGGTGGTCTCAGTGGTGCATTTATTCCAGTATCTGAAGATGCTGGTATGATTGATGCCGTATCTTGTGGCAGTTTATCCCTCGATAAATTAGAGGCTATGACATGCGTATGTTCTGTTGGCCTTGACATGATTGCTATTCCTGGAGACACAACAGCGGATACAATTTCTGCAATTATTGCTGATGAATCTGCTATTGGTATGATTAATAATAAGACAACTGCGGTTCGTGTAATTCCTGTACCTGGCAAAACCGTAGGTGAGGTTGTTGAATTTGGTGGCCTTTTAGGTTACGCTCCAATTATTGAAGTGAGTCCATATAGTGCAGCTGAGTTCATCGCCCGTGGTGGTCGTATTCCAGCACCTATTCGTAGCTTAACTAATTAATTGTGTTTATAACCCAGTTGTTGGAGGTGTCTTATGAGTGATTATGTGCTCGATTATGTGTGGGCCTTTGCTCTGGCGCTCATCATAACCTTTGCACTAACCCCTTTGGTAAAACGCTTTGCCGTTGCTGTAGGGGCAATAGATAAACCTGATGCCCGAAAGGTGCATCATGGTGCTATTCCACGACTTGGTGGGTTAGCAATCTTTCTCGGTTATGTAGGATCGGTCCTCTTTAATGGCTCTATCCCACATGACCATAAACTATTTGGCTTTGTACTTGGTACAGTTATTCTTGTGCTCGTTGGCATTTGGGATGATATTAAACAGATTGAGCCAAAGACTAAGTTAATGGGCCAAATCATAGCAGCTGCAATTTTGGTGGCTTATGATATTCGGGTGGACTTTATCAACCTTCCTTGGGGTGGTGTAGTGTACCTTAAATATTGGGCTGCTCCATTGACTATTTTCTGGATCGTAGGATTTACGAATATCGTAAATCTTATCGATGGCCTTGATGGCTTGGCAGCAGGGATTTCCTTCATTGCTTGTATTGCTGTTTGCGCTATGACGTTACAACTTGGCCAAACTGACTTAGCATGTATATCTCTTGCACTTGCAGGTGCAACAGTAGGGTTCTTGCGGTATAACTTTAACCCAGCGAAAATTTTCATGGGTGATACGGGTTCTATGCTCCTCGGTTATACTTTAGCAGCTATTTCTGTAATGGGGGCTGTTAAAACAGCAGCTACTATTGCATTAGTAGTTCCTGCAATCGTACTTGGCTTACCAATTCTGGATACATTATTTGCTATCGTACGCCGTAAAATTAGCGGTCGTCCAATTTTTAAACCTGATAAAGGCCATGTGCATCATCGTTTGTTAGCTCAAGGTTTATCTCAAAAACAAGCGGTGCTAATGATGTATGCCGTAACAGCTCTGTTTGGTGGCGTGTCTGTCATCGTAGCAGAAGTCAATGCTTGGATTGGTATCGCATTGGTACTCGTTATCTTCTTAGGCAGTATTTTTGTGGCTCGTCGCCTTGGTGTTATTACCCATAGTGATGCGGCTGGACATCCATTACCACGTCCTACAATTGAACGCAGCGATTCAGATGAAACTATTTCCTTTGATCGTGAAGAATTGGCAAAAGCTTTAGAGGAATCTGACGATTCCCATAAGAAATAACCATATGTGGGGCGCACGGCGCCCCATTTTTTCTATCCTACTATGTTGGAGGCAACTATGTTAAAAGTTATGACAATCTTTGGTACAAGACCTGAAGCTATCAAGATGGCTCCTCTTGTAAAAGCACTAGAAGCAGCACCAGATATGGAGCCGATTGTAACCGTTACGGCACAACATCGCGATATGCTCGATCAAGTACTAAACTTGTTCAATATTACCCCTGATTATGACTTAAATATTATGAGCCAAGGTCAAACATTGTACGATGTAACAAACCGTGCATTGATGGGCCTTAAAGATGTATTAGAAGAAGCTAAACCTGATGTAGTTCTTGTACATGGTGATACAACAACAACCTTTGCAGGTGCTTTGGCGTCCTTCTATCAAGAGATTCCTGTAGGTCACGTAGAGGCAGGTCTTCGTACTGGAGATATTTATTCTCCGTTCCCAGAGGAAATGAACCGTAAATTGACTGGCTCTATTGCAACCTATCATTTTGCACCAACAGCTAGTTCTGAAAGCAATCTTAAGAAAGAAAATATCAATACAGATCATCTATATGTAACAGGCAATACTGTTATCGATGCCCTTGATACAACAGTGCAAGATAATTATGTTTTTGATGATGCTGCTATCAATGCATTAGATCCTGAAAAACGTACAGTTCTTGTTACTACACATCGACGTGAAAACTTGGGTGAGCCTATGCGCCATGTGTACCAAGCTATTCGCGATTTAATTAATGAATTTGAAGATATTCAAGTGGTCTTCCCTGTACATAAGAATCCTAAGGTTCGCCAAGTTGTACAAGAGGAACTTGGTTCTGTAGAACGGGTTACCTTAATTGATCCGCTTGATTATGAACCATTTGCGAACTTAATGGCTAAATCTTATTTGATTCTTACTGATTCTGGTGGAATTCAAGAGGAAGCGCCAGCCCTTGGCAAACCAGTTCTCGTATTGCGTGATACCACAGAACGCCCTGAAGCTGTTGAAGCTGGTACGGTTCGCCTAGTAGGTACTGATAAAGATGCAGTACACGCAGCGGCTCATGAATTGTTGAGCGATGCAGCAGCTTATAAATTGATGTCGAACTCCGTTAACCCTTATGGTGACGGCAAAGCATCTGAACGCATTATTCAAGCGTTGCGCCATGAGTTCTTAGGCGATTCTAATCGTCCTGAACGGTTTGGTAAATAATATGGATAAGGACCTTGTGAAAGCCCTCGCCATGGCAACATCGGCGGGGCTCACACTCGTTTTCTGTATAGGTGGTTTCATTTGGATTGGATATACACTGGATGGTTGGTTTAGAACTGAACCGTTATGTATGATTATATTTGGTCTTATTGGAGCTATAACAGGTTTTTATATGTTATATAAACAAGTTAAGTAGTGAGGTATATATGAATCAATATATTAAATTCATAGTGCGCGTGCTACTAACTTGTTTTTTTATTGCCTTTTTAGGCGGTATAATACAAGTTTTATGTGGCCTAGAACAGTATCTATGGGGATGGTTTTGGGGGATTTTTATAATGGTACTCTACTTGCTAAGTTTAGCTTTGCATGGTCAATCCATTGTATCAGGGGATCCTTACAAAGCCGTTCGTAAAGCTCGTAGACAGATGATATGGCGTCTTATGTTAGTAGGCTCATTAGTAGTCTTAGGATTAAAGATTCCCGGCATAGAGGCTATTAGCATGTTTGTTGGTGTCGCACTTATTCAGCCCGCATTATATGTTGTTTACTGGTGGCTTAGTCGACATTTCTAAGCTTATGATGTGTTAAATTATAGATACATTCCAATAATGCATTATACACAATACATTCATGAGAAATTAGAATTGTTTACCTTTCAAGTGTTGATTATATATCTATAACGATGTATGATGATACATATATAATATATTTATATTAATTGTAAATATATAAGGTTTTTATTATGTCTATGGAAGGGGTTGAGAACGTGGAATTACATGCGGGACACCATGAAGTCGTGCAGTGGTTAGGGTTGACATTTAATTTGGATACTCTAATTGCTACATGGGTTACTATGGCTATTGTAATACTGATAACAGTACTAGCCACCCGGGGACGAAAATTGGTGCCTGTAGGCTTGCAAAATATAGTTGAATCTATATTGGAAGGCTTAGAGGGGCAATTAGCTCCGAACTTGGGTCGTCATTGGCCGATGGTGAGTTCCTTGTTATTTACGTTTTTCTTATTTATTTTTGTAGGAAATGAATTAGGCTTAATGCCTACACTTAAGGCGTTAACATCACCAACATCTGATATCAATACTACAGTTGCATTGGCTTTATGTAGTACATTAGTAGTATGGGTTATGGGTATTAAAGTTAAAGGCTTATCTTACTTTAAGCATTTTGTACGACCTTATAAGGCTTTGCTAGTACTTAATATCTTTGAAGAGATCGCTAGACCTGTTACGCTTGCTTTCCGTCTATTCGGCAATATCGTAGCTGGTGAAATTTTGTTAGAAGTATTATACAAGTTGCCTTGGTTTGTACCTGTACCATGGGTGTGGATTGCTTTTAGTTTGTTTATCGGCATTATTCAAGCCTTTATTTTTACCGTTCTTACAGCATCCTATTTAGGGATGGCTCTTAGTGAGGAACATTAATTATTATATATGGAGGATATATTATGGAAGCTCAAGGTTTATTCGCATTAGCAGCAGCGATCGCAGTAGGTTGTGGTGCCATTGGTGCAGGTATCGGTGACGGTCTTGTATCTAGTAAAGTAATCGAAGGTATTACACGCCAACCTGAATTGCGTGGTCAATTGATGTCTACTATGTTCGTTGCGATTGGTTTAATCGAAGCGATGCCTATCATCGGTGTAGTAGTTGCGTTTATTTTGTTATTCAGATAATAACGAGGAGGAATAACCTTGGTTGACTTAAGCCTTGGAACGATTCTTGCTCAAATGTTGAACTTTTTTATATTAGTTTGGCTATTGGCGCGTTTTGCATATAAACCATTATTGGCTATGATGACAGAACGTAAAGAACGAATTGCTAAAGATTTAGAAGCTGCTGAACAAGCCCGTGCAGAGACAGAAAAGTTTAAAGCTGATTATGCAGCTCAAATTTCTAATGCTCGTGTAGAAGCACAACAAATTGTTGAAAAAGCAATTCAAGAAGCAGAAAATACTACACGAGAACAATTGGCAACAGCTCGCGAGCAAATTGAACAAGAAAAAAATCGTGCTCGTCAAGATATTGCCATCGAACGCGATCGTGCTATGAATAGCTTGCGTAACGAAGTGGTATCTTTATCTGTAGCTATGGCTGGTAAAGTTGTTGCTAAAGATATGAACAGCGAAACTAATACAAAATTGATCGAAGACGCTATTCGTCAACTTGATAGTAAAACGATAGGGTTGTGATACGATGAGCATAGAAATTGTAGCAGATAAATATAGTTCGGCTATGTTTGAATTAGCTCAAGAACAAAATAAGTTGGAACTCATGGAGGAGCAATTAGGTTATGTAGCATCCGTAATGGTTGATCAACCTGAGTTGCGTTCATTTCTAGAGAATCCAATCGTTACAGAAGATGCAAAGATTAAGCTTATTGGTAAAATTTTTGACTCTAGTATCGATAAAGTTGCTCTACACTTTATTTATGTGATGATTAAGCGCGGTCGTTATCGCTATATAGCATCGACTATCGAAGCGTTTATTAAGAAATCACGTGCAGCACGTGGTATTTTGGAAGCTACTGTAACAGTAGCTGAACCAATTACAGCTGATGTAGAAGCATCTGTACAAGCTAAACTAAGAGAAGTAACAGGAAAAGATGTCATCTTATCTGTGCGTCAAGATCCATCTATTATGGGTGGTATTGTTATCCAAGTAGGGGATAAACGCATCGATGGCTCTGTAGCTCGCCGTTTAGAGGAATTAGAAAAATCTTTATTAAGAACGAACTCTATTAGATAGGGGTGAATGGGTATATATGAAAATGAAGCCTGAAGAAATCACTGCTATAATCAAACAGCAGATTCAGGACTATGATGTTGACCTCAATGTCGATGATGTGGGTACTGTTCTCGACGTAGGGGATGGCATCGCCCATATTTATGGTCTTGAAAGAGCCATGGCCGGTGAGTTGCTAGAATTACCACACGGCGTATATGGCTTGGTTTTGAACTTAGAATTAGATAATGTGGGTGCCGTACTATTAGGTGATGACTTCTTGATTAAAGAAGGGGACCAAGTGCGCCGTACTGGCAAAATTATGGACGTTCCTGCCGGAGATGCCTTGATTGGTCGCGTAGTAAACCCTCTTGGTCAACCTCTTGATGGCAAGGGTGCTATTCAAGCTACAGAACGTCGTCCTATCGAACATCCAGCACCTGGTATTGCGGATCGTCAATCCGTAAATGAACCATTGCAAACAGGTCTTAAAGCGATTGATGCGATGGTACCAATCGGCCGTGGTCAACGTGAGCTTATCATCGGTGACCGTGGTACAGGTAAAACTGCGATTGCCTTAGATACTATTCTGAACCAAAAAGGCAAAGATGTTATTTGTATTTATGTAGCTATTGGTCAAAAAGAATCTACAGTTGCTCGCGTAGTACAAAAACTTGAAGAAGCAGGCGCTATGGAATATACAATCGTAGTTTCTGCGAGTGCTTCCACAGGTGCACCTCTTCAATACATTGCCCCATATGCTGGTGTTGCCATGGGTGAATACTTTATGTACCAAGGTAAACACGTATTATGCGTATATGATGACTTAACAAAACAAGCGGCTGCATATCGTGCTATGTCCCTATTATTGCGCCGTCCACCAGGGCGTGAAGCATATCCAGGCGACGTATTCTACTTACATAGTCGTCTATTAGAGCGGGCTGCGAAACTTTCATCTGAACTTGGTGGAGGTTCTATTACAGCGTTGCCAATCATTGAAACACAAGCAGGTGACGTATCTGCATACATTCCAACAAACGTAATTTCCATTACTGATGGTCAAATTTTCTTGGGAACAGATATGTTCTATTCTGGTATTCGTCCAGCTGTTGACGTAGGTCTGTCCGTATCCCGTGTAGGTGGTAGCGCACAAACTAAAGCGATGAAGCAAGTGGCGGGCCAATTGCGTTTGGACCTTGCTCAATATCGTGAGTTGGCTGCTTTCGCTCAGTTTGGTTCTGACCTTGATGCGGCTACACGCGCTCAACTTGATCGTGGTGAACGCTTAACTGAAATGTTAAAACAAGGTCAATATGAGCCTATGAGTGTAGCGGAAATGGTTATCAACCTTTACGCTGGTACTAAAGGGTACTTAGCAGATATTCAAGTGGCAGATGTATTGTCCTTTGAAGCTGAACTTTTACGTTATGTAAAAGCAAATTATCCTGAAATCATCACTAACATTGAAACGTCTAAGAAAATTGACGAAGAAACTGAAAATCTATTGAAGCAAGCAATCCCAGAATGTGTTGAAGCATTTGGCTCTACACATACATTAGTGTCTCGTAAGGAGGCGTAATGTATGGCTAGTGCACAAGATTTGCGAAAACGCATAAAAAGTGTTACCAATACGCAACAAATTACAAAAGCGATGAAGATGGTAGCTTCTGCTCGTCTTCGTAGGGCACAAACAAAAGCGGAAGCTACTCGTCCTTACGCAGAAAAGATAGGGCAAATCTTGCGTCATATGTCTAATAGTGATTTAGAAGGCTTTGAAAGTCCTCTCTTAGATGTGCGACCTGTAGAGCGCACTTGCTATATTGTAGTAGGTGCAGATAAAGGTCTTGCAGGGGCATTTTCGTCTAATGTGTTGAAATTTGCTATGGAACAATTACATGGTAAATCTCCTGATACATACCGTGTTATCACGGCAGGCAGAAAGCCTAGAGATAGCATGAAATCTAGAGGTATTCGCATCGATAAGTCTTATGCGGGCTTTTCTGATAAACCGTCCTATGAACATGCGCGTGCCATCATGCATGAAGCACTTTCACTATATGAACGTCATGAAGTAGACGAAGTCATCATGATCTATACACGTTTTGTAAATTCTATGACGCAAATTGCACAGGCTGAGCGCTTGTTGCCGATAGAGCAACCACAAGATGAGGTAAAGGGCGAAGAGTATGATTTCATGCCATCTGCTGTATCTGTCTTGGAGGCGTTGCTACCAAAATATTTAGAGATTACTGTTTATAATGGATTGTTGCAATCTGCAGCAAGTGAATTGGGTGCTCGTATGACAGCTATGACATCTGCTACAGATAATGCAGGGGAACTCATTGATTCCTTAGGTCTTGAATATAACAAGTTACGTCAATCTAGCATTACAAACGAAATTTCTGAAATCGTTGGTGGCGCTAATGCCTTGCAATAGATAAGGAGACATCTGTCGATGAGTAATAATATTGGTAAAGTTGTGCAGGTCATCGGCCCAGTTGTAGACGTGCGCTTTGATGCTGGTCATTTACCAGCTATCTACAACGCCATCCACATCTACCATGACCACAAGGCACACGATAGACAAAAAATCGTAGTAGAGGTTATGCAACACTTAGGCGACGATACAGTTCGTTGCGTTGCCATGAGTTCTACTGACGGTATGACACGTAATATGGAAGCAGAAGATACTGGTGCTCCAATTTCCGTTCCTGTAGGGGAAGGCGTATTGGGTCGTATCTTTAACGTACTTGGTGAAACTGTAGACCATGATCCAGCTCCAGTTGTGGCTGATGAAAAATGGCCTATTCACCGTCCAGCACCTAAATTTGATGACCTTTCTCCAGATACTCAAATCTTGGAAACAGGTATTAAGGTCGTTGACCTTATCGCTCCATATGTAAAAGGTGGTAAAATCGGCCTCTTCGGTGGTGCCGGTGTAGGTAAAACCGTATTAATTATGGAATTGATTCACAATGTTGCCACAGAGCACGGTGGTTACTCCGTATTCTCCGGCGTAGGCGAACGTACTCGTGAAGGTAACGACTTGTGGAACGAAATGAAAGAGTCCGGCGTTATCAACAAAACAGCTCTTGTATATGGCCAAATGAATGAGCCACCTGGGGCACGTATGCGCGTTGGTCTTACAGGCCTTACAATGGCTGAATACTTCCGTGATGTGAAGAAACAAGACGTGCTCTTGTTTATCGCTAACATCTTCCGCTTTATCCAAGCGGGCTCTG
>USQK01000061.1 GCA_900556785.1 uncultured Veillonella sp.
ATCTGACTGTAGAAACTTTTGAAGCCATTCTCAAGGGAGAGTGGAGGAATATAGAGGAGAAACTTGCCCATGAAATTAGTGGTATTAGGTCTAAATCATAGAAGTGCCGCTGTTGAGGTGCGTGAACGTTTCTCGTTTGATAAGGACGAGGTCGCTTCAGCACTGAACCGCCTCTATGAATTCGACTGTGTAGCAGAATGCGTTATATTGTCTACATGCAATAGAACTGAAATCTATGCGGCCTTAGAAGGTGTAGAGTTCCCTAAAGAATATATGTTGGCCGTGTTAAAGGATTTAAAAGGTGCCGACCACATCGATGAAGATGCGTTTTTCTATTATGAAGAACGAGATTGTATCGAGCATTTATTCCGTGTATCTGCAAGTCTTGATTCCCTTGTGCTGGGGGAAGGTCAAATTTTGAGCCAATTAAAAGGGGCTTATATTCAGGCTTATAGCGTAGGTTGCACAGGCACGATTTTCAATATTTTGTTCCAACGCGCTATCAGCGTTGGTAAAAAGGTTCGCACGAATACAGGTATTGCTAATACGCCAGTATCTGTGAGCTATACGGCTGTTAACCTCGCTGAGGATAGTTTAGATAAACCATTATCTGAGGCGACGGTACTCATCTTAGGTGCTGGCACCATGAGCGAGTTGACCGCAACGCACCTACAAGCAAAGGGCGTAAAAACGATTTTTGTATCCAATAGAACCTTTACCAAGGCAGAGGCTTTAGCAGAGCGATTTAATGGTAAAGCTGTTAAGCTCGATAACTTTGTAGATTACGCTAAAGATGCGGATATCCTCATCACATCTACAGGGGCGCCGCACTATATTATTACTGAGCGTGAAGCAAAGAAAATTACCTCCCTTCGCAAAGGTGAGCCTATTGTTATGATTGATATTGCGGTACCACGCGATATCGATCCCGGCGTAGCAGATATGGAAGGGATTTACCTATTTAATATCGACTCTCTTGAAAGTGTAGTCGAAGAGAATAAGGCACAGCGCGAAGAGGAAGCTCGTCATGCGGAACCAATCATTCACGATGCTATTGAAGAGTTATTAGATAAATTGAGTTATTTAACGGTGCGCCCTATGATGGCATTGCTCACAGAAAAAGCAGAACGCATTCGCCGTCGTGAGTTACATCGCGCATTAGCGAAATTGCCTGATATTTCCGATAAGGAGCGCCGCATTATGGACTCTATGAGTCGCATGATCATCCGCAAAATGTTGCGTGAACCGATGATTCACTTTAACGAAATCGCTGGTACAGAGGAAGAAGGTTTGTACTGGGATTTATTCAAAGATATGTTTAATCTTGAGAAAGAAGGCTAAGGCCATGAGAGACCATATTCGAATCGGCACGCGAAAAAGTGCCCTTGCCCTATGGCAGGCTGAACATATTAGTGCAGAATTACAACGTCTGTACCCCAATATTACGGTAGAGCTAGTTCACTTTAATACAAAGGGTGACCGTATCCTAGAGAAACCACTGGCTCAAGTTGGTGGTAAAGGTTTATTTACTGCTGAGCTAGAAGAGGCTATGCATAAAGGCGATATCGATATCGCCGTACATAGCTTAAAGGATATGCCTACAGAGTTGCCAGAAGGCCTCACTCTTGGGGCTATTTCTGCTCGTGAAGTGCCTTATGATGCGCTGGTGAGTCCCGTGTATAAAACACTAGACAAATTGCCACAAGGAGCTCGCGTTGGTACCAGCAGTTTACGCCGGCAAGCGCAGTTACTGCATGCTCGACCTGACCTAAAGGTAGAGGTTATTCGCGGTAATGTACAGACTCGTTTGAGCAAGATCGAAACGGAAAAGTTAGATGGTGTTATCTTGGCTCAAGCAGGGCTTAAACGATTAGGTTTAGAAGACCAAATCACACAAGTCTTCAAGGCTGATGAAATGATTCCTGCCGTAGGTCAAGGGGCTCTCGCTATCGAGTGTCGTGCCGACGATACGGAGATGCTTGACATGTTGGATCCTATCAACGATGAAGCAACGCGTTATGCCGTTGAAGGGGAGCGCAGTTTCTTGCGTCAATTAAATGGTGGTTGTCAAGTGCCAATGGGCGTACATGGCACCATCAATAAAGGTCAATTGACTTTAAAGGCTATGATTGCATCCCTCGATGGAAAAACTGTGTACGAAGGGGAAATCTCTGGCCCTGCTAAAAAAGGTGAAATTCTTGGGAAAAACCTTGCAAAAGCTTTATACGAAGAAGGGGGCAAACGTATTGTGGATGCTCTCATAGAGGAAGGAATCATAAAATGACAGGTATGGTATATCTAATCGGTGCAGGCCCTGGCGATGTTAAACTCATTACTGTAAAAGGTCGCGAATGCATTGAAAAAGCAGATGTAATTGTATATGACTATTTAGCAGATGCTCATTTATTAGAATGGGCTCGCCCAGATGCAGAGTTGATTTACGCTGGTAAACAATGTAAAGATCACACAATGCACCAATGGGAAATTAATGAGCTATTAGTTCAAAAAGGTAAAGAAGGTAAAATCGTTGCACGCTTAAAGGGCGGTGACCCACTCGTATTCGGTCGCGGTGGTGAAGAGGCGATGGCTCTTGGCGAAGCTGGTGTACCATTTGAATTCGTACCAGGCGTAACATCTCCAATTGCAGCCCCTGCTTATGCAGGTATTCCTGTAACACAACGTGCTATGGCTACATCCTTTGCGGTTGTAACAGGTCATGAGGATCCAACTAAAGCCGTATCTGGCATTCATTGGGAAGGCCTTGCTACAGCCGTTGATACACTTTGCTTTGTAATGGGTGTTGGCAATTTACCTACCATTGCAGAAAAATTGATGGCTCATGGACGTCCAGCTTCTACACCAGTAGCGCTTGTTCGTTGGGGTACAAAAACGGTTCAAGAGGTTCTCGTATCTACCCTTGAACATGTAGTAGAAGACGTAGAAAAGGCACAACTAAAAGCGCCAGCTATCATCGTAGTAGGCGATGTAGTTAACCTTCGTGAAAAATTACAATGGTTCGATAATAAACCGTTATTCGGTAAAACTATTGTAGTTACACGCGCTCGCTCCCAAGCTAGTGCATTCCGCGAAAAATTAGCAGATCAAGGTGCTAATGTAGTAGAAGCGGCAGCGATTAAAACATCTCCATTAGAGTTGTTTGATGAAGATCGTCGTATCATCAATAATACAAAACAATACCAATGCATCGTATTCACATCTGGTGAAGGGGTTCGCTACTTCTTCGATGCTCTCTATAAAGAAGGCAAGGATACACGTGCATTAGGTAATTCTAAAGTGGCGGCTATCGGCTGTGCTACAGCTCGTGAACTTCAAAAATATGGTATCGTTCCAGATATTATTCCTGTAGACTACAAAGCTGAATCTGCTGTTGAGGCTCTTGAAGAAGAACTCAAAGCAGGGGACTCCGTATTGCTCATCCAACCAAAAGTAGCGCGCGACGTAATTCCACGCTCTTTGCGTCATCACGATATAGATGTAGATATCTTGCGTTTATATGAAACGACACAAGATACATCTCAACAAGAAGCATTAGTAAATGCATTAACTGCAGGTACTGTAGACTATATTACGTTTACAAGTTCCTCTACAGTAACCAATACAATTCAATTATTGGGCGATGATGCATTGAAACTATTAGGCAATACTAAGATTGCTTGCATCGGACCTATCACAGCTGCTACAGCTATGAGTGCAGGTCTTAAACCAGCTGTCATCAGCGATGTATATACAACTGATGGCTTAGTTAACGCTATTATAAATGATGCTAAGGCTTAATAAGGATAGCATATAGTTGTTTCTATTTAGGGAATAACAATACCTCATATGAGCTAGCTTCTAATATTTTAATGAGCCCTATAGGGCATATAGGAGGATCACATGTACGATTTAACATACCGTCCTCGCCGCTTGCGTATCAATCCAGAAATGCGTGATTTGGTACGCGAAACGACACTCGACGTAACTGATTTGATTTATCCATTATTTATCGTGCCTGGTGAAGGTATTAAAAAAGAAATCGACACATTGCCAGGTCAATATCACTTGTCTGTTGACGAGGCTGTGAAAGTAGCTCAAGAGGCTTATGATCTTGGTGTGCGTGGTGTAGAAATCTTTGGTATTCCTACATATAAAGATGAGCAAGGTTCCTCTGCTTGGGATATGTCCCAACCAGTACAACAAGCCATCAAAGCCATCCGCGAAGCCGTACCAAATCTTTTGGTTATTTCTGACGTATGCTTGTGCCAATATACCTCTACCGGTCACTGTGGCATGATCGATGACCATGAAATTTTGAACGACGAAACATTACCATTGCTTTGTAAAGTTGCGGTAAGCCAAGCAGAAGCTGGTGCACATATGGTGGCTCCATCCGATATGATGGACGGTCGCGTAGGTGCTATTCGTGAAGCCCTTGATGCGGCAGGTTATACCAATGTATCTATCATGAGCTATGCGGCAAAATACGCATCTGCTTACTATGGTCCGTTCCGCGGAGCTGTTAATTCTGCGCCAAAATTTGGTGACCGCAAATCTTATCAAATGGACCCGGCTAATCGTTTAGAAGCTTTCAGAGAAATCGAACTCGACATCGCTGAAGGTGCAGATATTATCATGATTAAACCAGCCTTGTCCTATTTGGATATCGTTCGTGAAACACGTGACCGCTATGAATTACCTGTAGCCGTATACAATGTATCTGGCGAATATGCGATGGTTAAATCCGCTGCTGCAGCTGGTCTTATCGACGAAGAACGCCTCGTTATGGAAACAATGCTTTCCATGAAGCGCGCTGGTGCAAAAATCATTATTACGTACCATGCTATAGATATTGCTAAATGGTTACAAAAGTAAGGAGAAACCATGTTCCAACTCGGTAAATCTGAAAAGGCCTTTGAAGAGGCTAAACGTTATATGCCAGGCGGCGTCAACAGTCCGGTTCGTTCCTACCGCAGTGTAGGTTCTAACCCTCCGTTTATCAGCAGCGCTAGCGCCAGCCGTATTTATGATATCGATAACAACGAATATATCGACTATGTGTTGAGCTGGGGACCTATGATCTTGGGCCATGCGAACCCTGAAGTCATCGCGAGCCTGCAAGAGGCTATTCCTCGCGGTACTAGCTACGGTGCACCTACACTATTAGAAACAGAATTGGCTAAAAAGATACAAGCCTTCATGCCATCTATGGAGGTTATCCGCCTCGTAAACTCTGGTACAGAGGCTACCATGAGTGCATTGCGCGTAGCTCGTGGCTATACTGGTCGCGATCGCATCGTAAAATTTGTAGGCTGTTACCATGGTCATAGTGATGCGCTCCTGGTGAAAGCTGGCTCTGGCCTTGCTACCTTTGGCGTGCCGGATAGCCCTGGCGTTCCTCAAGGCGTAGCAGAGAATACCATAACATTGCCGTACAATGATTCTGAAGCGGTTCGTAAATTATTCGACGATATGGGCGATACCATTGCGGCTATCATCGTGGAACCTGTAGCAGGTAATATGGGCTGTGTGCCTCCAGTACCAGGTTTCCTCGAAACCTTGCGCGAAGTGACTAAAGCTCACGGCGCTGCATTGATCTTCGACGAAGTTATGTGCGGTTTTCGTGCTAGCAGCGGCGGTGCTCAAAAACGTTACAAGATTAAACCAGACCTCACATGCCTTGGAAAAATCGTTGGCGGTGGCATGCCACTCGCTGTATTCGGTGGATCTCGTGAGATTATGAACCAAATTGCTCCAGCTGGTCCTATTTACCAAGCTGGTACATTGAGTGGTAACCCCATTGCCGTTACCTCTGGTTTGGCAACGCTTTCCATTCTGCAACGGGATCCAACGGTGTTTAAACAAGTAGAAGATACGACGATTGCCCTTTGCGAAGGCTTTGAAAGATTGGCGGCACAATACAATGTGCCTGTTGTAGTACAACGAGTAGGCTCTATGTTCACCATCTTCTTCACTGACAAACCAGTTAAGAACTTTGATGATGCAGCATCTTGCAACGAAGAACAATTTAAAATGTTCTTCCATCATAACTTGAGCCATGGTATCTACTATGCGCCAAGTCCTTATGAAAGTAATTTCGTATCTATCTGCCATAAGAGCAGTGAAGTGGAACGCACATTAGCCGTTGCTGATGAAGCTTTCAAAAAAATCAGTGATACATTATTATAAGAAGTTATAGTTTGTAGTTGTTTATGTATCGATACAGGTGATGAACATGCAGTTTTACAAGAACTTAAAGCGTGCTCGCGTGCGCATGGGCAAAAGCCAAATCGAAGTAGCAAAGGCCGTAGGTATCAGTAATGCGGCGCTTTCAAACTACGAAACAGGGTATCGCGAACCAGATTTAGATACACTCTGTGCCCTGTCTCGCTATTATGGATTGACCTTGGATGAGCTGTTGGATGTAAATGGAGAACAACACGAGCCCATCTATGACCTCAGTCCTGTACTAAAAAATAAATACATCGCCTATAAAGGTGATGTATTTGAATTGAAAGACTCACAAAAACGGGTTCTTTTGCGCGAGCTTGATAACCTATTTGCTAAATTTGAGAAATCAAAGGTAGAAGATAAAGGTAGCAAGCCAAAGACGTACAAACATGGGAACCCACATATCAATCGAGCGGGCCTAGCTAGTAGCGCTGGTAGTCTGGCGGCACGACGGAATATAAAGTAGTGCTATACTACATTGTAGATTGAGTGGAACATGTTTATTTAAACAATTTAATTAACTTAATTATAAAAAGTACCATCTATTTGGGGCTAAACGACACATAAGTCGTCCCTTGATAGATGGTACTTTTTTTTGCCGCAACATAACAAAATATTCGTTGGTGGTATACGCTAGTTTAACATATAATTAAATATAGAAGTGGAATAAATATTTACTAGTCTTATAGGAGAAAGTTATGATAGTAGTATTTGCAGGATTTTTAGCATTTTTATTTTGTCTGTATTTCATTAAAAATCCATACTTCACATTACAGCATATTAAAATTAAACGCTCAAAATCTTTGTTAATTACAGAGTTGTTTTTAGGTGTGATAATTTTTTTATATATTATTTTTGCAGGATATTCTAGACTAGTACGGTTTTTAATAGAATTGACATCTGTAATTCTGTTTTTATTAGAAATGTGGTTAAGAGTTCCTGCTATTGAATCGGATTGTAGTTTATCACCTGACGTGAAAGTAATGCTCAATAAAAAAGCTAAAAAAGATTTTTATTCTACATTGCCAATGCTATTTTTATTAACATGTATGTTTGTATTTAATTTCATAAAGATTTAAATAGATTTAATTGGAAAAGTGAAGATTAATAGGAACTACTATGAATACATATATTAATAAAATAAGAGATTTACTTATTGATTGTATGCCAAGACATTGGTATAAGTGTTATTTGTTTTTTGAATGTACAGAATCAGGTATGAGTTCGGCTTGTTATTATGTAAAAACCCCGGCTGGTTCGATCATTAGTTATGGAGATTTGCTATATAATTGCAGTGATGAAAAAGTAAAATCTATAAAAGCTGGGACTAGTGAGATTTTAACGTATGTACGTTTACTTCATGAAGCCTCTACAGAAAAATGGACGTGGGGAACAATGTATATTTCACGTGATGATTATGAGCCCCATTGTGAATTTCATAATGATCCTGTAACTGACGATTGTTGGCTTCAAAATAGATATAAGTGGGAATATCAGAATTTTGGTGTTCTAGCTAGAGAAGATGAATTTGAGCCCGATGTATATAAAGAAATGCTAAAAGGTCCACGAGGTATTTTATTATTGGAAGATATGGAATCTCGTGTATTAGCAAAAAATTATACTGCCATTGATAAGGTGTTTAAGTTAAAGCATAAAAGCTTGGAATCGGAACTTGAAAAACATTATAATAAAGTGGCCAAAAATATATATAAATTAACCCCTCTAAATTGGCATCGTGCTAAATTACACTTTGATATGAATGTTAATAATCCCTTTGTAGAGCTTTGGGTTTATAAAACTGAGGATGATTCATATATTACAAAGTATGTAGAAAATAATGATGAAGAGCCGGCTATTATTTCGGAAATTATGTATGATTTAAAGAATGAAGTTTTAGCGATGATTGAGACTTTTAAATTCTATAATCAAAACCCATTCTCTGGTTTAGTATATACATTAACATCTAATGGTGAGGTATCTTTAGAGCTAACTTATGGAGATAAATGATTTTAAGTTCGTTGATGAAATTGATTGGATGAGCTTTCATGCGGATAGGAAGAAACTCAAAAAAATGGCTTGAGAGAATAGGTCTTTCTTGTTTAATAGTAGTAGGTATTATTTTGGGTGTTTGGCTTTTCTTTACTACAAATTTTATACACCCATTTATCCACTATTTGGATCTGAGGGGAGGTATAATATATTACAAAGAGCCAACTAATATAATTGCTTCTAATGTTCTTGGTTTTGATGAAGTACGAGGGAAAATATATTATATAACTACAAATGGTATTGGTGTATATAATGAATTAAATAACGAACATGTATTTATATTACATAAAGAGCCATCTAATGAAATCAGAATAAATGACATTACTAATGTATATCCAGAATTTAGTCGTTTTTCTGATTCGGAACAGGAAGTTTGGAAAAGCAAATTTTATGCTGATTTTAGGCAAAGAATTCCTATAGAGGAGGGAAGTATCATTAGATTTCCATTCTTTTTTTCTTACGAAACCCGTGGAATTTATAATTTAGCTACAGGATCTAAATTATCGAAAATTGATACGTATAAAATTTCTAATAATATATTCTATAATGTTGATTTTGGAAGCATTACTAAGATAGATTTAGAAACTGGTATAGTATGGAAGTACTATTCTAATAACTTATTAAATTATAATTTTATTAATGAAATGGTTTCTAGTAAATCAAAAGAGTTTAGTATTAATGAATTAATCAAAGAACGAAATCATGATAAACAATTGAAAGATAAAATTATAGCTATAGATCATTATAGTCAATTTAGTAAAGAGGATAAGGAGGTTATAGAAGAATTATTTGTTAAGTTAGTCACTGCACGAGATAATATGAGCTTAAAACCAGAACATAAAATGAGGTTAGAAAACTATTTAGAGTGATTAACTTTTCAATGTATTCATACTTAGTTGGGGAGGCTGGCTAAAGAATATATATTATTTATTACTATAAATAAAAAGGGTTAATGATAAACCAGTAAATCAAAAGCTAAAATAATATAGTGGGTAGAGGTATAATTATGATTTATTTTAAAAATAAAAAAAGCTTAGATACATTTTTAATGGTCTTTATATTGGGTGCTGTTAAGGCATATAGACGAAATTATATTGACTTGACCATTCTAGAATATTACATATTTAGTATGTTAATTCGATTAATGTGTAGAA
>USQK01000062.1 GCA_900556785.1 uncultured Veillonella sp.
TCTAGAAGATTAGCAAAGGCTGGACCCATTTAGAGGCCTCAAGTTCAATATAGTGATGTCCATAATAAAAGTAAATAGATTAGAGGTTCCTAATAGTCACCTAGGTGACCAATAGGAACCTCTTTCGTTTTGTAATTATTTTTATCGTTATTTTCTTATTATGTTACAATACAGTTAATATTACTATTTTATGGAGAGATGTATATGTTAAAACGATTATTACTAAGTGCTGTAATATTAAGCGCTGTTAGTGTTTCAAGTTATGCTGTTGATGTGAATATTCCTGGTGCAGATCCAAGTATTCCTAAGGATGTGTATGTACAGGGGGTATATAGTACTGAAAAGATTAAGAATGCTTATGATGTAGAAACTAGAAAGATAATAGATTCGATTATATCGAAAAAGGGAATACCTAAAGGGTTTGGTACTGCTGTTAATGATGATGAAGTTGAATCCTTTAAAAATGATTTATATTCTATCAAGCGTCGTCAATTTGACGGTAATACAATTGTGAATTTATATAATAATGATGGTGGACTATCAGTTACACTTCCATTTAGTGCAATACAGAAAGAGGCTATAACTGATTTTCCTAATTCAAATGCTCATTATTTAGTAGAATCCCCAATGATTGCTGCAGGTATTATTGAAAATAAAATACCAAATACTACTGATAAAACTGATGTTGTTGTAAAATATGACGGTCTAAGTAAAAGTTACTTTAGAATGACAACCCTTAGCGGATCTGTTGAGATGGATATTATTGGTTTAAAAATTGAGTTGAGTGAACATCCAAATCAAGAGTATAATGTTATTCTTTATCCGCGTGCAACGAAGCTAGTCACATCCAATGATATTAATAGAATAATGGCTAATTATGTAGTGCCATCAATCTATTCGCTTCAAGATCTAGATGGTTATAGCAAGGTTGAGACGTATAAAACATATTCCTTTAGGGTTCCTAAAACAGCTGTAAAAGCAAAGAATATAAATGAAAAACTGGATGGAGTAACTTTTACAATTGATAAAGATATAAATCAACAAATTCGTATTGAACCTAATAATGAAACTGAAAAAGGTTTATTTAGTACAGTTGATGAAATTCGTATATTAAATAAGATTGATAATAAGTCGGCAGAGCTTTTTGGTATCCCTGGAGCAAAAATGATAACTAAGGGGCTCCATACTTATGTTTGGAATGATGGCATACCAGGGTTATTACTTGATCTTGAGTTAGATAATCAACAGGGGATATTGATGTTTATTACTTATGATGAAAACCATAAGTATGTAAATACAATCCAATACCCGCTAGATAATGGTGTATATAGTAAAGCGCAATTACGTAAATTAATTACTGATGTAAAATTATTGTCTACTGGCAATCTATATGCAGGTGATGTTTGGATTATTTAGTTAAAACTGTCTATAAATGAAATAAGGAAAGAAATCCTTGGATTCCTTTCCCTGTTTAGATATGATATAATTTATATCAAAGTGAGGCATAAATGGTTTCGACGCCAGACTTCGCTTCTAGATTTATTGAATTGAAGAAACGGTCTGACTTCTATGTCGGGCCTTTTTTCATGCCGCTATTAGAAAGCTAGCTTTTAGCTAGAGGTCAATCACTTTGCTGCCATGATAATGGTCGCCACAAGTATGCCAAAGGAAATCATCAACGATAACACTTTGAATGTACTCATATTGATCACCGCCAATCCTCGAGTTGATTAGCAAAGGCTGGACCCATTTAGAGGCTTCAAGTTCAATATAGTGCCGTCAATAATAAAAGTAAATAGATTAAAGGTTCCTAATAGTCACCTGGGTGACCAATAGGAACCTCTTTAGATTTGTAATTAATTTGGGGGATTTTGGTTGTGATAATTCATTTACAATTTTATAGTACTAGAATTAAGTATCAGTTATGTAGTCCTCGTTTGCCGTATATTTTTAAGATTATAGCAATAATTGTATTTAATACGAATAGAAGAGCAAAGCATACTAAGGCTGTAGTATAGCCATATCCTGCTTCGTGAAAGTATGATACGAGCATGGGCCCAACGATACCTGCTAATCCCCAAGCGGTTAGAATGCGGCCGTGAATAGTGGAGAGTTGGCGTATGCCATAGAGGTCTGCGAGATATGCCGGCATACAGGCGAATCCACCGCCATAGCAGGTGATAATGAGAAGAATTAAAACTTGGAATGTTAAAGCATTATTGGTTTCGGCAAGTACGTAGAATGCGATGATTTGTATAATAAAGAATAGTATGTAAGTTTGTGCACGGCCAAAGTAGTCGGAGATAGTAGACCACGCAATGCGACCTCCACCATTGAAGATACCGATAATACCAACTAGTGATGCAGCTGCTGCAGGTGTCATACCAATGGTTTCTTGTGCCATAGGGGACGCTAAGGATAGAAGCCCTATACCACAGGTAATATTAATAAAGAAAATCCACCAAAGGGCACCAAATTGCCAAGTTTTCATAGCATCATTGGCTAGCATGCCGTGGTTATGAACGTACATAGTGGATTTATCTTTCGCAGTTCGAGGTGGTTGTTTTGGTTGAGGTGCTTTCAAATAGAGAGAAGAGGCGCCCATAACCACTAGATAGATTACGCCGAGGATAATGAAGTTATTTACTAATCCAACTTGAGCTACGAGGAATTGCATAAGTGGTCCTGCAATGAGTGAAGCAAATCCAAAGCCCATAATGGCTAATCCTGTGGCAAATCCTGGGCGATTTGGAAAGTATTTTACGAGCGTAGAAACTGGTGTTATATAACCAATACCTAGTCCGATACCACCGATGATACCATAGAAAAGATAGAGTAAGGTGAGATTATGTATGCTAAGTGCATAGGCTGTACCTAATAGGCCTGCCACCCAGAATAACATTGAAAGAAGTCCGCTTTTCTTAGGACCTATTTTTTCTGCAAAAGATCCTAAAAAGCCTGCAGATAATCCAAGCATCAGAATAGCTAAGGAGAAGGTCCATGTTGTTTGAGACATAGTAAAGCCCATATCTGCCATGATAGGTCGTGTAAGCACGCTCCATGCATACACACTACCGATGGATATATGCAGACCAATGGCTGCTAGAGCAATAAGCCAACGATTTCTCATAAGAAAACTCCTTTCATATAGGTGAAATGATTAAAAATTTATATAGCATATTTGCTATGAGAGAACAAAAAAAGACCGTCTGAACAAAAGCTTGCCCAGACGGTCGGCTAATCACACGATGTGCGCTACTGTGCATGTAGTCAATTCTACGAATCCGTCAGCCCAGTAGTAATATGGTATCAGTATATCAATTGATACTATATCTTGTCGATGATATAAGTCACTATCGTATGCACCATAAACATTTGTAATTGAAAATAGGGAAAGAAATCCTTTGATTCCTTTCCCTATTTAGATATGATATAATTTATATCAAAGTGAGGCATAAATGGTTTGGACGCCAGACTTCGCTTCTAGTAAGTAAAATTGAAGAAACGGTCTGACTTCTATGTCGGGCCTTTTTTCATACCTTCCTTCACCGCCAATCTCTAGAAGATTAGCAAAGGCTGGACCCATTTAGAGGCCTCAAGTTCAATATAGTGATGTCCATAATAAAAGTAAATAGATTAGAGGTTCCTAATAGTCACCTAGGTGACCAATAGGAACCTTTTTCGTTTTGTAACTATTATAATGGAATAGATTAATTATGTTACAATACAAATAAGATAATAGTTTTTAGGGAGAGGTAGACTCATATGAAACGTTGTATTACATTAATAAGCTTAAGTTTGTGTTTAGCCGTACCTATGCTTTCACAAGCTAGCGATATAAAGCCTGTTATGCATGTTACGAATGTACATAATGGTCAATATGATGCGGCATTAGATGCTATTACAGATACAAAGTTTTATGGACCGTATCAATTCCGAGTATTAAAGAATGCTATCGAAACACAGGGTGAAACGAAGGACATTGATGGTAGGGCGTTTAGAACCTCTGATGGGGTATTTATGCATGTAAAGGCTAGATCGATTGATAATGGTAGTGCATCCTTAGATAAAGAGGTTAAGAAGATTATTGAAGATAGAACGGTTCCTGAACCTACCGTAAAGATGGTATTGCCTGTTAAGCATGATGTAATAGAGGTCAATAATGATGGTGTGCGTAGTTTGCTAGCCGAATTTATGTATGGCTGGCCATTACATAATAGGACGGATATGGTATTAGTTACAGCTTATGAAGATACTCGTTACTATTATAATTTGCAGTTTTATAGAGACAAGCTACCTGAAGGTATTCGCATTGAGCAGTTGCGCCAAATGATTATGGATGCGCAGTTCAGTTATAAATAAGTGATATCTAATTAGCACAATATAGTTATAAATAAAAGAGGTTCCTAATGGTCACAGTAGTGACTTATAGGAACCTCTTTTATAATGCTTTAATTTACATGAATTTGATATAAGGTTATATTACTTATAAGTGTGTTTTTTGATTCGTGGTGGTTTTATATGTTTTACAATTACGATAGATATAGCAATTGTAAAAGCTATCAAAAAGGATTCTTTTGCGAAGCTAATGGCAATAGTTTCTTGTCCCATTAGCATATAATAAATGGATCGATAAAAGCTGAGCCCTGGTAGTAAAGGGAATAAGCTAGTCATTAGGAAAACTATAGCAGGGCATTTCCGTTTAACAGCCAATATTCTTGATGCTATGGCGATGATAAAACCACTGATGAATATGGAGAGCATAACATTAGACTGTAGTGAAGATAATGTTAAGAACAAGAACCATGAGATAAATCCTAATATTGTACAATCGATAAAATGTTGTTTAGCTACACGGAATAAGATTGCAAATGCTGTAGTACCAATACCAGCCATTATACTACGCATAAACATAGAGGTTAAGGAATTAGTATCTAAATTAGAGGTATAAAGAGGAATCATTTGTGTGTTGAAGAGTAGTGATTGTACTACTGCGACCCCTACAGCCATTGAAATACAGGTAAGTAACGCGCCCATCATAAGGGTTATTCCTGTATTATAGTTATTCTGGCTATACTCTCTAATAGCATTGACGAAAGGAACTCCGGGAACAATGTCAATCATGGCTCCTAGTAATATAACTGATAGGTTGGAGCCTAATTCAAAGTGGATAAAGAGATTACCCAATAAGGCTATTAGAATACTACCTAAAATGGTAATCAATACATCAGAGCTAAGTATGCGTTTGATGGTACACATATAGACGCCTAATATTAAGCCTATAATACCTGCAATTATAGAGTCTGTTATAGAACTACCAATTGCATAGCTAAAGCCCGAAGCTCCTAACGTATAAGCTACTAATCTCCAAAAAAAAGAATAGTCTGACATGGTATCAATTTGATTAAGTTCACTTTCAATTTCCTCAATAGTAATATTTTTTTGTGTGATACGTCGGGAGAGAGCATTAACAGATTCAATTTTACTGAGGTTAATATCGACTTCAGGAACGTTATAAATACGAGTAATTTCAGTTCCATCAGCTTTCTTAGCAGTTGCAAAAATACCTCTATTGGATACGTAGGCTTCTAAATATTTAAAATTCATAGCTCGTGCTATGTAGTTCATAGTATCTTCTGTACGACTGATTTCGGCGCCACTGCTAAGTAGTATTTTTCCAGCTTTTAGTATAATTTCTAATTCCACACCTGTCATTATTTCCTCGTTATTCATTTTACTTCATTGTTATTTATATTGGACTTTTTGATAGGTCTATCTTTAGAAGATTCAGTTGATTTTGATTCTTCCTGTTGTTCTTGTAGGATATTGATATTTTGATGTATAACTTCTTCGTCTATTGAGAGATGCTCTTCCACATAGTCTTTTAGCTCTTGAACTGTTTCCGTATTTGAAAGTATTTCTTTTGCTTCATTATGAATATCTTCTTTAAGAGATTTTGTATCTGCTTGACTAATATCACCTAATGTAT
The DNA here is from genome assembly GCA_900556785.1 of uncultured Veillonella sp. Taxonomy (GTDB): domain Bacteria; phylum Bacillota; class Negativicutes; order Veillonellales; family Veillonellaceae; genus Veillonella. The sequence goes on from USQK01000062.1 coordinate 5,990, forward strand.
GGAATAGTTCACGTTCTTTTTCTGAAAGATTTTTGTGAGGACTATGTTTTTTTAATGATAAACGGAGCATCTTTCTTCGGAAGAGTTTTTCCATAATGATATCTTTACGATCACGGAGCCAGCCATAAATAAGAATAATTAGGAGTAATAGACCCATATAACCGAGAATTGGGTAGAGGATACTAATCAAATCTTTAAAACCAAAGAAACTACATATATATCCTATGATTACTACAGAAATAATAACAATTCTCATTCTTTTTGTGCTGCCGTTGGCAAAACGTCTAGCAATAGAATAAAAAAGAGAGAATGCTGTATTAAAAATAAGTGAAAAGACTGTGATTGCATATATATATGCTAGCCAAGGATGAATTTGATTGGCAATAGCAAGAATCGGCAAATCTGCATCTTTTACTGTATCTAGATTGGCAAAAATAGAGATAGCAGCTATAAAAACAACTAATCCGACTAATAGGCCGCCACGAGTGCCACCTTTTTCAGCAATACCAATACGAACAACAGAACCACCTAAAATAAAGGCCATAGAAACAGCTGTCATAGCACATAGTGAATAATAATTAATGACAGAAAACCATACATTGCTTGTGGCTGGTTTGATTGTGTGGGCTATAGTATCTAACGCAGCCCAATCATGACTTTTACCAATAAAAGAGTAACCTGTAATGATGAATATCATTACAATCATAATAGGTGTAAAAATACCTAGAACACTGGTAATTTTATCAAAGTCCATAAATGATACGGTTATGATTAAAAGTGAGCAAATTAATCCGCCAACCCAAAAAGGAAGTCCAAATTGTTGTTCTAAGTTTGATCCTGCACCGGCTATCATAACGAAGCCCATAATAAAACTACCAGCGATTAGTACAAAATCAAGTATTTTTGTAATAATAGGATGGGAAATCTGTGTAAAAACTTCTTCATGATTGTCTGCACGATAGTAGCTCCCCAAAGAAAGCATGATTTTACCAAATGCGGCATTTAATAGACCTAGTAATAGAACACCAATAAGACCTATTTGGCCAAAACTTATAAAATATTGTAGAAGATCTTGTCCACTCGAGAGTCCTGCACCTACAATAACACCTATGTAGGCAAATGCAATTTTCCATGATTGTTGCATTATATTTTCCTCCTTTCAAATACATAACTTAGTATACAAAATAATATTATATCATACTAATGATTCAATTGATGGAAATCTTACTGCCAATCTCTATAAGATTAGCTAAGAATGGAGCTATTTATAGGCCTTAAGTTCAATACACTAACTATTGAATTGACGGCGTGTCCATGTGAAAGTACTGCCTCATAAATGTAACTAAGAAGTAAATCGTTTATTTTATATGAATTTGTTATAGATTAATGATTATAATTTAGGATGTTATTTATTTAAGTTTGCTACAATACTTAAAATATCTTCTGCTTTACGGGCAATATGTGTTACGCCTAATTCTTGGTGGAGAGATTCTTCTCTAAAGCCCCATGTAACACCGATACATAGTAGACCAGAGTTTTCTGCAGTAGCAACGTCAACTTCAGAATCACCTACATAAATAGATTTTTCTGGTGTAGAGCCTAGTTCTTTTAACGCTTGAAGTACCATGTCTGGTGCTGGTTTACGTTGTAAGCCAGGTCTTTCACCAATAGCAACAGGTAAGCGATCGCCAAAATATTCTTTATTTAAAGGTGTAACGCCTTCTTGAATTTTATTAGATACAATGGCTAATTTATAGCCTTTTTCACGCAATGCATCTAGCATATCTAAGATGCCAGGATACGGTGCTGTAGTATCTTTTAGATGTTCTCCATAGTAGATTTTGAACTCCTCAATATATGGTTCTAATTCATGATCTGCTACTGTACTAGGCAAGCATTGACGCATCAAGTACGTTACTGCATTACCAAGAGCGGCTTTTACTTCTGTTAGAGATTTTTCAGGGAAGTTATGTGTACGTAATACATGATTTACTGCGTTAGCTAAATCTGTTGCAGTATCAAGCAATGTGCCGTCGCAATCAAAAACGATGGTTGTATATTTCATAGGAACCTCCGATGTTAAATCAATATGTACTTTATAAGTATATGATAAATATGGAGAAAATCAAGAGAATAGCCGTATTTGTTACTATAATTGTGTTACAATAATAGCAGTATTAATTACAGTGTATAGGAGGCGTAGTATGACTGAAATACAAGCTCTTTTATTGATAAAATCTATTCTTGAATCCGCAGATATTCATGGTATTGAAAACATTTTGGCTGAGGATTGCGAATACATGTCCACAGGTCGAGGTATTATTGGCCGCAATCGTAATGAAAGTATTGAGTTTTTATCCTCTATGACTGAGTCTATTAAGGCAGATAATGTGCCTGTTACGTGCAAGGTGATGCATATTACCGATGTGTACGAGGAGGATGCGCTATTCCATGAGGGCCGTCATGGTTTGACTGTTTCTTATGAAAGCAGCGATAATTATGTGTACATGATTTTTGTTGATGTAAATGATGAGGGGCTCGTAGACCGCATTGTATCTAGTCAGGAAAATTATAGTATTGAGTATGATGATCTTCGCTTTGGCGAGGATGAAAGCGAGTATGCATTTATTTCTGCACCAACTACTGTGAAAGATTGGATTACAGCCCTCAGCATGTGGCTTGAAACAGCGAATGTCGATGTGGATGATTTTTATCAGTACATCGATGAAGACACACGTGTTGTATTCCAAAAAGGCGATACTGAATCCATCACCCTTGAAAGTGGCCTTGATGTAGAAGATTACTTTGATCAGCTCATGAACCAACACTTTGATGCGGTACCTCATATCATTCGCGATGAAGAAGATGGCCTTATTTTAACCTATGGTCCTATGAGTGCCATTGCAACCCTCAATGAAGAAGGCGCACTAGCGCTTATTAGTATCTATATCGACACACGCGACGAAGATGAAGCTACTGATGAAGTTGGCTATATTGAAGAAGAACTAACCAAGACAACAACTACTGAAGAAGATTTATTTTAATTAACTCTATCAGTAAAATGTAATATACTTAGTCTAAATATATATGGTTAGCGAGATACCACCAGCTAAAACTATTATGTTTAGTCTAACTACATATGGTTAATGAGATACTACCAGTTAAAAGAATTATGTTTAGTCTAACTATATATGATTAATGAGATACTACCAGTTAAAAGTATTATATTTAGTCTAGAAATGTAAAAAACTACCAGTTAATTTCACGTTGTAGTAGATCGACCTCCTGTTATTGAAGATCGGTTTACAAAACAACATGACTAACTGGTAGTTTTAAATTTAATTAGAAATAATTATTTTTAACTGGTAGTATTTACATTTCATCATGGTCCTTAATGAGACCAGCTTTTTTCTTTTTCCAATAGGAGTAGTAG
>USQK01000063.1 GCA_900556785.1 uncultured Veillonella sp.
TTTCGGATTTAGGGAAGAAGTTGCCAATGTACGCCATGGAGGACGAGAAGTTGCCGCCCGCTAAACCGATAAGGGCAGTTAAAATCATAAATGTCATATAAGAAGTTGTTGTATCTTGAACGGCAAAGCCAAGCCATACAACAGGAACTAATAAAATAAGTGTGGAAATAAATGTCCAGTTCTTACCACCGATTAAGGCTGGCATGTAGGTATATACAAAACGTAATGTAGCACCTACAAGACCTGGTAATGCGGCTAATGTAAATAATTGATCTGTTGTAAAGTTAAAGCCAGCGCCATTTAGTTGTGCTGCAATGGTTGCCCATAAATACCATACACAGAATGAAAGGGTTAATGCAATTGTGGATATAACCAAGTTTTGTTTAGCGATTTTTTTACCAAACTTTTCCCAAAATTCTGGATTTTCTGGTTGCCAATTAGCCACAATTTCGCTACGGCTTGCCCCTACTTGAGGCATTTTTAGTTCGCTCATTTTGAACTTCTCCTTACTGAAAAACTATACATGCAATGAAGACATGGAAGATACACTTATCAGTCAATGTATATGAATATTGCAATCTATAGAATTTCTATAGAAAGTATTCGAATTACTTAGAGAACTGAGTTATAATTATTGTATCAACAAAATTTGCAATGTCTTATATCACAAATATATTATATATTGTAAAAATTTTTGTGAATGTGACATAAAACACACATATTCTGAAATTAATAAGTTATAATAATCATATATATACAAAAAAGTATATAATACATGTACTTTTACTATAAATAGATTAGTATAACTAATGGATTTTATTTTAAAAGTACAATGGAGTGGTGAAGGTATGGATGAAAATTTAATTAACCAATTACTTGCTTTGCCGGGCGAGGAACTCCATCTTAAAAAAGGTGATTTTCTCTTCCACGAGGGGGACAAGGCAGAACACTTTTACGTAGTGTTAAAAGGTAGAATGAGCATTAAGAAATTCGAATCTAGTGGGCACATTTTTGCGTTGCGTCTAGTAGGACCGAATAATGTAATTGGTGAGGTTCCGTTGTATGAGGAGAACACAAAAACATACGTGTTCAACGCCATCGCTCGGGAGGATTGCACTGTTTATTCCATTCGCTATGATTTGTTAGAATCAGCTATTGCAAAAGATCATTCATTGGCTATTGCGATGATGAAAATCTATACATTACATATGCGGCGTCAACAGGCAAAATACCGAGACTTGCTGTTATACGGCAAGAAGGGAGCATTTTATTCTACCTTGTTGCGCTTAGCCAATAGTTATGGTGTGAAGCGCGAGGATGGTATCTTTATCGATATCGCCCTAACAAATCAAGAGTTGGCTGAATTTGCTGCCACATCAAGAGAAAGTTTAAATCGCATGCTAAGTGAGTTGCGTAAGTTGGGCTATGTAGCCTATGATAAACACCATCTAGTAATCTGTGATTTTGATGCTTTAATCGGATTGCTTGATTTAGAGGTTGATAATATAGACCCTAATATTAGTAATATCGAATAACAGTATTTTCTCCCTTGTGTTAGCTCAGCTAGCACAAGGGATTTTTTTGTAGTTTTGAAGGAGGACACGAGATGAGCTTGTTGTCTCAAAAGTTTAAGTTTCTTCGCAAGAAGGAAGTATCTCCAAGTGGTCATCAAATCACAGAAGATGGTGGTCGCGAGTGGGAAAATTTTTATCGTGATCGTTGGTCTTACGATAAAGTAGTCCGTACGACTCATGGTGTAAACTGTACTGGTTCTTGTAGCTGGAACATTTATGTTAAAAATGGTGTTGTAGCTTGGGAAAATCAAGCAACTGATTACCCTGAAACACCAGATGATATGCCGGATTACGAACCACGTGGGTGCCCTCGTGGTGCGACCTTCTCTTGGTATCTCTATAGCCCTTTGCGCGTAAAATATCCTTATGTACGTGGCGAATTGGCTGAGCTTTGGAGAGAAGCAAAGAAGAATGCTAAGAACCCAATCGAAGCTTGGAAATCTATCGTAGAAGATCCTGAAAAAGCGAAAAAATATAAGTCTGCCCGTGGTATGGGTGGCTTTGTGCGCTCCACATGGGATGAAGCAACAGAAATCACTGCAGCATCCTTACTATATACAGCAAAAACTTACGGCCCTGACCGCAACGCAGGATTCTCAGTAATTCCTGCGATGTCCATGTTGTCCTATGCAGCAGGGGCTCGTTTCCTTAACTTGATGGGTGGTACACCATTGTCCTTCTATGACTGGTATGCCGATTTGCCACCTTCCAGCCCTCAAGTTTGGGGTGAACAAACTGATACACCTGAATCTGGTGACTGGTATAATGCTGGTTACATTATGACGTGGGGTTCTAACGTACCGTTGACTCGTACGCCAGATGCTCACTTCTTGACAGAGGTTCGCTATAAAGGGACTAAGGTAGTATCGGTGTCTCCTGACTATGCGGAATCTACAACTTCTTCTGATGCATGGCTCAATGTAAAAGCTGGTACCGATGCGGCTCTTGCCATGGCAATGGGTCACGTTATTCTAAAAGAATATTACATCGATAAAGAAACTCCATACTTCAAAGAGTATGCAAAAGAGTTTACAGATATGCCATTCCTTGTGCGTGTTGAAGACATCAACGGCACGGTTCAACCAGGCCGTTTCTTGAATGCTAAGGACTTAGGCCGCCAAGAGGAAGGCGCTGACTTCCAAATGGTATTGATTGATGAACTAACAAATGAAATCGTTGTTCCTAATGGTACAATGGGTGAACGTCACACACATCCTGAGAAATGGAACTTACGTCTTGAAAATCGTGATACAGGGGCTAAAATCGATCCTCGTTTATCAGTATTTGATCAACGGGAAGATGTGACTGTTGTTAAATTGCCATACTTTGGTGATGAAGAGCACGAAGGCATTATTGAACGCGCTATTCCAACTATTACAGTACAAACTGTTGATGGTCCTATGAAAGTGACTACTGTATACGATCTTATTCTTGCTAACTATGGTATTGACCGCGGTATCGGTGGTGAGGTAGCGACAGCTTACACTGACGACACACCTTATACACCTACATGGCAAGAAAAAATCACTGGCGTAAAAGCGGACATTGCTATTGCTACAGCACGTGAGTTTGCAGATAATGCAGAAAAAACGAAAGGTCGTTCCATGATTATCATGGGCGGTGGTATCAACCACTGGTACCATGCCGATGTTATTTACCGCACTATTTTGAACCTTATCATGTTCTGTGGTACAGAAGGCGTTAACGGTGGTGGTTGGGCCCACTACGTAGGTCAAGAAAAACTTCGTCCTGTTGAAGGTTGGGGTGGTATCATGACTGCCAATGACTGGAGTAAGGCTCCTCGTTTGCAAAATGGTACATCTTGGTTCTACTTTGCTACAGAGCAATATCGTTCTGACTGCATCGATTTGGCAGACCGCGTATCTAAATTGGCTAAACCTCGCTATCGTCATCCTGGGGATTACAATGTATTAGCAGCTCGTTTAGGCTGGTTGCCATCTTATCCTACTTTCAATAAAGGTAGCCAAGAATTGATTAATGATGCTCGCGCAGCCGGTGCTAGTACAGAAGCAGAAATCAACCAATATGTAGCACAAGCCTTGAAAAATAAAGATTTACAATTCTGCGTAGAGGATCCTGCAGCTAAAGAAAACCACCCTCGCAACCTGTTTGTATGGCGTGCGAACCTTATCGGCTCCTCTTCTAAAGGTCATGAGTACTTCTTGAAACATTTATTAGGCACAAAAAATGCCGTATTGGAAGATGATGATGCTCCTACGCGTCCAGAAGAAATTAAATGGCGCGAAGCAGATGGTGCGGGTAAGCTTGATCTCTTAATTGATATCGACTTCCGTATGGCGTCTACAGGTTTATATTCTGATATCGTGTTCCCCGCAGCTACATGGTATGAAAAAGAAGACTTGTCTTCTACGGACATGCATCCATATGTACATGTATTCCAAGCAGCTGTTGATTGCGCATGGGAAACTAAATCTGACTGGGATACATTCCGCACTCTTGCAGAAACAGTATCTCGCGTAGCAAAAGAATCTGGCTTTACAGAATATGAAGATATTGTAGCTACTCCACTTGGCCATGATAGCCCAGGCGAAGTAGCGCAACCAGAAGGTAAAGTTCTTGATTGGAGTAAAGGCGAATGTGAACCAATCCCTGGTAAAACAATGCCGAACCTCGTTCATGTAAAACGCGATTACAGTCAGATCTTTGAAAAATACATTGCTTTAGGACCTAATATCGAAAATAAAATGGGTGCTCACGGTTTGGCGTGGGATGTATCTGACGAATATCAAACATTGTATGGTCAAAATGGTACGATTGATAATCCAGACTTCATTTCTCATGGCCGTCCAAGCATTTACGAATGTAAGGAAGCTTGTAATGTTGTATTAACATTATCTTCTTGTACAAATGGTAAATTAGCGGTTCGTTCTTGGAAAGCGATGGAAGAAAAAACAGGTCTTTCTGGGCTTGAAAAGAATGCAAAAGGTCGCGAACAAGAAAAGATTACTTTCGATGACATGGTTCGTCAACCACGCTTTATCATTAGCTCTGTAACAAGTACTGGTAAGAACGATAAAAATCGTCGTTATTCTCCATTTACAACATCTACAGAAGATAAGGTACCATTCCGTACTGTAACAGGTCGTCAATCGTTCTATTGTGATCATGAAATGATGCGCGACTATGGCGAAGCTATGGCATTGTACAAACCTGTATTGTCATATAAACCAGTACAAGGTGATTATAAACAAGAAGGTATTCCAGAAATTACGTTGAAATACTTAACACCACATAATAAGTGGTCTACACATAGTATGTACTTTGATAGCCAACAAATGTTAACATTATTCCGCGGAGGCCAAACAATTTGGCTTAACGAAGATGATGCAGCAGAAATTGGTGTTAAAGATAACGACTGGGTAGAAGCTTTCAATAAAAATGGTGTAGTTGCAGCTCGTGCAGTTGTATCTCCACGTATTCCTCGTGGCATTTCTTATATGCATCACTCCCAAGACCGTCACATCAACGTTCCTGGTACGCAAGTTAAGAAAGATCGTCGCGGTGGTACACACAATGCGCCAACACATATTCACATGAAGCCGACACACATGATCGGCGGTTATGGTCAATTGAGCTATGGCTTTAACTACTATGGCCCAACTGGTAACCAACGTGATATGACAATTGTGGCTCGTAAATTGAAGGAGGTGGATTGGCTTGAAGATTAAAGCTCAAGTATCCATGGTCCTAAATTTGGACAAGTGTTTAGGCTGTCATACATGCTCTATTACTTGTAAAAATACATGGACGAACCGCGAAGGCGCGGAATATATGTACTTTAATAACGTGGAAACCCGCCCTGGCGTGGGTTACCCACGTAATTGGGAAAACCAAGAGAAATGGAAGGGTGGCTGGACTCTCGATAAAAGCGGTAATTTGGCGCTTTCCACAGGCTCTAAAGGCTCTCGATTGATGAAGTTGTTCTATCATCCAGAACAACCAGAAATTACGGATTACTTTGAACCTTGGACATACGATTATGAGACATTGATTCATACCGGTCGTAAAAATAATCAACCTGTAGCACGTCCTCGTTCTTTGTTAACAAAGCAAAAAATGGAAGTAACATGGGGCCCTAACTGGGATGATGATTTGGCTGGTGGTCATCATGCACGGGAAGATGTGAACTTGGCTAAAATGGGTGATGATATCGTATTTGACTACGAAGAAGTATTCATGCGTTATTTACCACGTCTTTGTAACCACTGTTTGAATCCTGCATGTGTAGCAGCATGTCCATCCGGTGCTATCTACAAGCGTGATGAAGATGGTGTTGTACTTGTTTCTCAAGATGTATGCCGCGGTTGGAGACATTGCGTTCCATCTTGCCCATACAAAAAAATCTTCTATAACTGGGAAACAAATAAAGCTGAAAAATGTGTATTCTGTTACCCTCGTTTGGAAAATGGCTTGCCTCAAATTTGCGCTGAAACATGTGTAGGTCGTATGCGCTATGTTGGTGTAGTTTTATACGATATGGACAAAGTTCAAGAAATGGCAGCTACGAAGGATGAACAAGAAATTTACCAAAATACAGTAGATTTGATCTTGGATCCTAATGATCCAGAGGTTATTAAAGCCGCTCGTGAAGCAGGTATCTCTGAAGCCTTCTTGAAAGCAGCTAAAAAATCTCCTGTTTACAAGCTTGTAAAAGAATGGGGCGTTGCATTGCCATTGCATCCAGAGTATCGCACATTGCCAATGGTTTGGTATGTGCCACCGCTCAGCCCAATCTTACAACGTGTTACATCTGATGTATACTTGCCAGATGCACATGAAATGCGCGTGCCTGTACAATACTTAGCTAATATGTTTACTGCTGGTAATACAGATATTTTAGCTCGTGTATTACAACGCATTCTCGATATGCGTGAATACATGCGCCGCCGTGAGACAGGTGACGAAGCAATCGCTCATGAAGTAGATCTTACAGAAGAGCAAATGTATGCTATGTACAAATTATTAGCCTTGTCTAAATATAATGATCGTTTTGTTATCCCATCCGATGTTAACGTATCTCGCGAAGGTCGCTTAGAAATGCAACACAATCGTGGTTTTGCATGCCCGACAGGGGGTTGCCATAATGGATGATGCACAAAAAATAGCTCTCATTGCTTCTTTTTTGCTTCGGTATCCAGATGAATCTTGGTACAATGAACTTGGTGAATGGAAAGAGGATACTTACTCTGTTGAGCATCCTCAGCTTCGCCAAGGATTGCTAGAGTTCTTTGATTACATTGAAGAAACGGATCGTAAGGCCTTTGAAGACCAATACGTACGTATCTTTGACTTCAGCCGTAATACGACGATGTACTTATCGACTTACGAATTGCAAGGTACAGGGGAACAAGCAGAGGAACTCGTTAAATATAAAGCCTTCTTCCTAGAAAATGGCTATGATTTACCAAAGGAGATGCCTGACTATATTCCAGCTATTTTAGAGTTATGTGCAGTTATCGAACCTGAAAAGGCTCGTGAAGTATATGATTATTGTAAACCAAAGCTAGAATATATTAGGGATCGATTGATCGAAGCAAAACTGACCTATGCATTCTTATTTGATATCATATTGTCGGTTGCAAATGGATTGGAGGACGGTGCACGATGAATCTATTTTTATGGGGCGCTTTGCCATATATTGCGTTTACCTTCTTAATCGTAGGCACACTTGTTCGTTTCTTCTACTTTGAAAGAAACTGGACTACAAAATCAAGTGAATTTTTAGAGAAAAAACAATTACGTATTGCCAATCCATTGTTCCACTTTGGTTTGCTATGCGTTATCGGCGGTCACGTAGTAGGTGTATTAGTACCTAAAACTTGGACTGCAGCTATGGGTATTAATGACCATATGTACCATGAAGGTGCATTGTATATGGGTGCTGTAGCGGGTATCATCTTTATCGTTGGTTTCTTGCTCTTGATGAAACGCCGCTTTACTGTACCTGCTATGAAAGTAAATACATCTGGCTTTGATAAATGGCTATATTTATTCTTAACATTGGCTATCTTTAGTGGTATGGCCGGTACATTACTTAATGCATCCGGGTTCTTTGATTACCGTGTATCCATCGGCCCATGGTTCCGTAGCTTGCTATCCTTTATGCCTGATCCATCCTTGATGGAAGGCGTGCCATTCATGTTTAAATTCCACATGTTGGCTTGGATGGTGGTTGCTATTATCTTCCCATTCAGCCGTTTGGTACACTGCTTGAGTGTTCCACTCAACTACTTAACACGTCCGTTCATTGTATATCGTAAACGAGACGAAAAATAATTAGGATGATGAATGATTTGTATGTCCTTCATGATATGACAAATTAATCGTAGCCCCTTGTAATAGTGAAAGCTGATGCTCACTACTACAAGGGGCTTTTTGTATAGTTTTGATACTATATAACTTGCTATTTAGAATTATTCTTATAATAAATACCATCTATCGAATATAAGTAATCTACAAAATTCGGTTTAAATGATAAACTATATCGTATAGATTAATTTTTAGATGATGTTTTCGAGAGGTATATGATGGATCAAGTTACAACAAAACAGCAAAAAAGTATTTACCATATCTTTATATGGATTGCTGTATTATCCTTAATTATGATTGGTTTATTAGAGTGGGGTTACATCGCAGGCGGTCGTGCTTTTGGTAACTACAAAGTTTATACTGGTCTTGTGCCATGGTGTGTATGGATTGTTATGACCTATTTAGCAACTCGCCCTAAATGGTTTACAAGCCGCTATAATTTAGGTGATATGTATAAGGTGCATCGTGCATTAGGTATAGCAACTGTAGCTGTTATTGCATTCCATTTATATCTCTATTTTGGTAAAGCTGCTAAATCTATCCTCGGTTGGTGGGGTGGCTATGTAGCCCTCACTTCTTTTGGTATTGCTACAATTTCTGGCCTTGCATTCTTAACACCAAAGTTGAGAAAGGTAACTGCATCTGGTCGAACAACAGGTATTTGGCTTCACCGCTTAAATCTTGTAGCATTAGTTGCTGCAGATATTCATATCCATGGCTTTACAAGAATTTCCAAAATGGTACCATTCCTTCAAGTGTTTGATATCATTACATATGGTCTTGTGATTTATTGCATCTACTTGATGTTTAAAAAGAAATAATATGAATTGCTAAAGTCCCTTCTGTATAGTACAGAAGGGACTTTTTTAGTTATTGTCTTTAGACTGGTTCGCGACGTAGTCGCGAATCATTAAACCACCCGCTATGCGGGTGCGGCAACGAAAGTTATACAAAAAAATCACCTTGC
>USQK01000064.1 GCA_900556785.1 uncultured Veillonella sp.
CTACGACCGATCGGTTAACAGCCGATTGCTCTACCGACTGAGCTATCGAGGAATGTATGGAGCGGGAAACGAGATTCGAACTCGCGACCCCCGCCTTGGCAAGGCGGTGCTCTACCGCTGAGCTATTCCCGCATACAGAACCGATAATTAATATAACATAATCATCAATCTGTCGTCAAGAAGAATTTAAGTCTGTCCTGACTGCCCTATAATAATATCAATTTACACATATAGTGTCAATGGTTTTTCCATGAAATTCTCAGTTAATTTTGCATAATTGAGCATAAAACATATAAAAAGAGGGATTTAATACTCCCTCTTTTATATAGATTATTCTTTATTCTTTTGTCTACCTTTACCGGCACCATCTTCAGCCGCTTTAACCTCAGCTTCAACGAAGGTTTTCATATCATTTAACATATGCATAGATGCATCGATAATAGATAACCCCATTGTGGAACCCAATGCTTCATCAATTTGTAAATTGTAGTGTAAACATGGTTTTATTCCAAGGAATCGACATTGTTCCTTATGAATTGGTTCCTCATAGGCGGCGGATGGGAATATATAGTCCTTAACTAATGGCTCAATAGTAACTGCTGCCAACACAGCTGCGCCTGTTACGGCATTATCAAATACTACTGCCATACGGTGACTTGCGGCACCTAAGATAAAACCTGTTAAGAATGCAATATCTAGTCCCCCTGCTACCTGAAGTAAGTGTAATACCGCATCACGGCGCTCACTTTCACTCAAAGCAGACCAATCATCCACAGCGATATTAAAACGATCTACAAAAGAATGAATATGAGCAGCCCGTTGTTCTACCGTAGGTCCACATTCGGTATGAACGAGAATATCGTCATAGGCACAGCCCGTAATTGTAGCCGTCGTTACGAGAGAATCAAGGAATGCTCGTTCACCAATATTACCAATAGCAATGACTTGCAATCCATCGTTATGTAATTTATCAGCATAGGTGAATCCTAACTCTAAAGCGCTCTCTAATTCCTCTTGAGAAATAGCCGGTTCTACACCAAAGAAATGAGATCCTTTACGAATGACTTGTTGATCAATATATTCTAGATTACTAGTATCTTGCTCAAGACCTACATTTACAACATGTACGTCTGCATTTAACTTAAATGCCGCCCCCTGCGTAGCCGTTCTACCTTCATTGAAACGCTTGATATCCTCATAACTTTCACTACCATGCTGACTATTTTGGGGACCATCTACCAAGTGGTCCGACGCCACCACAAGTACGCCATATCGTAAATGATTTGGTTGAGGATCTGCCAGAATGCCTGCAAAACGCTCAGCTATTAACTCTAATGTTGCAAGGCTATAAATAGGTTTTGTTAAATTATCGATACGTAATCGGCATGCTTCCATGGATGGTGCATGTAATGGTTCAATTGTAAAAGTTCTCATGCCTTACCTCCTGTAACAGCCAAATACATATGAACGGCAAGATCTAGCATTCCCATTTGAATGGAGCCACCAGAGGCCTCACCGAGACATAGCCCTAAATCAACATAGGCTTCAAGGCCTAAATTTTCTAAAGAAGATTTAGCCGCTTTTTCAGCAGATAAATGAGATGCCATTACATAATCCATCGCCTGTGGAACTAATGTTTTAGCAACCAATGCACAAGCAGATGTATTAAAACCATCAATAATAACAAGTGCATTGTTCGCTGCAGCACCTAGAATAACACCTACGATACATGTAAATTCAAAGCCGCCCACAGAGGATAAAATTCCGATTGCATCATCTTTCGGAATATTTTTATATTTTTCTAATACATCATGTACAATGCGTTGCTTTAACTTCAGACGTTCGTCAGAAATATTAGTGCCCCGACCTGTAGCTTCCTCTGCTGTGAGTCCTGCAAATTTAGCAGTCATAAGAGCACTGGCAGTAGTATTGGAAATACCCATTTCCCCTACTAAGAAGACATTAAAGCCTTCGTCAATTTTCTCTTTTACAAGACGAATGCCCGTTTCAATACCTTCAACGGCTTGCTCACGAGTCATGGCAGGTTCTTCTACAAAGTTCTTTGTACCCATGCCAAGTTTATGAATACGTAATCCTTGTACCCAGCTCATATCTGCATCGATGCCCATGTCGATAACTTCCATTTGAGCACCACAGTAATTAGCTAAGGAATTGGCACCAGCCCCCTTAGGGATTAAGTAGTTTTGTGTCATCCCTACAGTTGTTTCCTTTGGGTATGCACTTACGCCCATATCGGCCACGCCATGATCGGCAGAGGCAATAATCATACAAGGCTTTGGAACCGTTAAGTGTTCCTGATTTGTAGCCGCACCATATTGAGCCACCACGTTTACAAGTCGCCCATATTGTTCTACAGATGAACCTGCATTCCAACTATCGATTATATGTTGTTCAATTTCATGACTGCGACCTCTAATAGCGTCACAAGTTTCTTGTAACAAACTCATGGTATCTCCTTAACTAAATAATATGTTAAATGTATATTCTTTACGAACTCTAGTATACACATTATACTGCATAAACCGCGTTACTTCAGCTATATAAATAGACATCAAACTCAAATGAATGTTAATTACTCATTGTTAGTACTCTATGAATGTTAACCAATGTATAGCCTTAGCTAATAATTATTTATCATTAGCTATTCTTTATTTGTCCTGTTAAATATGGTAATTTACCGCGAATTTCTCTGCTTCGTTCTAAATAGGTTTCTAGACTTTGACCTTCATCTTCTTGTGAAAGTATCTCTTTTACCCGTTGAATTTCAGATTCGATTTGTGAAAGACCTTCAATTACATTGTGTCTATTACCATAAATGATTTCACGCCACATAGATGGCAAACCACCGGCAACACGTGTACAATCTCTAAAGCCCCCTGCAGATAGTTTCATGCGCAACTCGCCTAATTCATCACCACCGGAAACTTGAGTTAAAATGGCTGCCAATAAATGTGGCATATGACTCACCATAGCTAAATACGCATCGTGAGCATAGATATCGACGAATTCAATACGTGATCCTACAGCACGTCCCATTTCAGCTAGTTCTTGAGCAACCTCTTCACTATATACATCAGAGGCCTTATCCTCTAGTACAATCCAGCCCATACCTTTAAATAGGTTTTTATGAGATACTTCGTAGCCACCCTTTTCAGAGCCAGCCATAGGATGAACAGACACAAAAATTGTCCCTCTCGGAATAGAATCATATACAGCTCGTACAAAGTTTTCCTTTGCACTAGATACATCAGTCACCACTTGTCCTAGTCTAAAAAGATGTGCCATTTCTGTAAATAGTCTTGCATTTGTATCTGGAGGCAATGAAAATACAACTATATCTGAATTTTCAATCAATGGTTCTACCTCAGTCCAAGCAGCTTTTACCACCCCATCCTGAATGGCCGCATCACAAACCTCTTGGCGACGCGCATAGCCTACCACCTCATAATCGGTATAGGCCTTTAAAGCCTTCGCCAATGAACCACCTAGTAAACCTAAGCCAATAATGCCTACTGTCTTACTCATATAAACCTACTTTCACAAATAATTAGCCTTACACTCTCCAATGTAAGGCTAACTATATCTACAAACTACTAAAAGTATATTGAAATCGTGTAAATATAAGACTATGCCTCTATGAGGCGTCTATTTTTCCACTTCCCACTATACCAGCGATATACAAATAATAAACCTCGTAAAATTTCATCTACCGCCATGGCAATCCAAATGCCTACGAGCCCCCATTCCCAGTAAATTCCAAATAGATAGGACAATGGTACAGCACATAGCCACATGCCAAAAATGCCTACGAGCATCGGTGTTCTAATATCTCCTGCTGCTTGTAAGCAGCCAACCATAACAATATTAACGGCACGACCTAACTCAAGGAAAATCTCAATCAATAATACATTATGTGCTAACGATAGGATTTCTGGATCCGTAGTAAATATGGATAGTACAATATCACTGGTAATATAAAAGAACGTAGCCAGTCCTACACTAATGGCAATGGCTAACAACATAGAATGCCATACGCGATTTGTCACCTCAGCTTGTCGTTTAGCCCCCATCAGGTAACCCACAATAACTTGAGATGCATTTGCTAATGCTATGGTATATACATAGCAAAGCATAGCAATAACCGATACATATACCTTTGTATTAATAACAGCTAGCCCTAGGATGTTGACCATTTTCATAATCGTTGTCTGAGATAACTGATAACTTAAGGTTTCACCACCAGAGGGAACACTGATATTTAGTAAAGACTTAACCGTATGCCACGGGAATGGTTTTAAAAATTTGAAGCTCACCTCTAAAGTAAGCAACTTCTTAAAGGTATAGCCAATAATTACGAGGCCTACCACCTTAGATAACCAGGTAGAAATTGATACCCCTAGTACACCAAGGCTTGGTATGGGACCATGACCAAATATTAATATATAGTTAGTTGTGATATGGATAACATTCATAACTAACGCGATATACATAGTAACACGCGTTAATGAATGGCCTCTAAATACGGCAACCAGCGCGTAATACATAGCCTGAATCGGTAATCCTGCGGCCACAATGGTCGTATATATCGACGTATCGCTCATCGTTTCAGGAGGTATACCTAGCCATGTAAAAATCCATTCATGACAGGTAATAAAGAATACGGCCGCAACAGATGAAAATAAGAAGTTCAACACCAAACTGACCGTACATACCTCTGATAGCTTAGACTGATTTCGAGCCCCTAAATACTGGGCAATCAAAATCGTCGTAGCTGTACTCATAACAATAATGAGCATAATAAATATATTTAAAATTTGATTGGCATTAGCCACAGCCGCTACCGCTTGAGGAGAGTAGTGACTCATCATCACTTGGTCTATATTACCTACTAACAGCTGTAGGAACACTTCAATAAATATAGGCCAACTCAATGTCCAGATGGACAAGCTAATCCCTTTTTCATAAGACTTCATAGTATCCCCTTATATACTAATGTCAGATTTTATAGTATGCCCTTCATATACTAACGTCCAATTGCCTATCCCTTAAAAGAAAACGCCCTTAGCTTTTTCTTTAGTTTCTTGATCAGCAATAAATGGAATTCTTGTAGTTCTACCTTCTTTGGCCGCTACAATCTTTTTAAATGGGAATTCAAAGATTTCTCTATTCCAAGTATTTACAGCATCATTATACAACGTTCTAGCTGCAGTAATTTCTTTTTGTAAGTAAGAATTTTGTTGCATTGCATCACGAATCGTATCTTGACTTTGTAATTCAGGATAATTTTCTATAGCTACGTTGAGGGCTCTTGTAGCCTTGTTAAGTTGTGCATTCACATCACTTCTAGATGCTTCAGAAAAATTACCACTTCTATACTTAGCAATGTCTACAAGGATATCCTTATCAACTTCAATAGATTTTTCCACAAGTTTAGCCGCATTAGAAAGAATCACAACACGTTGCTCCATATAGTTATCAATTTCAGATGCAGCATTTTGAATTCTTTGTTCCATCATATTAAACTCTGAGCTAATTTGTTTTAATCGCCACCATGGATAAATCAATACAATGGCGCCAATAATAGATACTAAATACTTGTCTATAACTATGCCTAAAACGATACCGATAACACCAACTGCCATAAGGATCGTTGGAAGAAGTTTTTCAAAGCCACTAGTTTCAACAGGGATTACCTTAGCAATAACATGCACATCTCTGCCTTCAGACATAATTTCCGGATTCATTTCGTCGAGTTGGTTAGCCATTTTGGGTACCTCCAAATTCTTTGTAAATAGTATTTAATAAATCGTCGAGAGACTGATTTTGTCGATATAGTTTACCTGCCATAAAGTGATCGTATGCAAAAGACCTATCTCTATTATTTTCAGATTTTTGATACTGATCTAGACCTTTAATATGATTAAAATTCTCTCCAGCAGATTTAATTTCTGAAACCTCTATCAATTCGTGTTTTGTAACAGGAACATACTCGTCCCAGCGGACTGGAACATAATAGGTTCTACCATTACCAGCTCGTACAGGCACTTGATCTACGTGTTCGATGGCCCTATAAGAATAGGCATCTACCTTAATTACCTCAGAGTCACCTTCATTTTTATGGTGGCTAGTCTTAAGAATTGTTTTTACATTATTCCGCTGAGCCGCATCAGGAGGAACAAATAAATTAAGTCCCATTTTATTTGCTAGCATTTCTGTAATGTAATCATTATATTTGAAATTATAAGACTTGCCATAAATATAATCATTAGAAGCCATTTGTTGATACACAGGAATCGCTAAAATTGGTAGGAATGAGAAATACATGTGATCAAAGTAACTACAGTTGTAATTAATGAACTTCTCTTTAATCTTTTGGAATGAAAAATCATAATACTGAGATGGTGATGTATCAAAGTCCCAATTTTGAGAATTGTCAGCTTTAATCTCATTAATTTTACACTCTTTATTAAATATAAAGTCATCTCCATATGGAGAGTTTTCAAAAATATCCTTATAGTTGTTTTGTGCTAATGGCGTAAATAGTACGCGGAACTCAACCTCATTGTTGCGATCTAATGCATTAAATTGTGCATCAAACTCTTCATTGGCTAGAGCTTGGAAGCCTCCACCATTCTCCAATGAATCCTGACCCTTCTGTCTAAGACTAGCAATGCCTTTGGCTATCCGACTCTTGGCACCACCAAAATTGAAGAATCCTTTTTCAGGTGGTTTTCTATGGAATGTTAAGTTAGGTGCTGCATGATTACCATACACTAAAGATACTCTATTCGCATAATAAGGACCTGGTTGTCTTATAACGGCCCGTAATGTTTCGTTAACATCACGAGTTTTTAGATTCCCATTAGAATCAACATACTCTTCTGTATACGTAACATTTAAGGTGCCTTCATAGGTATAATCATCCATCCAGTGGATTATGCGCTTCAGAAAAACAAAGGGGTTTCCTAAAATATCACCAGAAGCAATATCTAAGGTGGAATGATTCACATCACCTTTTTCTAAGAATCCATAATCTTTAACCAGCTGTTCGTACCGTTCAATATTAAAGTTAGAATCCATATGAATAAAGGGAATCGCCTTTTTTATAAGTTCTACAGTCATTTCACTATGAAATAGATTGTTTAAAGGGGCCATCATCTCATAGCCTTCTTGACGCATTTTAGCTAATGTAGCATCTAAATCATTAAGTTTTTCTTCAAGGCTTTTACTATTAGGCTTAATCCAATATAGGTAAAGCCCTACACATAGAACTAATATAAGTATAGAAACAATAACCGCTACAATATCAATATACTCTTGTGAAAACTGATAAATACCATAAATAATGGCACCTATACCAATAACAATATCAACCTTTTTGATAAGGCCAAATCGTTTATAGGATGTGTTTGATTGATCGCGATTTTCTGATACAACAGTATACTTATCTATTAATACTTTGTTGTTATCTATATCAATCTTTGATTGATCTACTAGTTGTTGAAAGTATTCTTCGGTTACTTGTTGGAAGGCGTCCTTTAACTCTTCCCGATAATACTTAAGTGGCTCTAGTAATGCTTCATTATATTCATTCGACACGTTACTCATTCCCTCTCCTTAATGAATCGCATAGTAAATGATACTTCTATACGTTTCCATTATGCCTCATATTCTGAAATAATAGCCTCTTATACTTATAAGCGTTCAATTTTTACTTAATTATAAATATCCTAAATTATAAATTAGTATATCAATTAAGAAAACCTCCGTAAAGTAATAATACGATTCATACCACTATAAAATAACCGTATCATTCATACCACTATAAAATAACCGTATCATTCACAACACTCTAAAGTAATCATACTATTCATAATGTCATAATGTAAAAACCCCTCTTTACCAGACATTCAGTAAAGAGGGGTTCAGATTATACATAATTCAATTTAGATAAGATTATTTAAATTGATTGCAAAGGCTATCGAATAGCGCTTGATCTGGTTTTACAACATCTTCAGTTAATGGACGAGGATGTGGACCACCATTTGCTGCTGCCAGAGCTTTTTCGAAGGAAGGTTTAGTAGTATCTTGATAGATAACACCTGTTACCAATCCATCAGTTTCACCCAATGTTTTAAGTGCTACTGCACGATCTGTTGGGTCATAACCTTCTGGCAATTCTACCAAATGTTCTTTGAACCAGTCATAGCTGTTGTGTTTATTGTATGTAACACATGGGCTGAATACGTTGATAAAGGAGAAACCTTCATGATCCATTGCCTTTTGAATCAACTCTACAAGTTGTGCACGATTAATCATGTAACCTTGTGCTACGAATGTAGCACCTGCAGCAATTGCAGTTTCACAAACGGACAATGGAGATTCGAAAGCCCCACGAGGAGTTGTTTTTGTAACAAAACCGATATCGGAACGAGGGGATGCTTGACCTTTAGTCAAACCATATACATGGTTATCCATTACGACGTATGTCATATTTACATTACGTTTGAAAGCATGGATAGTGTGACCCATACCAATAGCGAACGCATCACCATCACCAGAGCAAGCGATAACTTCTAAGTCTTGGTTAGCAAGTTTAACGCCTTGTGCGTAAGGAAGCGCACGACCATGAGTTGTATGAGCTCCATATGCGTAGAAATAACCACCGATACGGCTAGAGCAACCGATACCGGAA
>USQK01000065.1 GCA_900556785.1 uncultured Veillonella sp.
GGTCATAATCGTCCTACTCTCTTAATTAGCCTATGCTTGGCCTAAAATTTCTACTTTAATAATGCCCTTCATAGAGCGAATATCTAATAATAAATCTTCTAATGAACCTTGTAAGTCTTTAGTTTCAAAGGAAATGCTGCTATTAGCTATACCTTGTAGTGGAATGTCTTGATTGATAGTCAATATACTACCATTGCGTTCTGCAATAGCTTTTAACACACTAGATAACATACCTGATTCATTAGACATTGAAACATAAATGCTTACAATTTTACCTTGAGCAATTTCAAAAAATGGGAATACATAGTCTTTATACTTATAGTATGCAGAACGACTTAAATCCATCTTTTCCACTGCTTCGTTAATAGTTTTAACCTCACCTAGTTTCAAAATTTCTTTTACCTTAATCGTCTTTTTTATCGCTTCTGGTAAAATATCTTCTTGCACCAGATAAAACTTATCTTTTTTTGGTTTAGTCATAGAACACACACTCCCTTATTGTTCTGTTGAAGTTTCTTGGGCTACAAATTGACGCCCATATAATGTTAACACCGCATACATGCCGACAAAAAATGGCAAATACTCTGCCATAACGCGCCATGCTACAGCAAGAATACCAACCGTTCCATTAGGGACAAAGGTACTAAACAATACTACAAATAGTCCTTCTGCAATCCCTGTTCCCCCTGGTGTTGGTGCAAAATATAAAATAAGATTCAATAGAATCATTCGATCTAATATATCAATGATAGGAATATCTGGTGTAAAAGCATACATTAATGCTGGCGCAATACAGTATAAGCATAATAGACTCAACCCAGATTCAATAAATACAATAAACGATTGAATTGGTTGTTTATATAGTAATCCTAAACCTTGATTCAATGTTTCTAATTTAGAAAGCCAATCTTTCGTTTTATGTGCTTTAAACCGTTGCGCTAAGTTATATACGAATTGACGCATATATTTAGTTTGTAAGATATAAGTACCTACCAGCATTGCAATGACAGATACTACTGCAAAAATCAATAGCATATCTCTTGAAATATATGGAATTTCAATAGCATCTCTTAAGAATACGAAGGGTAACATAATAACAAGGAACATAATAGAAAATACGGTACGTATTAACACAATAGGAGTCCCTTTAGATATTGGCACACCATAACTCCGTAATACTAATACTTGAGCAACAGCACCCCCACTAGCACCTGGGGTTAACATAGCCATGAAATAATTACTAAAGATTACACGAAGTACAGCCTTTATAGATAACTTATATCCTCCGATTTTTACGAGTCTTTGTAAACGTAAACCATCAAAATACATGCCTACTATTAAGGCCACTAAAGCCAATAATAAAGAAATACTATTAAATGATGAAATTGTTTTTAATGCATCTAGATCAATAGTGTAGTAAATGATACCAATTGACACAGCCAATAGTAAGAGAAACATAAAAATGCCTCTCTTCATCATTTTACTCATATCAAATCTCCATAATTAATTAGCTCAATATTATGTTGTCTAATATATAAATGCGTATGGTTGGAACATACAGCTTGTAATTCATCTTCCCAATGATAGCCCCATTTATATTGATTTCCAAGAAGCGTATTATTTAAACCTGGATGAATCATCAATTCATGAGTACCCGATTTTTTAGATACGGATTTTAATATACCCATTAACGTTTTCTGATTAATGTGTCCCCCATTTACCATACCCCAAAAATATTGTGTGGAATACATGCCGTTATCACGTATTGTAGGACGTGC
Source organism: uncultured Veillonella sp. (assembly GCA_900556785.1). Taxonomy (GTDB): domain Bacteria; phylum Bacillota; class Negativicutes; order Veillonellales; family Veillonellaceae; genus Veillonella. The sequence continues at coordinate 1,779 of USQK01000065.1, forward strand.
TTTTGCAGCCACAGTAGATAACCCCACCTTACCTAACAATCGCACCGGAGAGTACATATAATTGACAAATAAAGAAGATTCATCTGGAATGCGTATAGCATTAATACCATACTGTTTAGCTTGCTCTATTACGATTGGTAGTACCGTCGGTAATACATGCATATGTTGATGACCATCAATATGCGTTACATGTAAACCAGATTCCATAATACGTTCCATTTGAGCGTGAATTTCTTTGCGCAATTCACTATAATTAATCTTTCCAGTATAAATTCGCTTCATAAAATCGATATATGTTTCTGGAAATACGCCTTCAGATGTAAGCAGAGATGATACTTCAGATGGATCACATACCGGTTTAAGTCCACCTACTAAGGCGATATGAACACCAATGCCCAACTTAGGGTTATTTTTTGCCATACTTATGGCTTCTGAAAAAGCTTCGCCTCCCGCTAATAGAGAGGTGCTCGTAATGATACCTGTACGATGACCATCAATGACGGCAGCATTAACTGCACTATGAAGACCAAAGTCATCTGCATTTACTATTAATTTGGACATAGTTTACTTCCTTTTCATAAAAAAAAGGGAGAACTTTGTTCTCCCACAAAGGATATATGTTATTGTACCAAATACAGAGCTATAAAATCAATACAAAAGCCCTCTACTTGTATACTAGTAGAGGACTTTCGATATACTTATAAATTTTTATCATAAATACATAATTCAACCCTAATATATTTTAATTAGCACATCAATTGTTCTTGTGCTTTATACATACATAGAGCTGCTGCCACACTCACATTTAAGGATTCTATATCTCCATACATAGGAATCATAATACGGTGTTTACATAGATTCATAACCTCTGGTGTTACACCATTCCCTTCATTGCCTAAAATCAACATACATCGTTTATCATAGGCCACCATATGGTATGGTTTTGAATTATCTAGGGCAGTTACATAGGTAGACATATTAGATTCTGCAATAAGATCATTAAGCATAGATAATGTAACATCTTCATAAACTGGTATTTTATGTAATGCACTCATTGTACTACGTACAGTCTTATCATTATATGGATCAACAGTACCTTTCATTAAAAATATCCCCTTCACACCTGCCGCTACAGCGGTACGTAAAATCGTACCTAGATTACCAGGGTCTTGTACGCCATCTAATGTAATATATACACCATCTTCAATAGAAATTGATTCCATACTATGTTTAGGTTTAGATACTATTGCAACGATACCTTGTCCATTTACGGTGTTATCAATTTTATCAAATACTGGATCTTGAGCAATATAAGTAGGTATCGATTGCATCGACTCTAAGGATAATAATGCCTCTATATTTTTATCTTTACATTTAGATTCGCGTATAACAATTGCTTTTATTACTCCCATAGTTGAAATATCACGAATGGAACGAATCCCTTCTACAATGTATTCACCATATTTACTACGATTTTTGCGTTGCCCTAGAGAAACTATATGCTTTATAGTTTTATTATCTTTAGATTGGATAAATTCCATGCTAACTCCCACTTTTTTGACGAATCCATAGATTATAAAAGGCGCCCTTTAACTCAATCAATTCGTTGAAAGAACCTTTTTCTTTTATTTTACCATATTCAATATAAACAATTTCATTGGCGTCTTGTACGGTGGATAGCCGATGAGCAATACTTACGATTGTTTTACTGCCACGGATATTTTCGATACTTGCTTGTATTTGTTTTTCCGTATGACTATCAATATTAGCAGTTGCTTCATCTAATAATAAAATAGGTATATTTCTTATTAATGTACGACCAAAGGCTAGTAATTGCTTTTGTCCATCTGATAATAAAGAACCTAAGTACCCAACAGGTGTATTATAGCCTTCAGGTAATTGTTCAATCATAGAATCTAAATTTACTTGTTTTGCAGCTTTTACCATTTCATCATGAGATATAGAGTTATCAAAAAGTGTAAGATTATCTTTAATAGAACCTTTAAATAAGTAAGCTTGTTGGAATACATAGCCCATTAAATGACGAAGTACAGAACTATCATATTTTGAAATATCAATACCATTAATGTAGATGGAACCCTTTGTAGGTTTATAGATACCCATTAGTAAGGACAATAATGTGGACTTACCACTACCGGATGGTCCTACAATACCAGTAAAATCACCAGCTTTAATATGTAAGGTGAAATCTTGTAATGCATAGACATCGTTATTCTCATAGGAAAACCAAACATGATCAAATTCAATTGATTCTACTGGAATCAGTTCCTTTGGAACTTCATCTACCATATTTCGCTCTTTTTCCTCTAATAATGGAACTAACCGTTCTGCACCAGCTAATGAACTTTGCAGGGAATTATATTTGTCTGCAATGTCCTTTAATGGTTGAAAGAATCGATCCATATATTGAATGAAAGCAAATACAGTACCTGCATCGGCTACAGAATCTACCAAATTAGTAGTAGTAAATATGACGATTAAAGCTACAAAAAACAAGCCATCAACGAGAGGTCTGAAAATAGAAAATGTTGTTACTTCAAAAAGACCGGCTTCTAAAAAACCTTTATTAACCGTATTGTAACGCTCCTCAATTTCTTTTTCACCGCTATAAGATTTGACAATGACTATGTAGTTTAATAGCTCTTTAATACTCGCATTAGAGGCAGCTACAGAACGGCGAACTTGACGGAATGCTTTACGAGAAAACTTTTGGAATACCCATATGATTACGCCCATGATTGGTAATAAAATCGTCATGATAATTGCTAACGGTACATTAATAGCATACATGAATCCTAAAATACCGATAATCATTAAGCCGCTACTCGCTAAATTCAATAGTACGTCTGTATATAAGGTACGAAGTGATTCTACATCATTAGTAATACGAGTTACCCAATTACCAATGGGTAATTTATAAAACTCATCATGGGACTTATGAAGTATCTTTTGAAATACAATGGCACGTATATTATAAATAATTTTTTGTCCAAAGCTTTTCAAAAAATAATTTTCTACAAATATACATAACACACTACCAATAATAGTAAGACCATATATTACAGCATAATATTCGATAACATTAATATCATTAGTAGCAAAGCCGAGATCAATAACTTGCTTAGTTATATAAGGTCTTAAAAGTAAAAGTACTAAATTGCCAGCTAGCGCAATGGTAGCTAATAATAAAATCCCCAAATAAGGCTTAATATACGCAGTTATATAGGAGAACAAAGCCCAATCATTTTTAAAATTATGCTTTTTCATTACTAGCCCCTCCTTTCTGCGCTTCATATAAGGTGTGATATAAGCCTTTTTTAGCTAATAATTCTTCATGAGTACCTTCTTCTACAATACGGCCCTCATCAAATACAAGGATTTTATCTGCTTTTTCTATAACCTCTAAACGCTGTGAAATGCACAATATAGTTTGTGCATTTACCGTATGTAATGTCTCTAAAATAGTATTTACTGTTACTGCATCTAAAGCTGAGAAACAATCATCTAATAATAAATATGGTGCATTTTTATAAAAACCTCTAGCCATATTAATACGTTGCTTTTGACCACCAGATAAATCATGTCCTTCTTCTGCAAGAGTATGTAAGTCATTATCTAATAGATTACCTAAATCTCTATATAGGTCGGCTTTTTTTGCAGCCACCTCTACGGATTCATGCATAGGTAATTCTTTACCAAATTTAATATTATCTTCAATAGTAGTACTCAATAAATAAGATTGAGTTGGCACATAAGCAATTGAGTTTCTAAGCTTAGATAATGGTATATCTGATATATCTTGATTTCCAAAATATATAGACTTAGGCGGACACTCTTGCAAACCAATGAGTAATTTAAAGAGAGTACTTTTACCAGATCCAGGTTTACCAACAATGCCTATAAAAGAGCCTTTACGAATAGTTGTAGATACTTGAGACAATGCATGACCTTTAGAATTTTCATAATTAAAATCTAAATATCGTATATTAATATCCTCAAGTGGTAATACTTCAGTTGAGTCATCAATTGACTCTATTGGTAGTCGTAAGAAATCGGTAATACGATCTAAAGATGCCAAGCCTTTTTGTACAATCGAAATGAGTCCCCCAAAGCCAATTAAAGGTCCTACGATTAGCATAATGAATGAATTGATAGTTACAAATTCACCTATGGACATTTGACCATTTACAGCTAGGTGACCACATATGAAAATACTGATACTAATACAAATAAACGGTGCAATTCTTGTTAACGGTGTTAGTACAGAATCTAATAAGGCAACCTCCATATTTTTCTTATAGTTCAATTTATTTATTTTTTCAAACGAGTCAGAAATAATACGTTCTCGATTAAAGGCTCTAATTACATCTATACCTTGGAATAATTCTTGCCCAAACTCTGTCATATCACTATAAGTAGCTTGAGCACTACGCTGTTTAGCACGTAATTTTCTGCCCAACACAAATATTGCAACAATGATGAAGAATACAGGTGTCATGATTTTAAAAGCTAATAGACCATCTATTTTTTGTATTAAAATAATAGATCCTACAATGGAATAAAATATAATATCCACCACGATCATTACACCTAAACCTAACGCTACACGAAGAGATGTAACATCATTTGTCATCAACGCCATAACTTTACCAGGTCCATTTGCCTCATAATATGTTGTTTTTATTTGTAATGCTTTTCTACACAAGATTTCACGAAAAAGGTACTCCATACGACGGATGGAACCAAGTAAGGTGCGTCGCGAAATAACTTTTAGAATCGTTATAATAATAAATAATAAAATAAAGTAAATAATATAATTGACTAAGCCCTCTTTATTGTGACTTAGAGTATCGATGGCATTACCAATGAATTGTGGAACAAATAAAAATGCTATATCAATAGCAATTAGCATAGTTAATCCGATGGCATACACCCAACCTTCTCGGCGGAAAAACTGCATAAATAGCTCTATAGGTTTCATAGGACCTCTCAGTTAAATTTCTATATTACAGGATTATCATTATTTAAATATACTCCTTATAGTATACACAATTTTTTCATATATCTTAATACACCTATACGTATATAATGTAGTTATAAGATATTTTCTTGATTGTGAAGCCAATGATATACTATTTATTCCCTAAAAAATACTATATCGAATTTTTTAGTTTACTTATGGTAATGTAAGTGTTATACTATGCATAGATACAAAACGTATCCTTACATAAATTAGAATTAAAACTCTTAGGAGGAATACAACATGGAAAAACGTACTGGCGTAGTAACATTTGCAGGTGGCCCTATCACATTAGTTGGCCCAGAAATTAAAGTAGGTCAACAAGCTCCAGACTTCACTGTATTGAGCAATGACTTGCAAGCTAAAACTTTAAAAGACTTCGAAGGTAAAGTAAAAGTTATCTCCGTTGTTCCTTCCCTTGATACAGGCGTTTGTGACGCTCAAACTCGTTGGTTCAACCAAGATGCTACTGCACTTTCTGATGATGTTGTAGTATTGACAATTTCTATGGACTTGCCTTTCGCTCAAAAACGTTGGTGTGGCGCTGCTGGCGTAGATAAAGTTATTACTTTGTCTGACCACAAAGACGCTTCCTTCGGTGAAAACTATGGCTTCTTGATTGAAGAACTTCGTCTTTTAACTCGTGGCGTAGTAGTAATCAACAAAGAAAATAAAGTAACTTATGTTGAATACGTTCCTGAAGTAACTCAAGCAGTTAACTTCGATGCTGCATTAGAAGCAATTAAAGCTGATATCTAATCCTTTGATATTCTCTTGATTATACTGTGGTGTAATCGTAAAAAGACCGTACGGTTGATCTGCACCCATTTTCTTGGACAGATATAATTAAGCTACTTTTTGGGAATGAGTTCGGTATTCTACCGGACTCATTCCTTTTAATTGTACGCCGAATAGGCATGACTAAACCCCCAGTTAAACTGGGGGTCGGTAAAAATTCTTAGAGAAAAGGAA
>USQK01000066.1 GCA_900556785.1 uncultured Veillonella sp.
CTCCGCCGCTTCATCCTTCGGGTCACCCAAAATTAGGCACAGTACCGAAGTCCACCGACGTGCATATTTTTCATACCTGATAATTTTAACAAATAATTATTGTAAAAGCAAGCAAGGAGTGAGGATTTCTTTAAGAATCCATCACTCCTTATTTTAATGTATTAAATTGGTCATCAATAGACTATATTAAAACTTGTACTCTATAGTGCTAATACTGATATAAAACTTAATTATTGCGAATAGACGCAATCATATGTGCTCGATCATCTGCGCCAAACACAGCAGATCCTGCTACTAAAACAGTAGCACCTGCTCGTTTAATTGGAACACATGTAATATCATTAATGCCACCATCAACTTCAATAACTGCAGTTGTATTATCTACTTCCTCTAGTAGCATTTTAGCTTGCTTAACTTTTTTTATAGCATTTGGAATAAAAGATTGACCACCAAAACCAGGATTTACAGACATAATTAAAATCATGTCTAAATCAGCTGCCACATCCTCTAACAAGGATACTGGTGTACCTGGATTAAGTGCGACCCCTGCTTTCATGCCACATTGTTTAATATGTTGGATCAAACGATGCATATGTGGCACAGTTTCTTGATGAAATGTAAAATACTCTACACCAATTTTTGCAAATTCTTCTACATAATCACCAGGATTTGTAACCATTAAATGCACATCAAATGGTAGTTGTGTATAAGGACGGATTGCTTTCACGATAGGAGCACCAAATGTTAGGTTTGGTACAAAATGACCATCCATAATATCAATATGCAATAAATCAGCTCCAGCTAATTCAATAGATTTTATTTCTTCGCTTAATGTTGCAAAATTAGCAGAGAGCATAGATGGTGCAATTTTAATCATTTTAAAACCTCTTTCGTTGACTTTCTATGTCATTACGTATAGACATATATGCATCATATCGTCCTTGATGAATATGGCCTGCATCTAAAGCATCTTTTATGCCACAAATAGGTTCATGTTCATGATAACAAGGATTAAATTTACATGTATCAACATAATTACTAAATTCAGGGAATAACGTAGGTAACCGTTCTAATGAAACATCGTTAAACTCAATCGCACTAAATCCAGGTGTATCCATAATAAAAGAATCTGAATCCAAACTATATAAAGAAGCATGACGGGTGGTATGTTTACCGCGCTTTATTTTGTCACTAACCTCACCCGTTTGGAATGCAAACTTAGGATCAACAGCATTTAATAGACTACTTTTACCAACACCAGAAGGGCCTGCAAAGGCAGTTACCTTATGCTCTAACACACGACGTAACTCATCAAGACCTGTCATATTATATGTAGATGTCATCAATACTTCATAGCCGATAGATTTATAAAGCTTTACCATGGCTTCTGTATCTGGATCCATCAAATCACATTTGTTAATACATAATACAATCGGGATATCTGCATGTTCAATCATGACAAGCATTTTATTTAATAAAAGCTCATTAATATCTGGTTCATGAGCAGCTACAACCAATACAACTTGATCAATATTAGCTACCGCAGGTCTAACCATGGAATTATGACGATCGAGGATGGACTCAACGAATCCATCCTCAGAAATCGTAACACGATCACCGACAAGTAAACTGTAGCGACCTTTCTTTAATCTACCTCGAACTTTACATTCATGAACAGTACTTGCATCGTCTTGTACATAAAAGTAACCATTCATATTTTTGACAACAATACCTGTAATCATAATTCCCCTATAATGCTGTTTCTTGTACTAATGCACCATTGAGATAAACCTCAATGCGAACATTACCTACACCAGACACTTTTTTAACAATACGATCACCAGGTTTATTTGTATCATCGTAGATTACAGCAGAACCGTCATCATCTTTTACGACAATTTTTAGCTCTTGGTTTTTAGAGCCTGCCGGCACTGTAATATCTACTGTACCAGTAGTTTTATTACTACTACTGTCAGATTTTTTATCATTTTTCTTTTTGTCATCTTTATATTCAGTAGTTAGATTTACTGCAGTACCTTCATCAATTTCATCGCCAGCTTTTATGCTTTGTTCTGTTACAATAGATTTTTCCTCTACAGAACCAGCGACTTGATTAACACCAAGATGAGCATTACTCAATGTATCACGTGCATCTTTTAAAGTCATACCAATAACATTTGGCATTTGAATCTTTTTAGCTTTAGCTTTATTTACAACGAGATCAATTGTTGTACCTTTAGAAACTTTAGAATCACCAGATGGACTTTGAGCTATGATAACACCATCAGGTTTATTATCTACAGACTGTTGTGTTACTTTACCAACAACTAAACCAACATCTTTAAGTCGTTGTCGAGCTTGGTCTACTGTTAAGCCAGACAAATCCGGTACTGTAATATCACCAACACCTTTAGATACAACAAGGTGAATTGTACGTTGTTCTTTAACCTTCTCTCCTGCACCTGGTGTTTGAGAAATAACTTGACCAGCTGGTACATCAGGATTAGTAACCTCGCTTGTAGAAACACGCAAATGTTTATCTTCTAAAATATTTTTAGCTACAGAAACTTGTTTACCCACAACATTAGGTACATCTACAGTTGTGTTACTCCAGAAATTACCATAACTCAAGAAGGCACCTAAGAAGGCTACTAAAAAAATTACGGCAGCCCCTAGGACGATATATTTTTGTGGGATAGATGCAATTTTACTTAACATACTCTTCTTTTTACCCTCATCGTTTTGCTCTTCTTGAATATCACTGAAATCCTCAAGTGCTTCAGGATCAACAGCTGGAATCATTTGAGTTGCAAAATCATATGGTTCATGACGTTGAGTTTTACCCATTGTAAAGCCTTGAGACAATCGTAAATCACTTATCATGTCAGAAATAGAATCAAAGCGATCTGCAGGGTTTTTAGATAATGCCTTCATTACGACAGCTTCTAAAAGCGGTGGGATTGAAGGATTATATCGAGTTGGAGGAGCTACTTTTTCACGTACATGTTTTAATGCTACTGCAATTGGAGTCTCCCCTTCAAAAGGAACTCTACCTGTTAGCATTTCATATAAAACTACGCCTAAAGAGTAGATATCAGTATTACCATCTACTGGTTTCCCACTGGCTTGTTCAGGTGATAAATAGTGAGCAGAGCCTAAAATTGAATTCGTGTACATAACTGTATTAGTAGCATTCATAGCTCGAGCAATACCAAAGTCAGTTACTTTTACACGCCCCGTACGAGTAATAATGACATTATGAGGTTTAATATCACAATGCACTATTCCCATCGTATGTGCGTGTTCTAAGCCCTCTGCGATAGCAATAGTGAATTTTACAGCCTCGTCTATGGATAGTCTTCCATGTCGCGTTATATATTCTTTTAATGTTTCACCATCTACATATTCCATAATGATATAGTGTAAATCTTGATCAAACCCTACATCATACATATTTACAATATTAGGATGATTTAGTTTGCCCGCCGCTTGTGCTTCTCGTTTAAAACGCGTAACAAACTCATCATCATTAGCAAAGTTAGCATGCAATACTTTAATTGCTACTTGTCTACCTAATAAGGTATCTTCTCCAAGGTATACGTCAGCCATTCCGCCAACGCCAATTTTATCAACAATTCGGTAGCGGTTATCTAGAAGTATACCTTTTATATTCATAGTACTCATTATTTCTCCATTTCTAGATTAGATTGTTCCCACCACAATGGTCACATTATCTCCTGCTCCGACTTCATATACAGCTTCCATCAATGATTTAATAACCAACATATCATCATCCGTTGATTGTAATGCAGAGGCAATTACATCATCAGATACATAGCCACTTAATCCATCAGTGCAAAGTAAAATACGATCACCGGGAAGAATAGACTCTACACCACTATCAACCTCTAAGATTTCATCAACACCGACTGCACGAGTTAATAAATTACGTTGAGGGTGATTTAGCATTTCATCCTTTGTAATCTCTCCAGCTGTTAATAATTCTTGTACCATAGAATGATCCGTAGTAATTTGTCGTAAATGACCATCTCTATATACATACAAACGACTATCACCAACACTTGCCCAGTAAAGTTGATTACCATTTATAGCTGTAACTACAGCGGTAGTACCCATACCAGCAAGTCGTTCTTCACAAGCAACGCGATTTACAATACGTTGATTAGCGTGAATGATAGCATCACATAAGTCTTGTTGACCTATCGTTTCAAGGGAGGACAAATATTCTTTTATTTCATCTACAGCATAGGTACTTGCGATTTCACCACCGCTATAACCACCCATGCCATCAGTAACAGCACAAATATGGCCATCAATGAAAAAACGGTCCTCGTTACGCTGGCGTACAAGCCCAATTTTACTTAAACCAACAAAATTATTCATGATTCTCCTTTTTCCGACCATGAGCAGCCTTTAACTGTCCACATGCGGCTTGGATTGCATCGCCCATTTCCTTTCGTACCGTTACTGATACGCCATAGGAACTAACGATGTCTTTAAATGTATTCATATTCGTAATAGATGGTTTATATAATTCAATATGTTCATTGCCATTAACTGGGATCAAGTTAACATGACAATTTGGGAAATCTTTACAGATTTTCCCCAAAGCATGAGCATCATCTATAGATGCATTTACAGAATCTATAAGAATATACTCAAAGGTAACACGACGCTGTGTCGTATTATAATAGTATTTTACCGCATCTAAGACTTCCGTCAATTCATAACGTGCCCCAACGGGCATAATACTACGACGAACTTCATTATTTGTAGCATGTAATGAAAGTGCTAAGGTAATTGGCAAACCTTCATCAGCTAATTTATAAATATTAGGAACCCAACCACAAGTGGAAATCGTCATCTTACGATAACTAATATTACAAATCATAGGATCATGTAGTAGTTGTAATGCTTGTAATACATTATCATAATTTTGTAACGGCTCCCCTGCGCCCATAACGACAACAGAGTGTATTTCCTCTTTAGTAAGAGCCCCAAATATGACAACTTGTCCAATAATCTCAGCGACTGTTAAATCTCTGTATAAGCCACCTTGTGTAGAAGCACAGAATACACATCCCATAGCACACCCCACTTGAGAGGAAACACATACAGAATACCCATAGTGTTGCTCCATCAAAACTGCTTCCACACGACTTTGATCTGACATCTCTACAAGTATTTTGCGAGTCTTTCCATCAGGGGCAATAGACTCTGTAATTAATGTAGGTAAAGAAATAACACAATTATCACCTAGCCATTGACGCAAGTCTTTCGGAAATTGTGTCATGTCTTCAAAATCAAAAATATATCTATGATAGATATAGTCAATTAACTGTTTCGCTCGAAACTTTTGTATATTATGGGTCTTAAAGATAGATTGTAATTCTTCTAAAGACTTACCCAATAATTCTATCATGGTACTCCATTTCTATTATTATGATATGCGTTTTACACGAGCCATAAAGAATCCATCCATCTGATCTCGTGGCGGATATGTTGTAATCATACCCTCTACAGCTTGTGGCAACCCATCAAATGATACAGAATCAATGATAAAGTTCTTATGAGTTGCTAGAAATTTTTCTAGTACATCCTCATTTTCCCCACTATTGATAGTACAAGTAGAGTATACTAAATATCCATCAACTTTAACCATTTCAGCAGCTTTTTCTAATATTTCAAGCTGTAATGGAGGTAAGTCAGTAAGTAAAGATTGTGTTTTACGCCAACGCATATCCAACTTTTTTTGTAATATGCCAAGTCCAGAACACGGTGCATCTACTAAGACGCGATCGAATTGTTCTTTCCAATTATCGGGTAAATAACGACCGTCTTGTAGCTTAGTTGAAACTATGGATACTCCAAGTCGTTCAGCATTTTGATTCATAAGCTCTAATTTATGATCGTATATATCACAACTCATAATAGCACCCGTATTATTCATGAGACTTGCCATATGCATAGACTTACCACCTGGTGCAGCACAACAATCTAATATGCGCTCGCCTGGCTTAGGATCAACTACATGAGCAACGAGCATAGAGGCTTTATCCATAAAGGTAATATGACCTTCCATAACAGGTTTTGCTTTTTCCAAGTGCCCTTGATGTGCATCAATATAAACTACTTCTGGAATATCATTGTCCTGTTCAACAGTCCAACCTAAATCTCGTAGTTCTTTTAAACAATCCTCAATAGATACTTTTACAGTATTTATACGTGCTGTCAAACGAGGTTGTTCATTAAACCAAGCACAAAGATCTATAGTCTTATCCTTCCCCATTTCATTTATCCATAAATTAACTAACCATAAAGGTTGATTATAAATGAAAGAAATTTCTTCAGCCTCAGACTTGGCAAGTTCACCAATAGAAATACTATCACTTTCACGTAATACTGAACGTAATACGGCATTTACAAAGCCAGATAATCCTCTAGTTAACTTTTTTGCCAATTTTACAGATTCATTGACCGCTGCGCTTTCAGGGACTTTATCCATATAGATAATTTGATAAATGCCAAGTCTAAGAATTTCTACAACCATGGATGATAATTTCTTTAATGGTCTTTTGGCAAAATGAACAATAATGGCATCTAAATAATTTTTTCTACGGATGACACCATAGACCAACTCCGTGAAAAATCTTCGATCTAAATCGGATAAATGATATTTTTGTAAATACTCTTGTAACTTGATATTGGCATAAGCACCATTACGATTAATATCACTCAAAGCTTTCACTGCGAGCAATCGAATATTTAGTTGTTGATTCGTTTTAACTTCAGTCATCGTTTTTCCTACCAATTAATTGTTCAACTGCTGCTCGAACACGTTCAGGATCTACTGTAGTATTGCAACAAGGTCCATTAGGTCTTTCATTTAAAACGCCAATGACAGGTATCGGAAATACATCAGCCATACCACTTGCTAAATCACGTTCACAAGCAATAGCTACAATAGCCTTTGGTCGTGCTTCTTTTACCTTCATTCGCGCTAATGTACCACCTGTTACCACTATAAATTGACACCCATACTCTTTAGCAATTTGCAATAAACTTCCAACTTGGCATCTACCACATTGTTTACAATTGTATACATCATGTGTAACCTTATGAACACATGAACTTTCCTGTAAACAATGAGGTGTCAATAACAATATACGTTCTGGATCAACTGTATACATATCAAGCATCACTAGATGATTAATCAAGTCAATCATAGACTGACGCAATTGATCCTTAGTAACCCCTCTCACTTTACCAATCAATAGGGACACTGGAAACAGTCCATATATAAACTGGTTAGCAAGCCTTAAAACAATAGGATGTAACCGTAGTATACCGAAACTAGCAATAATCAAGGACGTGCACAATAACCATATAACACAAATGGATACAGAAAAAATCACTGTACTTATTATGGGTGCAATAGGATGTAATTGTGAAAGTCCAGGCTCTAATATATACATTAGGAATCCCATAATTACAGTAATTATGGCACATGTAATTGATGATAATATCAGGTATAACGGATACGTTTCGTACTGCTTATATTGAGTCTCCAAAAACGATACCTTCCTTTATCTGATGTCCATTAATAAAATCAATAGCAGAAATGCGTTTTTTATTTTCTGGTTGGACTTCTGTCAATAGAATTATATTTCCATCACCACAAAATACACCTAAACCGGCTATTTTAGA
>USQK01000067.1 GCA_900556785.1 uncultured Veillonella sp.
TACAGATTTTCCAACTTATTGGGATTAGTCACACACACTTTTTGTCCTATAACCCCAAAAGGACTCTACATTCTAATCAGTAGAGTCCTTTATTATATGTATACTTAATATGGCGAGCTTTTAAAAATTGCCAATTAGATAATGCTTAGATTATTTTAGCTGACCTGCAGCTACGGCAAGATCTCTCCAATAGATAGCTTGCATATAACCATAAGTATCTGGTTTTAACGTAATCAATTTCGATTTAGGTCGTTTTTCCTCACGTAATACTCTACCTGTACGGGCATCGATAATATTACGTTGTTCTTGGACCCATTGAATTGTATTGGCATCTTGGTCAAAGTAATAATGGTTTATGTACTCTGTCATATAATATTGAGCCCCTTGATGGCTATAGGTGCGACCGATAATTTCAAATTTATTACCTTCACCAGCGATAACTTTAACGCGTTGTTCTGCGTAATAGTTTTGACCATTCATACGATATAAGTAGGCATAACCTCTTGCATTCTCTAAGTCAGCAATATTGACTGCTTGAGAGGGCAGGATGCCTAAGATTGTGAAAGCTGCTGCAATTAATAAACTACGCTTCATTTATTCTCCTTATTACTTTGCATGTGGCTGATCAGACTCAGCTACTACATGGACAACTAATTCTTGATCGGAAGGAATCTGAGCCATAACTACAGGCATTGGTACACTCATAGCTGCGGCGATACCTTTGATTTGTCGCATCGCAACTGGTATTACAGTACCATCTTCTTGTAAGTTATTTTCTAAGGCTTCAATTTCTGTAACTGTTAAGCCTGCTTTTGTGGCAAAGTCTTCAATGGACACACCATTGGCTTCCCGATATTCTTTAATGAAATCTCCGATATACATAGATTCCTCCTATTTTTAGATACCTTTATATTGTAATTAAAAATATCATATATGGCAATAGATGAATAAGAGATGAAAAAGTAAAAGCGGTGAAGATATCTAAATAGTGTATAACTCATGTTTATATATGTATAAATTAATGGACAGTAAAATTGTAAATAAAATTACAAAAATAAATTGACTTAATACGATAGCGGTGTTAATATTAACTCATAGAAAACATCATATTTGGGAATAGGTGCTGAAAAGCATAATAGAGAAGCTGGTTAAATGCCAGCACGGTCCCGCCACTGTATGGTCGAGCGAGTCTAAATTAAGTCACTGGGAAACTGGGAAGGCTAGATGAGCGATGACGCCGAGTCAGGAGAACTGCCTATTCAACATTCACCATTTGACCTACGAGAGATAGGGAGGAGAAGTTAATAGCTCCTTTTTACGTATTCGTAAAAAGGATTTTTTAGTTCTATTGAATCTAAATTGCATTATATTTGATTTAGATTTTAGTTCTATACGACCTAAATGTCGTGCTATGGTCATGGTGGATTACCTTTTTGGTATTACCAGCATGACATATGTTATGACTGTTAATATATTTTATGGTAAATGTAGGGCATGCATTTATTCATCATCATCCTAAAAAAGAGGCTGACCCAGGGTTCTAGTAGTTCGGATTCTGGGTCAGTCTCTTTTTATTTTGTAAATATTAGTTATCGGTAAGACCTTTTAGATTGAGACCTGTAGAGTTTAGGTTTAGATGAGGCGTTAAGCGTTAATAGATATACAATTGTAGAGTTAAGATTTTTTAGTTTTAGAATTTGTTTTAGATTTACGTAAATCATAAGGTTTAGATAGTTGTTTTTCTTGGAATTTATTTTTAGATATATGGATTTTAAGTCATTTATAAAAAAATGATTGACGATGAATTCCATACATGATATTATTATTTCAGTTGAGACGCGGGAGTGGCGGAATTGGCAGACGCACCAGACTTAGGATCTGGCGCCTTACGGCGTGGGGGTTCAAGTCCCTTCTCCCGCACCAACTTTATTGCACCTTTTGAGGTGCTATTTTTTTTGCCTAAAAATGTTATAATAAACGAGTTAGAACTATTTATTTAAATAATCATGAATACTATATGGTGCAGTATGGATAATACATTAACTAAGCTGCTTTCACAGAACCCATCCTTTGTGGATGGGCTAAACGCATTTCAGCGGAAAGGAAAGTCAGTCATATATGGTCTAAGTGGATCTCAAAAGAGTTTCCTCTTAAACCAAGCTTTTGCTACAGGCCTTACAAAGCCCGTAGTTATCGTAGTCCATGATAAGGACCATAAAGAGATGTGGGAACGAGATTTAGCCTTTTTCTGGCCTAATATCCCAGTCCTTTCATTTCCTATAACTGACAATGTGGAGTTTACAACGACTGCTCGTAGCCTTGAAGATCAAGGTGCACAAATGCGTGCATTAGCATTGCTAGCATGGCAAGAACCTGCCGTAGTTATAGCGAATGCAGAAGAGGTTACACAATATGTAGTATCTCCACAATATTTAAAAGGCCAGTCGTTACATTTTTCTTTGAATGATACGATTGAACGCGATACAGCTCTTGAACAGCTTGTCACAATTGGATATGAACGTGTAGACCAGGTGGAACAACGTGGTCATTTTGCCGTGCGTGGGGATATTCTAGATATTTATCCTGTTAATAGTGAACATCCAATACGAATTGAGTTCTTTGGCGATGAAATCGATACATTGCGGTTCTTCTCTGTTGAGAACCAACGTTCCATTGAACAAATTGATTCGTATACGGTGACACCTTTATTCCTTGGTAAAAGTGATGCAGATTGCACCTTATTATCTTATGTGAAAGACGGGACTCTCATTTATGATGAGCCCGGTCGTATCCAGGAAGCATTAAAGAAATTCCTCAAGGAAGATCCTACACATCGGAAAAATCATTGCGACTGGAGTGAATTGCAACGTACTGTAGAGGCTACAAATCAAGTAGCTTTCACATTTATGCAACAACGCTCTATCGGTCTACCTGGATTTAATCCAATCGGTATTCAAGGTAAGACGATGACGAGCTTTGAGCGTCAAATTCCCCTCCTAACAGATGAAATTAAGCAATGGCACCGCCTCAATCATCAAGTTGTATTGGTATTAAATAACCAACAACGACGAGAAGGTATTGAACGAGCTCTTGAAGGTGAAGGGATTGCATTTGTTCATAGTGAGGAATGGATTGCAAAACCTAATACGGTCATTATTTTACAAGGTTTATTGACCGATGGTTTTGAATTGCCAAATAGTCATTTAGTAGTTGTTGTAGAAGGCAATATTTACGGACAACAAAAACGTAAGCTTCGCAACAAGCCTAAAAAGGGCCAAGAAATCAACTACTTTACGGATTTAACACCAGGTGACTATGTAGTTCATAGCATGCATGGTATTGGTAAGTATATTGGCCTTAAAACGATAGAAACAGAAGGCATTCACCGGGACTATATTGAAATCGCCTATGCCGGAACGGATAAGTTATTCCTACCAGCAAACAATCTAGATCAGTTACAAAAATACATTGGCAATGAAGGTGATGTGCCACGCATCCATAAAATGGGTGGCCGTGATTGGGCTAAGGTTGTTACAAAGGCCAAAAAATCCATTGATGATTTGGCAGATAAGCTCGTTGAGATCTATGCACAACGAGAAATTACAGAAGGATTTGCATTTTTGCCAGATCAACCATGGCAGCAAGAGTTTGAAGATGCCTTCCCTTATGAAGAAACGGAAGACCAATTACAGGCTACAGCAGAAATAAAGGCATCCATGGAAAAACCTGTTCCTATGGATCGATTGCTGGCGGGTGATGTAGGCTTTGGTAAAACAGAAGTGGCTATGCGTGCCATCTTTAAGGCCGTTATGAGTGGCAAACAGGTTGCGGTGCTCGTACCGACAACAGTTCTTGCACAGCAACATTTCCAAACCTTCTGGAATCGTTTTGCTCCGTTTGGGGTCAAAGTAGATGTGCTCAATCGTTTCCGCAGTACATCTGAGAAGAAACAAGTTCTAAAAGGTGTAGAGGATGGCTCTATCGATGTTCTCATCGGAACCCATTCACTACTTAATAAAAAAGTAGTCTTTAAAGACTTAGGCATGCTTGTTGTTGATGAAGAACAACGCTTCGGGGTAGCACAAAAGGAAAAATGGAAAGAGTGGGCTAGTAATATTGATGTGCTCACCTTGAGTGCAACCCCAATTCCTCGGACTTTACATATGTCTCTTGTAGGTGTTCGGGAGATGTCTGTTATCAACACGCCACCAGAGGAACGATTACCGGTTCAGACCTATGTGGTGGAATATGATATGAACATCGTTGCTGATGCCATCAAGCGAGAATTGGCACGGGGCGGACAAGTTTACTTCGTATATAATCGCGTTGCATCAATTAATCATATGGGTGAGTTATTAGAAGCAGCATTACCTGGTTTACGCTATGCTATTGCTCATGGTCAGATGACGGGCCGTCAAATTGAAGAAATTATGACGGATTTCTATGAAGGCCATTATGATGTATTATTGTCTACAAGTATCATTGAAACCGGCTTAGATATTCCTAATGCCAATACCATCATCATTTATGATGCGGACCGATTAGGTTTATCTCAGCTATATCAAATGCGTGGACGCGTAGGGCGTTCTCGTAGACGGGCCTATGCATACTTTATGTATCGACCTGACAAAATGCTTTCAGAGGCTGCAGAAAAGCGCTTGAAAGCTATTGAAGAGTTCACAGAGCTCGGTGCTGGTTTTAAATTGGCGATGCGAGATTTAGAAATCCGTGGTGCTGGTAATCTCTTAGGTTCACAGCAACATGGTAACATCGCCTCTGTCGGCTTTGGTATGTACGTAAGTATGTTGGAAGAAGCCATTGCGAAGGCTCAAAATAAAGAGGTAGAGCGCGAGGTCTCCATTGATCCAGCCATCGACTTAGAGGTAGATGCCTTTATCGACGATGCGTATATCAAAGATAGTGCCCGCAAAATTTCTGTATACCAACGATTGTTACATATTAAATCAAAAGAACAGCTTGATGATATGACAGACGAACTCATCGACCGGTTCGGTACGCCAACAGATCCGGTGGACCGATTATTGCGCATTGCCCAAATTAAAGAGCAAGCACGTTTACTTGGCATTAAAAGTATCGTTCGTAGAGATCAACAGCTTACCATTCATTGGCATGATGATTCTAAGATGGCCGACTGGGATATGGGGGCTGTACGAGAAGATCTATGGAAGAAGATGAAATTTGCAGACACCAAGCCAGCCACATTATATGTAAGCCTTAATGGCATGAAAGGTTCTATTTTGACCATTACGGAAGCGGTGATGAAGGCTCTTAGCCAGAAATCATCGTCTAAGGAGGGCCTATGAATCGATTTTTAAAGGGTGCTATGATTTTAACCTTAGCTGGGATTATCGTTAAGGTTATTGGTGCTTTCAGTAAAGTCCTTATTGCACGTGTTCTCGGTGGTGAAGGGATTGGCCTATATATGATGGCCTATCCGATTTATCAAATTATCGTTAGTATTTCCGCGGCTGGCATTCCTGTGGCCATATCTATTATGATTGCGGAAAAGCTAGCTAATGATGATATGCGGGGCGTACAACAAGTATTTTCCGTATCTTTAAAGGTATTAACACTGTTAGGCCTTGTATTTAGTGTTGCTTTATACGGTAGTGCGCAGTGGCTCATAGATTCTCATATTATTACAGATCCTCGTGCATTGCTTGCCATTCAGCTATTATCTCCAGCAATCTTTGTCGTTACGATTTTGAGTTGTTTTAGAGGTTACTTCCAAGGCTTCCAATACATGGTTCCTACTGGGACTAGCCAAGTCTTTGAACAAATCTTCCGCGTATCCTCTATGGTGGGCTTAGCCTATTACTTCATTGATAGAGGGTTACACTTAGCGGCTGGTGGTGCAACCTTTGCTACATTCCCTGGCGTACTAGCGGGATTACTCGTATTAATTTACTTTTACTATCGTCAACGTCGTGTACGGGCGCAAATGTTGGCTCAGCAGAATCCAAATGCTATCGGTGAAAGCAATAGCTCTGTAGTGAAACGACTATTTAGCTTGGCTATACCAGTTTCAATGGCCAATATTATGTTGCCTATGGTATCTCTTATCGATACATTTATCGTCCCAAAGCGTTTGATGGATATCGGGTATTATCTCAATGAAGCAACAACGCAATTTGGCTATCTCACAGGGATGGCTACATCATTAATTGGATTGCCCATTATTTTGACTACATCCTTAGCAGCTAGTCTTGTACCAGCTGTATCTGAGGCACATGCCCAAGGTGATGTGCATCGTATTGTACAGCGCGCTGGGACAGCTATTAAAATTGCAAATATATTTACTATTCCAGCCTGTATCGGCCTCTGTGTGTTGGCGACACCTATATCTAAACTGATATATGCAACGCCTCATGCAGGTCCTGTTATTGCTGTTATTAGCTTGAGCATTATATTCTTAGGTTGGCAACAGATTACAGCAGGCATCTTGCAAGGGTTAGGCAGAACTGTTATTCCTATGATAGCCATTTTTATTGGTTTGTTGGCTAAGACATTCTTAGACTATGAATTGACAGGTACTATTGAGCTAGGTATTAATGGTGCTGCATGGGCAACGAATTTGAATTTTGCCATTGCGGCACTCATAAACTATATATTTGTTAAAAAATATGTAGGATCTGTACTTAATAAATTAGAGCTATTAAAAATTGTAGTGTCTGCCATGGCTATGGGCGGTGCTACACAGGTGGTGTATGTGACGACTGTAGAATTATTCGGTAACGGTGGTGCCGTAGCAGCGGCTATTATTGTGGCTGTATTTGTGTATGGTTTATCCCTATGGTTAACAAAGGCCGTTGTAAAAGCTGATATGTATCATTTTCCAGTTATAGGCAAGCGCTTACAAGCTCGCCGAGATAAGGAGGAGGCTAAACTATATGAAGAACAATACTGATAAGCCTGTATCGGTACAACCATTAGTAGATGTAGTAAAAGCCTTGCGAGCTCCTAATGGTTGCCCTTGGGATCAAAAACAAACTCATGAATCGTTGCGTCGATATTTCATTGAAGAAACTTATGAAGTAGTAGATGCAATCGATAATAAAGATATGGCTAATCTTCGTGAAGAACTAGGTGATGTATTATTACAAGTTGTCTTTCATAGTCAATTGGCTGAAGAAGCTGGTCAGTTTACATTAGAAGATGTAATTAATGATGTGACTCAGAAGATGATTCGCCGTCATCCCCATGTTTTTGACCCTGAAAATAATGAAAAATCATACAGTTGGGACGAATTAAAGGCACAAGAAAAGAAAAATATACAAAAATCTGTATTAGATGGTGTATCTAAAAGTCTACCTGCTTTAGTGGCCGCTTATAAGTTGCAAGAAAAGGCTGCGAAGCTAGGTTTTGACTGGGATGAGCTCGATCCGGTTTGGGCGAAAGTTTCGGAAGAAATGGATGAATTTAAGGAGGCTATTGCCCAAAAAGATAGAGAAAATATGGAAAAAGAAGCGGGAGATGTGCTTTTTTCCTTGATTAATCTATTAAGATGGTATAAAATAAGCGGTGAAAATGCACTAAATCGCACAAACACAAAGTTCC
>USQK01000068.1 GCA_900556785.1 uncultured Veillonella sp.
CCTCCTATTACTCTACATTCTGTACTTGTTCTCTAATTTTCTCTAACTCACATTTTAGCTGAACCACAAACTCTGTAATACTTGAATCCATAGCTTTGGAACCAATTGTATTCACTTCACGATTCATTTCTTGCAAAATAAAATCCACCTTACGACCGATGGAATTCTCATCTACAAGTGTGTTTTTTAATTGTACCACATGTGAGGTAAATCGGACAATCTCTTCCGTAATATCAGTCTTATCAGCCAATAAAGCAATTTCTTGCAAAAAACGATCTTCACTGATACTTGCCTCTAAAGACACTAAATATTCTTGAATTTTTCCCTTTATATGCTCACGATACGCATCTACAGCGCCGGCTTTATTCTCATCAATAATCTTGATTATATTTTCTAAAGTAGTGATACGAGACAATAGATCTTGTTCAATATGTTTACCTTCTACAGTACGCATTGTTATTAAGGCATCTAGTGCTTGGTTTGTAGATTCTTGTACTATTTCTGAAAGCACATCTTCTGCAATCGGAGTATCTTGTTGTTGTATCCATTCATTAGAAATGGAATTGACCGCTTGTAAAGGCACCTTTTTAGGGTCATCATAAAACTCTTCTCGAACAAGCAATTCTTGTATCTGCTTTCTCAATACACTATTTATTGTAAAAGTTTTAGGTCTTTCCCCTGCATCCTGAATAGAAACAGATACTTCAACTTTACCACGGGTAATCCGATCTTGTACTAACCCGCGAATAATACTTTCAAAAGGGTTTATGTGCTTTGGACTACGTATAAATAAATCCAAAAATCGTGCATTTACAGTCTTAATTTCTACCGTACAGGTAATACCATCTTTGGTTGCCGTACCAGAACCAAAACCGGTCATACTTTTCATATGATATCCTCCTTAGCAGTTTTTATTATTGTACCATGAATTATACATTCCGTGTTTAAATACTAAGAATTATATGTACATTATGTTATACTAAACTATACTTCTAAATAGAATTGAAAGGAGTACCATGAATTTAGACGGACTTACCATGTCTGTTCTCGCTAAAGAACTAAATGAGCGATTACAAACAGGTCAAATACAAAAATTATATCAAATAGATAAAACTACATTACTATTTAAAATTCGTGCACTTAACGAAGATCAAAGCCTAGTCATCACTGTTGGTGCAACCCCCGCAATGTATCTCAGCAAACCTCTTCAAGATTTACCAAAGGAACCTAGTTCACTATGTATGTTCTTACGTAAACATATTGAGGGTAGCCGTATTGTAAAGGTTGAACAAATCAATGGTGATCGAATCATGTGTATCCAAACGGATAAGCTTGAAATGGATGGTTCTATTACGAGTACATTTATATATGTGGAACTAATGGGCAAGTATTCAAACTGTATCTTTGTTCAAGATGGAGTTATTCTAGAATCATTAATTCATGTATCGCCTTTAATGAATCGTGAACGTTCTATAAGTCCTAAACTACACTATGAATTACCACCTAATGCTAATCGTGTGAGTTTAATGGATTTTGATTATAATGAAATCAAAAATTTACTTACCTCCTTCGGTGATGGCACTGTACAACAATCTATACGTGCCATCTTTAACGGTTTTGGTAAACCTTTGTTGGATGAAGTATTATTGACTTCAGATCTTAGTGGTAATGAAATCATAAGTGACTTAATTTCCACGCAAGTTGATGCCTTAGCTAAGGCGTTATATGAGTTAAAAATTAAGCTCAATGAAAGTAATGGTTTGCTTACTTTAATTAATGATAATAATAAAAAAGCACATGCCACTTTTATCCTACAAAATTATAAAGTCCTTAAAGAATATAGTACGATTTCAGAAGCCTTAGAAGAATCGATTCATAATACAAAATCCATTCACACTGCAGATAAAGAACTAGAAAAGATCTTAACAGCAGCCATAAAAAAAGAAGAAGTTCGTCATCAAAAGATTAAAGATGAATTAGATGACACCAATAAAATGGATACATATAAACTATATGGTGATATCTTAATGATTAATGCTCACTTACAAGTTCAATATGAACCTTCTATCCAATTACCAAATCTTCTTTCTGAAGATGGAGAATTATTAACAATTCCTCTAAAGCCAAATCTTACAATTGTAGAAAACGGTCAATGGTATTATAAGCTCTATACTAAATTAAAAAATCGTATGGTCAGTGGTGAATATCAACTTAATGCTAGTACTACAAAACTTGAATATCTCAAATCAATTTTATATAGTATTTCATTAGCCACTACCCGTGAAAGCTTAGAAGAAATTCGTAAAGAATGTATGGATGCAGGCATTATCAAAAAATCGAAGAAGCCATTATCATATAAATTAGGTAAATCAAATTACATTCATTTAACTATCGATGAAGGTGAAATATTTATTGGCCGTAACAATCAACAAAATGAATATTTGACTCATCGATTTGCCAAACCAACAGATATTTGGTTCCATACACAAGATATACAAGGTTCCCATCTCATATTAAGACTTAATGTAGATCCTGATGATATGATTCTATCTAAAGTTGCTCAATACGCAGCCTACTTTAGTAAGGCACGTGAAACTAGCAAAGTACCTGTAGATTATACATACATTAAAAATATCAAAAAGCCACCTGGGTCTCCACTTGGTTTTGTTATTTTTAATACTCATCAAACAATGATCGTTGAGCCTAAAAAGCCTGATAATTATAATGAATAAAAAAGAAGCGAAGGAAATCCTTCGCTTCTTTTCTTATAATATTATTGGTTTTCTTCTGTACGTTGTTCAGTTTGTTTCAAACTTTCACGATTTTGACGCAAACTTTCCAATGTCTTTTCCAAGTTGTTTTCAACATATTTAAGAACATCACCAGCATATTGAATAGAACTAGCTTTCAACTCATCAGAGGATTGATTTGCTGCATTAATAATTTGATTCGCTTGTTCTTGAGCTTGTTTTACAAGTTCACTTTCAGCTGTCAATTTAGCAATGTAGTCTTTAGCTTGATCGATCAAAGTTTCAGCCTGACGTTGAGCATCAGCTAACACTTTATCTTTATCTGCTACAATACGACGAGATTCTTCAAGTTCCAAAGGTAAGGATTCCTGAATAGAATCAATAATACGCATAATTTCGTCTTCCTCAACCATACGTTTTGTAGTCATAGGAATACGGCTGCTAGATTCAATAAGAACCTCTAAATCTTCTAATAATTTTTCTGTTTTCATACAATTCACCCCTATTTATTATGGACCGTATTAAAGCGTTCTTCAAGTTTTTCCTTAACATCATCCGGAACAAGACCATCTAGCTTACCACCAAATTTAGCTAGTTCACGAATACCCGTGGAGCTGACAAAAGAGTATTTGTTATTTGTCATAATAAATACTGTTTCAATGTCATCATCCAAATATTTTGCAAATAATGCGCGCTGAAATTCATATTCAAAGTCGCTCAATGCACGTAATCCTCGAATAATAATAGTAGCATTCTTGGATTTAACATACTCATTGAGTAAGCCACCTGTACAATCAATTTCAACATTAGGAATATGTTTGACAGAATTTCGAATCATCTCAACCCGTTCTTCCATAGAAAATAAGGAATTTTTATTCGGATTTGAGCTGACAGCAATGATTAATTTATCAACCAATCGGCTGCCCCGTTCAAAAATATCAACATGTCCATTAGTAACTGGGTCAAAACTACCCGGACATACACCTATACGCACAGGTTTAGCTCCTTTCAGCTGTCTTTACAAAATAGGAAACCAACGTATAACCAAATTTCTGTTCTTTTATACATTCCCATGATTCTGGTAAGGTAAAAACCTCATCCTTATGATGTTCTAATAATAAAACACCTTCAGGTTTTAACAAATCATAGTTCACAACCAAATCTATAGTATCTTGTATAAATCCATTTTCATATGGCGGGTCAGAAAATATATAATCGAACTGTCGCCCTACTATATAATTTTTTAATTGTGAAAGTTTCCTCGGAATAATTTCTAACCGATCATCCACACGACAATGTTTAGCATTCTCTAAAATTAGTTTTCCCGTTTTAAAGTCCACTGCTACTGCATGTGCTGCACCACGACTTAAGGCTTCAATTGCTACTGCACCAGTGCCAGAAAATATATCTAGTATATCAGAACCAAATATACCTCTATTTGCTAATACATTAAATACACTTTCACGAACACGATCAAGTGTAGGCCTAGTATCTAATCCTTTAGGTGCTTTTATAGCATGTCCCTTAGCAGTTCCGCCAATAATTCGCATACAACCCTCACAAGATTATACTCATTAATTATAGTATATAAATAACCAAATTAAAAGTATCTTTTATTTATGATACTTCAATTTTAATATCTCGTCCCATCAATTCTGCTAATGCCAAAGCAGGAGATTTTTCTTCATATAAAACTTCATACAATGCCTTTGTTATTGGCATTTCAATATGATGTTCACAAGCCATTTTATAAATAATATCCGTGGCAAAGAAACCTTCTACAACCATATTCGTATGATTAATAATATAGTCCATAGTTTTACCATCTGCTAATTGTTGTCCAGCAGCCCGGTTGCGACCATGGGGACTCATACATGTGGCAATCAAATCTCCCATTCCAGCTAGGCCGGCATAGGTCTCTTTTTGTGCCCCTAAGGCTACACCAAAGCGGGTCATCTCATGCAACCCACGTGTTAAGAGTAATGCTTTACAGTTATCCCCTAACTTTAGACCGTCTACAATACCAGCAGCGAGAGCAATAATATTCTTTGTAGCCCCCGCTAACTCAACACCAGTAATATCGGTATTTGCATAAATTCTAAAGTTTTGACTACATAATGCTTTCTGTAGCATCGTAGCCACATCAAGATCTTCTGTACTTAAAACAGATGCAGCCGGTAAATCTCGTCCAATTTCCTCCGCATGATTTGGACCAGATAAAACAGCGAGATTACATCCAACTGTTCCTAGAACCTCTCTCATAACTGTAGTCAGCAATTTGCCAGTAGTACGCTCTACACCTTTTGAACAAAGTATATACGATTGTTCTTTATGAGCATATGGCTTAATAGACTCTAAACTAGTACGTACATGTACAGATGGCGTAACCATGAGAATGATATCAGCCCCTTTAATACAGGTAGCAAGATCTGAACTATATACTAATTCATTGGGTAATGTTACGCCAGGTAAATACTCTTTATTCTCTAGATCTTTAGCTAATTGATCTGCAAATTCTGGGCGACGACAATATAAAGTTGTGGTATTTCCAGCTAATACGGATTTAATAGCAAGAGCAGTACCCCAGCTACCAGAGCCTACAACAACAACATTCATATATTAATCCTTTTTGATACGTTCTACTTTTAACTCATTACCTGCAAGTAAACGTTTGATATTATCCCAATGGCGAACAATGACAAATAAAGCAGCCAAAGCGCCAAAGCCAACGAACCAATAAGATTCGCCTGTAAAATACATTAAGATTGGTACCAAAGCGGCAGCAATAATTGATCCTAGTGATACAAGCTTAGTGAAATAGACAATAACGCCCCATACCAAGAAGGCAATCAAAGCAACTAATGGTGACAAAGCAATTAATACACCTAGTCCTGTAGCTACGCCACGACCACCTTTAAAGCCTAAGAAAATAGACCAGTTATGGCCCATCATAGCAAGGATACCACCTAAGATCATATACATAGGTCCATAAGAGGATAATAATACTACCCCAGCCGCGCCTTTTAAGGAATCACAGAGAAATACAGGTAATGCAGCTTTGAGACCTATAACGCGATATGTGTTAGTGGCACCTATATTTTTAGAACCATATTGGCGGACGTCTGTATTAAAGAAGGTCTTACCGATAATTAAACCACTAGGAATTGAACCAATAAGATATGCCAATATAGCATATACGATAACCATAATATCCATTAGTCTTCATCATCCCGTTTCTTACCACGCAACACTAAACGAATTGGTGTTCCTTCAAAGCCAAAGGACTCACGTAATCTATTTTCCAAGAAACGCATATACGAGAAGTGAATTAACTCTGGTTCATTTACAAACAAAATAAATGTAGGTGGTTTAACACTTGCTTGTGTCATATAGTAAATCTTTGGAATTCTGCCATTACGAGATGGTACAGGATTTACTGTTTGAGCATCTTGCAATAATTGATTTAATGTACCTGTAGATACACGGCGATACTGTTGTTCAGAAACGAATTTCAACATATCAGCTAAGCGATGAATACGTTGCTTAGTCAATGCAGATGCAAATAGAATCGGCGCAAACTGTAAGAACCCTAATTCATCATAAATATCTTCAGTAAAGCGCAGAGTTGTTTTATCATCTTTTTCAACAAGATCCCATTTGTTTACAACAATAATTACACCCTTGCCTGCTTCATAGGCATATCCAGCAATTTTCTTATCTTGTTCTGTAACACCATCTTGAGCATCAAGCACAAGAACAACAATATCCGAACGGTCTACAGAGCGTAAAGAACGCACAATACTATATCGTTCAACAGCTTCTTCGATTTTAGATTTACGTCGCATGCCTGCAGTATCGATAAGGACAAATTTTTGATCTCCATGAGTCCAATATGTATCGATGGAATCACGTGTTGTCCCTGCTACATCCGATACGATTACGCGGTCTTGCCCTAATAATGCATTAGTCAAAGAAGATTTACCTACATTAGGACGGCCAATAACCGCTACATGAATAGTATCTTCATCATCAACATTTGTACCAACTGGAGGGAAATGTTTAACCGTATCGTCAAGCAAGTCACCTAAATTCATTAAATTCTTAGCAGAAATACCAATTGGATCACCTAAGCCAAGATTATAGAATTCATAAATATTAGGTTCTTGATTAACACTGTCAATTTTATTAACAACTAAAACTACAGGTTTGCCGCTAGCACGTAATATATTTGCAACTTCTTCATCGGCAGGAACAATTCCTTGTTTACCATCAACAACAAATAAAATTACATCCGCTTCTTCAATTGCTAATTCAGCTTGTAAACGCATCATCTTAGGAATAACATGACTATTATCTGTTATGAATTCGATACCACCTGTATCTATCATTGTAAATTCACGATTTAACCACTCTGCGTCAAAGTAAATACGATCCCGTGTTACACCAGGAATATCTTCAACAATAGAGATTCGTTTATTAACAATGGCATTAAAAAGTGTAGATTTCCCTACATTTGGACGACCTACAACAGCCACTAATGGTTTTGCCATGGTTTCACCTCATTATCTAATCTAATACATTACTATATTTTATCATATTCTACGTAAAGTACGCAAAAAGGCTAACCAAGGAAACCTTGGTTAGCCTTATATTAGACAATGAATTATTCAGCGTCTTCTGCAGTTTCTTTTGATTCCATCAACT
>USQK01000069.1 GCA_900556785.1 uncultured Veillonella sp.
CCCGTGGGACCATTGTTGGTCTGCCACAATCTCACCTCATTTTACTAACACTGATTATAATTCATCATAATATTATAGCATTTTTAAGGGCTAAAGGCTAATTTTATCGGTATTTTTCTGCATTTTTGTGAAAGCTACTTCACCTATTCTAGTAGCCAATCTAAAACATTCTTTTGCTCTATACCATTATGATTATCTGTTTTATGTAACACATCCATTGTAAGTAAATATTTAGGATAGTTATCATCAAGTTTCTCTAACGGTGATAATTCACGTCGTAACGTAGTATCATCCATAACGCTATAGCTTACTTGATAATATTCTAAACGATGTGGCATTTTAGCTACAAAATCTATTTCACCATTTTGTAGATGCCCTACATAAACACGGTAACCACGTCTAATTAATTCCAAATATACAATATTCTCGAGTATATGACCGCGATCCGAATCTGTACGACTTAATAAAAACTTACGGAATGCACTATCTACAACATAATATTTAGCATTTCGCTGCAATAACGCTTTTCCTTTTACATCAAATCGGTCAACTTCATAGATTAAAAGACCATCTTTGAGACCTTGTAAATATTTCTCAACCGTCTTATTATCCGTTTTGCGACCATAACTAGTGAGCGTATTCGCAATTTTCGTTGGATTAATCAAACTCCCTATATTAGCTAATAAATATTTAATAATATCCAATAATAATGGTACATCTGTAATTTTTAATCTCGTTACAATATCTTTCAGAATAACAGTGTTTAGAATACTTTCTAAATATTCATCAATACTTTCATCATCTTCAACATGTACAAGCCTAGGGAAAGAACTATGCTCGATATACAAATTGTATATATCCATATCTGACAAGTTTTGCTGACTATATGCACTATGAAATTCTTTAAATGAAAGCGGTAGCATCTCAACTTGCACATATCTACCGGTTAATAATGTGGCAATATCAGAAGACATAAAATATGCGTTTGAACCTGTAATATAAATATCCACATTAGGTTTGATAAATAAACTTCCTACGACCTTCTCAAATTGTGGTACATGCTGCACTTCATCTAAAAATACATACATGGGAGTCTCTGGAATCAATCGTTCTACTATATACTCATGGAGGGCATGATACTCCTGTAGCGGTTCATACTCTAAATCTTCAAAATTAATAGAAATGATTTGATTGGCTTTTACACCACTAGCTAATAATTCTTGTTTAAACAATTCAAATAATGTAGATTTGCCGCACCGACGCACACCAGAAACGACTTTAATCACATCTTGATCTTTATGACGCCTTAAAAATTCTAAGTATTGCTCGCGTTGAATCAAAGGCATTATAACCTCCTTAGCTCAACAATATTCACTATTATTGCACAACTAGAAACATATTTTAGGATAGTAATCCTAATTCAGTACATTTATAATTTAAACAGGGACTATAATCCTTATTTATTATAATTATATCATTTTTTAGGATTATAATCCCTATTTTTATTAAATACAATATATTTCGGGATTACAATCCTAAAACAACTGTTTTATCATCGTATTGAACACTTATAACTATCTCTATCCCTTATTTAGTGACCCGCATGCTTTATCATATGATCTAAAATGCTAACAAAATCTCGTTCCACAGCAGAAGTGTCTGCACCGGTGCTACCAATCCCAGTTAACATAGTTTCTTTCCAATCATTCTTTGCCTTAAATCTAAATGAGATCAAATACTTAGCTTTTGTTTTATCCGCTTCTCCTTTTGGCAAATAGTAAAAGCCTATGCTTCTTTCAGTAGGCAACAGTGCTGGATTATCTTGCGGTTTATATTGGCTATATATAGATTTCATAAAGGTTAGAACATCTTCACCCTTTACAGACGTATCTACAAAAATAATCTCATCGTATGTAAATAAAGGTATCTTATTAGTACCAGCAACGCGTGTCGCTTTAGATTTAGCTAGCTCCAACGCCTCCTCATGAGTGGCCATCCGCATGCCATACCGCTTAGCACTCTCCACCAAAGAAGAGTTCAAATGAACTAAATACGCCTGTGAATAAGCAAAATCTGCATCATTATCTCTCTCACCACCAGGTGCAGGCAAGGTTGGACGATGCACCACAGAATTTATGGTAAAAGAAAAACCATTGCTTTCATCATAAAAAACATATACATTGCGCTGGAATGGTTTCTCCTTCTCCACCACAGCAGATTGAAGAACTAGACGCGGATGAACAACGCTGAACTCCTTTTCCACACTAGCCTTGATATCCTCTGGCGTGGCAGGATCACCATTTTCCATCGTCCACACAAAAGAACAACCGCTCAATAAAAATGTACAAATACACACAACAACTAATGATATATACCTAATCAACTGCTTCATAGATACACCTCTCCCTGACCTATTTTCCTCGCACAGCCTGTTGTATTTCCCGATCAACAACGGTAATTATGTCTCGTTCAATCTGCTCAGAACTCTTATCTTGATAACCAACACCACTCATTAAGGTATCTCGCCAATCTTCCCGCCCTCTAATTTTAAAACTTATTAGGTACAGAGCCTTGCTCTTGTCTGTTTCACCATTTGGTAAATAGTAAAAGCTAACCTTACGTCCATACACACTACTTACTAAGGTCTCGTCACCATTAGGTTTATATAGAGAATATATGTCTCGTAACATGCCCACTACACCAGCACCATTAGATGTTTGATTAAGAAATACAAAATCTCCTTCATCAAACAAAGGCGCTGTACTATTACCATCTGGACGCATGAGTTTAGCACTGATGAGCGCCTTACGCTCCTCATCATTAGCTATGTGAAAGCGATATTTTGTAGCAAGAAGAGCTACCTCACTATTTAAATGATTTAAATATGTATCTGCATACCTATACTCAGCCTTCGTTACCCGCTGACCACCTGGAATAGGTAGCTCAGGAGTCTTTACATACACACTTGTAGTAAAGACAAAACCATTATTCTCATCTAAAAAAGTATACTCATTATGTTTATTGGGCTTTGTAGAAACAACCCTAGAAGACTGCAACACAAGACGGGGATTATAAGCCGAAAAACGCTCCTCAACCATCTCCTTCACATCATTTGGCGTGTATGGATCCCCATCAAACAGCGTTATCCGAGAAGAAGTACAACCACCCAATACAACACTACAAACACACAACAAAACCAACAACACAAACCTAACAAACAAAGGCATACACAACCACACCTCTCTTCTTTTCCCCATTTGTATCAAGTATTCATATCAAATATGCAGACACAATCATTGATAACATCAGCTGATTGTTGATACTCTACTTCACACCCTTTCCCCATCAGGGGCCTCGCCCCATGCGAAAGGAAAAGTGCTTTTGTTGTTGGGACTAGTCCACATATAGGGTTGTAAAAAAGTTAGACACTTATGAATGAGCGACTTAGGTCACTATGGAGCGAAGGAATAAGTGTCTAACTTTTTTAACTAGTAAACCACTATGTGACGGGGCCCCAACAACAATCACTTAACTAGCGCATCCAATTTATTCATTCGATAGTCTTCCACTACGTCCATAAATTTCTTATTGTGTATCGGATTTTCCGCCATCCCAAATAGGTGGCTTTTACAGTCGCAGTCAGAGGATCCAAATTTAGGCACATCCCATTCGGCAACGCCACGGACCGCATCAGCGAGAGCACATTCCGCATCAGCCCAGCTAGTTCGAATCGGTAGGCCTGCGATCATTTCGCAGTGACCTCGGAAGTAGTCTAGATGCCAGTGCATTTTCTTCCGTTTTCGCTTATGGCGCTCAATGCGCTTTGTTAAATTCGCCTTCGCAGAGCCTACGTACATATAGTAACCCGCCTTGAAATGCATCATTCCTTTAGAGCCGATCTCAAGGTCTAAATCATGGTCGAGATGCATGACCATTACGTACACGCCACTATCGTGAGCCTCTGTGTCGAGAATGCTACTCGGATAGGAACATTCATGGGTTACAGTAGGCATGGTAAAAGTCTCATCCCACGCTACCGCAACGGCTTTCCAGTCTAAAGAAGGGGCTACCTCTTTAAAGGTTTTGGCAAACTCCAAATCCGTATGGTAGTCCGGTAAGAACCACTGCGCTCTATCCCATTGTACGAGGAATAGAACCCCTGTGTGGTAGCCTTCGTTTTGTAGTTCTTTCAAATGTAGTAAATGCTTGCGCCCTCGTTCTGTAATGGCATCAGGGAACATGGCACCCGTTTTGGAGAATAGCGTACAAGACTTAACCTCTAACAGGAACTCATCACCTTTATCATTGGTGAGGAGCAAGTCAAAACGTGATGATGTGCCATGTAGTTTAACCGTATATTCTCGTCGTACAACGCGCCACTCTTCCCAGCCAGGGATGAGTT
This sequence comes from uncultured Veillonella sp., assembly GCA_900556785.1. Taxonomy (GTDB): domain Bacteria; phylum Bacillota; class Negativicutes; order Veillonellales; family Veillonellaceae; genus Veillonella. The sequence goes on from USQK01000069.1 coordinate 4,403, forward strand.
TATTTTCAATCAAATGCTGCGCTACATCATTGCTGTAGTTGGTGTCGAGCATAATCACGACGCCATCGCGCTCGATGCCGACCACGCGATATTTCGTTTTTGCATCCGGTTTATCATGAGGCACAATGTACATCGTTACACCCGTAAATAAGAGCTCCCACATACGACCAGGATTTGGCAAATGAGCGACCACACTTTCACCATTTAAATCTAAGGTCACCACAAAACGGTTTGGGCGACCTGTATATTTCGCTTTTAAAATTGTATCGTAAAGGACCTTCATTGTATCTCCTACATCAATAATATTCTATATATCTATTATACGCTATTTTGTTACAGGATGAGAGTCCTACGGATTGTACTTTGAAAGTCCTTACAAATTGCATGGTGAATGCCCTAAGAAAAGCCTAAGAAGTAACAACTTACCTATTTACAAAATCTGAATTAATAATTCACCACAGTTACAGGATCATTGTTACGATATTTCCGATTATTGTGTGGAAAGTCTCGTTCTACCAAATTATGTAAAGCCTGGTCTAATAAATTCCAAAAATCATCAGAATCTTCCGTTGGTATACCTAGAACAATGGAGTTTCCTTTGGAATAGGTAATACATGTAGAGGTTATGTTATCAATAATTGGCAAATACACAATAATTACGCCACATGCTGCTAGCATATCCTTAAGAGGCTCTTTCACACCGATTAAAGGTTCACTAGAAAAGTCCTTAATTTTTGGTATAAATTTTCTTAGTAACTCCGCATCGTAAGGATTGACCTCTACAAAACGAGACTGCCCTTTCGTGATTTGTACTAATGTATAAATCGCACTCTTTTTAGCGGGCTCCATATCCTTAATATTTTCATATACTAAGGGCATAACCATGTCATTAGCTACATTTTTTAAAGAAGCTACCTCAAAAAACTTCTGTAAATTATTGACCTGCTCAGCTGCCTTTTTTGTTTCTGGCACGATGCCTAAACGTGCGAGTTTGGCATAACCAAAAGGTTTAGCAAAGTTGATTTCTTCATCAATAGAATTCTCATACTCTACTTTTAAGATAGATTCTCTATATGCAGCTTCTAGACCGTTCCAAAAACTAGCCTCTACACCAAATACCCGCTCAAGACGCATTGCCACATCTTGAGTTAGTGGCACCTCTCCATTAATAAGCTTACTAATGTGTTTTTCACTCATATCCATTCGTGTAGCTAATTCTTTTTGCGTCATATGCCTATCTTCTAAAACCTCTTTTATAGTCATACCTGGTGGTATCGCTATAAAAGTATTACTTCTATAAATTTTCATATTTTTTACACTCCTTATCAATGATAATCAACAATTTCTTGGATTTCTACAATATCTACAGTATTACCATATTGAGTAAAAATTAAGCGGTATGGATGGATTAAATCCATAGCATATTGTCCTAATCGATCTCCGTATAAAGGATGGCATCTTCCTAATCGCAAAATAATTAATGTTTCAATAGATGTAGCTTGAGTAATTTGTTGTAACCGCTCATATAGTTTTACTGTCATTTTAAGATTATATTTTTTCTGTGCTACATTAATATCTGTACATACCTTACGTATCTTATTATTCTTATATCGTATATCCAATATGTCACCGACTCTCTCAAATCATAGTGAATGGTTGATACAATATAAATGGCCATTTATAATAATTTACCTAGTAGGTTAATTCTATTATACCTCTTCAAATACAAATGTAAATAAATAGTTTACCAATTAGGTAAATTTAATAACACTATGTAGTATTAAAAATCATATATGCTATTAATAATTAATATTGAAATTTTTCATTTTTGTAGCTTAGGTTACATTATTACGTGTTAAAATAGTTTATACTAGAAACATCAGGTCAGTATTTAATACCCGTACTGATCGTTACGCCGGGTTTTGATGAGGCATCGCCTAGTTGATCTCATCACGCTGTTCGTATACGTGCGAAGCTTTCACAAAACCCAATGGCGTGTATAAATTATATATAAAGAATTATATAGATTAACTAAGTAGTTTTAGCCACTATTCTCCGCAGAGAGGGCTCGAGAAA
>USQK01000070.1 GCA_900556785.1 uncultured Veillonella sp.
ACAAATCAGTTTAAAGGGGGTAACTCTAATATATGTGTAAGGCATTTCCAGCATCAGCCTCTCTCTGGTACACAGGGATATGAGAATCATGTCCTTTGCATAACTTTTACTAGATTATAGTATCATAGAGAATCAAATAATTCAATACAGTTTAACTGTAAATTTCACAAAATCTATAAATTAAAGAAACGTCTTTAAACACACCATATAAAAACGGCCCGATATAACTGATATGTACCTCCTTTACGGGTTGTCCATTAAAAGGGGTACATATCAAACTCGAGCCGTTTATTAAGATTATCATATATACGCTAACTAATGTAGCTCTACTACAACTCACTGTACATGAGCTAGATTATTAGCGTTTGAAGTTTGTAGATAACATAGCACCAATTACTTTTTCCAATTTGCTATTGGAAAGATCTGGGCCTTTGTAAAGTGTTAAGAGTACATCGTTAGAGTTATCTTGTTTAGATACCATCATAACACCACTACCACGAGCACCGTTATCATCGTAATCTTTTGCTACGATAACGAGATTCAAATAATGATCCTTCATATATGTGTACACTTTACTTGTACGTGCAGAGGAACCAATCATTTTTGCCATACTCATACCACGGTTGAATACGATTGTATTTGCATTATGTGGGTTTGCCGCTAATTGTTGTTTTTCCTCTTCATTTAAAGGCATGAGATTCACCATGAGGGAGTCACCCATTTTACCACGGAACATAGCTGGCATTGTTTCCCGTACATCTTCAGGAATACCTGTATCAGCAGTCAATTTTAATTCCTTAGGAACAGTCATGTATAGAACGCCCTTGCTGTTTCGGCCTACCTCTGTTGTACTGAGGTCTACGGCGCTAAGCATAATGGAATCTTTAATAGTTGCTACTTGATTTGCCAATGGCTTTTCAGGAATGCCACGGCTTGCCAATTGTACGTCACCAGATTTAGTTTTTTTCAAGGTTTCTACATTCCAGTTAGCACCTTTTTTGTCAGCATCGCTAGCCTCTGTGAAAGCATTCGCCCCATCTTTTGTGCCTACATACACGTAAGTTTGAGCTGGGATAATTGTATCTGGCGCACCAGTTTTATTGAACGCTGCACCATATACAACATTAGGAATCACAGTGGAGCCAACTTGTAGATTATTATTGGTTTGGCTTTCCACATCAAAATTGATATTTCCTGTGAAAGTCATATCAGGGCCATGATTGATAATAACCACATCCCCTGCTTGTGGAATGATGACAGGACCTACAGGGCCTGCCATAGCCACACCTGCCATAGATACACCAAGGCAAGCTGTTAATAATGCACGTTTCAAAATAGATTGTTTCATAGATATACTCTCATTTCTCTACTAGGTCTAAACAGTTTGATGTAATTATAAAAATATTATATTAATCCTCGATAGTGACATAGTCCGATAGACTACTTAATAATTCAATAGCCAAGGGCCGTGTTGAAGGTGTACACCTTAGCATACAACGTCCATTTACATCAATAGATGTCATAACACCTAAGTATTCATAGCCTTCAATGATGCGATTGATATAGTTCGTATGCTTCGGTTCAAGATGAAAGTACACATACGCCTCTTCCCCAGAGGTTGCTAAATCTGGTACATCAGTAAATGCACCGATAGATTTACTCGGTTCTAAAGATGTACCACTCATAAGTCCTCCTACACATCATTACTATAAAATGTAAATGCTATACATGTCGCTAGTATAGGCATCCATTAGATATGTTTCTCGTTAATATACTACCTACTAAGCTTCTTTTGGTTTGCACTCACGGCGCATCATAGAATATGGCTCAAGTGGTGTATCCATGTAGATACGCACCTTCATTTGCGCATGAGGCGCTACGTCGATTGGATTACCATCTTCGTCTGTCATTTTTTCAATTACAGTTTCCACAAGTTCACCTTTAGGTTGGCAGAATTCTACTTTATCGCCTACCTTGAAGTTATTACGTTGTTCAAGATCAACGTATTTTTCTTCTTCGTTGTAGCCCATAACTAAACCGATGAAGTCATGGCTTTGTGTATTGGTAGATTTACCATAGTTTTGAGCTGTTTCATCAGGACGACCTTCTGCAAAACCATCTGTATATGGACGGTGAGAAATCTTTTCTAATTCTGCAATCCATTCTGGCCGAACATACCAATCTTTACCTTCTTTAAGATATGTATCGATAGCTGTACGGTATACCTTTGCTACTGTTGCACAATAGTGAACGGATTTCATACGTCCTTCAATTTTAAGGCTATCAATACCAGCTTCATATAAATCAGGAATGCGGTGAATCAAGCACAAGTCTTTAGAGTTAAAGATATATGTGCCATGCTCATCTTCTTCAATTGGATAATATTCACCAGGTCGGTTGGATTCAACAAGGGAATATTTCCAACGGCAAGATTGAGAACATTGACCGCGGTTCGCATCACGGTTGCCTGTCATGTAGTTAGACAAAAGGCAACGGCCAGAGTAAGAAATACACATGGAACCATGTACGAAGGATTCGATTTCGATATCTACATTATCCTTCATTTCTTTAAGGTCTGCTAAGGATACTTCGCGAGCCGCTACGACGCGTGTAGCCCCCAGTTCTTTCCACATTTGCACTGTATGCCAGTTTGTTGTAGATGCTTGTGTACTTACGTGAAGCTCAAGGCCTGGAGCCACGCGTTTAGCAAGGCTAAAGATACCCATATCGGCTACGATGATTGCATCAACGCCGATGCTTTCAAGGAATTTCAAATAGTCCTCTAAACCTTCAAAGTCCTCATTATGAGGAATGATATTACATGTAACATGGAGTTTTTTACCATGAGCATGTACGAATTCTACAGCTTCCTTTAATTCCTCGTCGGAGAAATTAGAGTTACCTGCGCGCAAGCCAAAACGTTTGCCTGCACAATATACAGCATCCGCACCATAGCGAATCGCCATTTTAAGCTTGTCCATATTACCGGCTGGACAAAGCAATTCCATAAAATGTTCTGCCATTATTTGTTGTGCCCTTTCCACACACTCACACTCATACCATCACCCATTGGGTAAATAGTAGTGTTAAACAATTCTTTATTTTCAACATATGTTAAGTATTCTTGTAACCGTTTTACGATAGTTTTGAACCGTTTTGGTGGTTCCTTATCGCCCCTTACATAGCCTCTAAAGAGTACATTATCTGCAAGAATGACGCCCCCTTCTTTCACATGTGGCAGAATAAGTTCAAGTTGTTTTAAATATTGCCCCTTTGGACCATCTAAAAACACTAGATCATATTCGCCTGTGAGTTCCGTTAAGACTTGAGATGCATCGCCTTTCAGCAATGTAATGTTATCGGCATAATCGGATTGGTTAATATAGTATTTCGCCATTTCGTGACGCACATCATCCAGTTCAATGGATGTAATATGCCCCTCTTCCTCGTCAAGTAGCGGAGCCATCAACAAAGCGGAGTAACCAATGGCGGTGCCCACCTCTAACACAGAGGTGGGCCGGTACAAACCTATTAATTCTTCAAATAGATGAACCTCGGATTCACGTAAAATCGGTACATCATTAATCATCGCATAAATACGCTGTTCATTTAAAATATTATTTAATGTCATGAAAGTAGATTCAATCTCCTACATTATTTATTGCTATTACCACTAGGAACTACCAACGTAGAACGATCCACAGATTCAGCTGGCTTTACTTCAATATGAGGTACTTGTTGTGTACTTGGTACAACATTTTGCATAGATTCTGGAGCAGGTGTTGTAGTCGGCACATAAGAGTTAGCGCTAGATGATTGAGTTGCTGGTGCAGATTGAGCTGGTGCTTGTGGAGCTGGTGTTGGTGCTGGAATTTCAGCAGCTGGAACCGTTGTTGGTGTATATTTGTACGTAGGTTCCACATTAACATATTGAGAATCTGCTTCCACCGCTTCTTCAGAGCTGTAATTGTAGTTAGGCTCTGTCGTTGCCACAGCCACGTCATAGTTAGGACCAGCTTGTACTGCGGCCTCTGTATTAGAGGATGTAGCCGTATCATTACCATAGATTTTATGAACTTCCGCCAAATGTTCTTCATATGTTTTAGAGAAGTGGTTATGTCCATCTTTATCTGCTACAAAGTATAAATAATCTGTATCTTCAGAATGCAAGACTGCATCTAATGCTTTTTTACCAGGGTTCGCAATTGGACCAGGTGGCAAACCTTTGGATACATATGTATTGTAAGGGCTTTGTAATTGTGTATCACCAATAGTTACATCTTCTTTTGCATAACCTAGTACATAGGAAATTGTCGCATCAGATTGCAATGGAATACCATGGGCTAACCGTTTTTTAAATACCCCTGCAATTGTTGGACGATCTGCATCAAATAAAGATTCACGTTCAACAATGGATGCCAATGTTACAAAGTCATGAATACTCATGTGTTGAGCTTGAATTTGTTTCTTCACAGCCGGTGTGAGGTAACGATTCATTTCGTCAGCCATCATTTGAATCACTTCACGTGGCGTTGCACCTACTGGAATTTCATAAGTACTTGGGAATAAGAAGCCCTCTACCGGATATGTAGCAGGTCTTGTACCTTTCATATATGGATATGGTACAAAGGTCTTTGCTTCTGCTAAGAAATCCTTTGCCTTCATAATTTGATTTTTTTCAAGAACGATAGCTATATCACCAACTGTGTATCCTTCAGGAATTGTAACACGAATAGATTCTACATGACCTTCTTGTAATAAAGAAATGAGTTCTCGCACAGTTACCTTGTTAGGAATTTGATAGTGACCAGTTTGAAGTTTATCATTGGTACCGCTCAAATATAACCAAAGCTTAAATCCTTGTGTGGAACGAATAAGACCTCGTTCATAGAGCATGTCTGCAATTTCAGTACCAGTCTGCCCCTTTTCGATGACAAGTACCTGTGTACCATCATCTTGCGCAAAGGTATTTGGCACTAAATAAATTGCTCCCAAACCACCTGCGATGATTAATACGCCTACAATAATAAGGATTAAAATATATCTTAAGGCTTTTCTCACGACGTTGAGTTCCTTTCTGTAACATAACAGTATTTATCATCTTATTATACCATAAAGTCCATATTTCCCCTATATAAAAGGACATTATCATATTATGGGCATCTTAATATATAACAAATAAAAATAGCGTATTGTCCAAAGACAACACGCTAGATTTATAAAGAAAACAACTACTCGCCATCTTCCATTTCTTCATACAATTTTACTAGAGTCTCAAAAACTTCATCTTCTTCATCTAAAGGTACGTATACTTCTACGCCTTCTTCATTTTTTTCGATGCTAGCCAAGATCATGTATGTGTCATCTTGACCTTCGTGGTCTGCCTCTTCGTCTTGTACATGTACAAGAACTGCATACTCACGACCTTCATGGTTTAGAACAACATCTTCTGTGAAGTATTGTTTATTGCCGTTTTCGTCTTCGAATTCTAAATAATACACTTCACCTTCAAAGTTTTGGTCAACCATTGGAAACCCTCCTTGTGGAAAAAAAGATTTATTTATTGAACTGCAAGCGATCTAAGTATCCTTGCAAAATTACAACCGCTGCCATTTTATCAATAACGGATTTACGCTTTTTACGACTTACGTCAGCTGCAATGAGTTGGCGTTCAGCCATAACCGTAGATAACCGCTCATCCCAATATGAAACAGGTAAATCGATGACTTCTTTCATCTTTTCAACGAATTCTTCAGTCTTTTCAGCTCGTTCACCTTTTGTACCATTCATATTCTTCGGCATACCTACTACAAGCTCATGTACTTCATATTCAGCAATGAGTTCTTGTAAGCGATTAAAATCTTTTTCAAGAGATGTTCTACGAATGGTTTCAATACCTTGTGCTGTCATGAGCAGTGCATCACTACAGGCAATACCGATAGTACGGCTGCCCACATCTAATGACATAATTCTCATTATAGTTGTTTTGCCTTTGCGTATTCTTTCAACAATTCCTCAATCAAGTCATCCCGCTCTAAACGACGGATATCAGAACGTGCATTATTATAACTTGTAATGTACGCTGGATCTCCAGAAATAAGATACCCTAAGATTTGATTGATTGGATTGTAACCTTTTTCTTGAATAGATTGATAAACACGAGTAAGAACCTCTTCAGCTGTCATCGGTTCATCGTCTACTTTACGGAATAACATAGTTTCATCAGAAACCTTCATCGTATCCCTCCTTTTTATTACATTGGCAGGTTTCACTGT
>USQK01000071.1 GCA_900556785.1 uncultured Veillonella sp.
TATATACAAAAATTCGAGAAAGTAATAGTATAAATCACTTCTCTACATAATCATACTATATGTATTCGACTAAATTCTGTGATTTTCCTGCCTATTATAAAAAAATAAACTGGAATATATTTCTAATTTTTATATATTGAGAAATATATTCCAGTTGTTATTATCTGAGGATTTATAGTGTGCTTAACTATTGAGGTTTGCAGTTAAGCCACTGTCTGCTACATAGTACATCTCGCATTTAGAAGTGCGAAGTATAGATTTAGAAAGATAAGCTATAAACGGCAATACTATAGTTCGTGATGCAGTTTTGGGGTTGTTAAGAATGTAACATCAGGATTACGCTCTTGAACCCAACCCATTTGCCATTCATTGGAGATAAGCACTACAGTACGATCGCGATTATCCTTAACAATCATCGCATTATCTACACCTTTTAAAGACGCAATATCTACTTCACCATCAATCCAACGAGCAACACTGTATGGCAATGTATTATTTAATAAATCAACACCATATTCATTTTTTAAACGGTATTCCAGAACCTCGAATTGAAGCATACCTACAGCGCCGACTACGAAGGAATCAAGAGCACCTGGTTGTTCAAAGATTTGAACAGCACCTTCTTGGGCTAATTGTGTCATCCCTTTTTGGAACTGCTTACGCTTCATAGTATCTTTTGGCGATACGCGAGCAAAGAACTCTGGTGGGAATACAGGGAAGTCACCAAAGGTTACCTTATGTTTTTGGGCACACAGTGTATCACCTACACCCATTGTACCAGCGTCAAAGACACCGATAATATCTCCTGGATATGCATCCTCTACGATGGTACGTTCTGTAGCCAAAAACTGTTGAGGCTGAGATAGACGAATCGTTTTATTAGATTGGCGATGCAATACAGACATGCCTTTTTCGAACTTACCAGAACAGATACGCATAAATACGATACGGTCATGGTGGTTAGGGTCCATATTCGCTTGGATTTTAAATACTAAGGCAGAGAAGTCTTCGCTTGTAGGTTGTACCATTTCTTCCACAGCTTGGCGTGGAGCAGGAGATGGAGCAAGTTCTAAGAATTTCTCTAAGAATGGTTTTACCCCAAAGTTAGTCATAGCAGAACCGAAGAACATAGGCGTTAATTCGCCTGCACGAACCTTGTCAAAATCGAATGGATCGCCTGCAACATCTAATAATTCAATGTCATCAAGTAATGCTTGGTATACATCGTCGCCCAATAATTCTTTCATACGAGGGTCAGTCAAAGCTCCTTTTTCAGAGGCTAACTTTTCTTGACCATGTGTTTCATCTTTTGCGAAAAGCTCGATAGTTTCATGTTCTCTATCGTATACGCCTTTGTATTCGCCGTTAATACCAATTGGCCAGTTCATAGGACATGTACGAATGCCAAGAACATTTTCGATTTCTTCCATCAAGTCAAATGGGCTACGACCGAAATGGTCAATTTTATTTACAAAGGTAAAGATAGGAATACCGCGTTCTTTAGATACGGCAAATAGTTTTTTCGTTTGTGCTTCGACACCTTTTGCTACGTCAATCAGCATGACCGCACTGTCGGCAGCCATTAATGTACGGTATGTATCTTCGGAGAAATCTTGGTGACCAGGGGTGTCTAGGATATTGACACGACAGCCATCGTAATCGAATTGCAATACGGAACTCGTTACAGAGATACCACGTTGCTTTTCGATTTCCATCCAGTCAGATACGGCGTGTTTTGCCGTTTTACGAGATTTAACGGACCCCGCCAAGTGAATAGCACCACCGTATAAAAGTAATTTTTCTGTTAATGTAGTTTTACCCGCATCCGGGTGAGATATGATAGCAAACGTACGACGACGTTGCACTTCTTCTAAAAATGTCATAGTTCACCTCTATTGTTTCGTTTGCAAAAGCCTTGTCTCATTATATAACTTTCACATCATTCATATCTTTAAAATTATACATGATTTTGGTAGTTATGACCACTAAATTGTAGTATAATGAGATTTCAAAGAGCGGCTTAGGGGAATAGCCGTTATTTTATGTTAAGGAGGGGACCATGCGGTTATTTATTGCGGAAAAGCCATCCATGGCTCGCGAAATTAGTAAATGCTTGCCGGAAAATAAGAATATCCAAAAACGGAATGGCTACTTTATCCAAGGTGATGATGTGGTGACATGGGTTGTAGGTCACGTATTACATCAAGCAGAACCTGGTGATTACGATGATAAATATGTTCGCTGGCGCCCTCAAGATTTACCTATTGTGCCTGATGAGTGGAAATTACTGGTTACGGATAGTAGTCGTCAACAGTTTGAAACGGTGAAAGACCTTATCGGTAAAGCTGATATTATCGTTAACGCCGGTGACCCGGATAGGGAAGGGCAATTGTTAGTTGATGAGGTTTTATATTATGTAGGAAATACAAAACCTGTACAGCGTATTTTATTAAATGCATTGGACGAAAAATCTGTTCGTGCAGCTCTTAATGATTTGCGTGATAATAAAGACTTTCACAATTTATATCAATCTGCATTGGCCAGAGCTCGTGCAGACTGGCTTATTGGAATGAACTTATCTCGCGCATATACCTTATCTGAACGATATAAAGGTAATAAGGTAACATTACCTATAGGTCGTGTTAAGACCCCAACGTTAGCATTAGTAGTTCGTAGAGAACGTGAATTAGCCGCATTTAAACCGGTCGATTATTTCACACTAAAGGTTTTATATAACCATCCAAATGGTGTGTTCTGGGCTACGTGGCAACCTACAGATGAACAAAAGGGACTTGATCCAGATGGTCGTCTCATAAATAAGGCTATTGCTGATGAATTGGTTGAGCGCTTGCAAGCTGGTCCAGATGGTATCATTAAGGCGGTTACAAAATCTAAAAAGAAAGATGTACAACGCCTACCATTATCCTTGTCATCGTTACAGGTATTGGCTGGTAAAGCATTCTCCTATGATCCGCAAACTGTACTTGATACAGCTCAGAAATTATATGAGAAAAAGTTGACTACGTATCCTCGCTCTGATTGTGAATATTTACCACCAAATCAGTATGGTGATCGCAATGCTATCCTCAATAATTTGCAGAATGCTGGAGATGAAAGGTTAGCACAATGGACTACAGATGCTGATCGTTCTATTAAGAGCCGCGCATGGAATGAAAAGAAAATTACCGCCCATCACGCAATTATTCCTACTACGGTAGCCTGCAATATGAATAGTTTGTCTCGTGAGGAGCGCAATATTTACTTCCTCATTAGTCAGGCTTATATTGCTCAATTCTATGGTGAGCACGTGTATGAACAAACTAAAATTGTAGTGGAACAATGTAAGGAAGAGTTTGTTGCTAATGGTCGTGTAGTTATAGACGAAGGATGGAAGTTGCTTTATAAACGACAAAAGTCCAAATCGGTGACAGATCATGATGAACCTGATTTAACTGATGAACGTGGCGCAGAATCTGACTCTAAAAAAGAGGCTATTGAAGAAACGGATCATTTGCCGGCTGTTAAGAAAAATGATTCCGTTCTTTATACAGATTCCTCTGTAGAGGCGAAACAAACAAAGCCACCATCTCGTTTTACACCATCTACATTGTTGCAAGCGATGAAGGAAATTCATAAATTTGTAAAAAACGAAGATTTGAAAAAACAGTTAAAGGCTGTATCTGGTATAGGAACAGAGGCGACTCGTGCTAATATTATTGACGAACTCATCAGTCGTGGTTTTATGAAAACTTCAGGGAAGAAGCAAGTTCTATCACCTACGGAAACAGGCTATCTTTTAGTAGATGCATTGCCTGATGAATTATTGTATCCTGATGAAACGGCAGTTTGGGAAGAACGTTTGGCCCTCATGAGTGAAGGGGAGGATACATTGGATTCCTTCTTGTCTGATCAAGTTAAGTTTTTACAGTTATTGATTGATAAGCTTGGATTTGATAAACAGGTAAACTCTGGTCAAATGATGCCAAATGTAGTTCGCACGATAACGAATCAAAATCGTAAACGACCTATGGATAATGAAAATGTAGACTTATCTACTTTGCCTATATGTCCGAAATGTAATAAGGGGCATATGCAACAGCGTAATGGTAAATATGGCGTTTTTTTAGGTTGTACCAATTATCCAACTTGTAAACATACACAACCAATCGATGGAGATACTTCAACAGGTGAAAGTAATATCACTCTATCTGAAGAAGAAAAGAAATATAAATGCCCACGATGTAAAGAAGGTTATTTTGTTAAACAAGAGGCGAGAGGCCGCATTAACTGGGTTTGCAGTAATCGATCCCAATGCAAGACACAATGTTCTGATGTAAATGGCATGCCAAGTATTTATGCGAACAAATAAAAAAGACGCGTACAGATTAATCTGTACGCGTCTTTAGTTTTATCTGCGTTTACCACGACGTCCAGTTTGAGAAGTAGAAGTACGGCGTTGGCGTGTATTAGCACCTTTGTGGCCACGAGCTTTATGAGCTTTAGCCTTTGTAGATTGATAGGAACTTGTAATCTTAGTTTTGCCAGAAGATTTTGCACGTTTTGGCGCAGCACTTGCATTACCTTTAGTCTTAATTTGTCCATCTTTAGTGTATTTGGTAAGCGTTGCCTGGATGGCGCGCTCAATACGTCGTAGCCAAGATTCATCCTGTGGTGTGGCAAATGTAACAGCTACACCGGAATTACCTGCACGCCCAGTACGGCCAATACGATGGATATAGTAATCTACGTCGCGTGGTACGTCGTAGTTATAAACATGTGTAATGCCCTCAATATCGATACCGCGAGCTGCAATATCTGTTGCTACTAAGATTTGTGTCTTAGCTTTTGCAAAATCGCGCAATATTTGAGTGCGGCGACCTTGTGTTAAATCGCCATGCATTTCAGCAATATTTAGGCCTGCAGCAGTTAACTCATAGGATAAGCGAACTGCACCTTCACGTTTATTACAGAAAACAATGGCCAAGAATGGATTGTCTTCTTCAATCATTTTGATGAGGCGTTCTGTTTTTTCCTCTGGATTCATCATGTATACACGTTGATCAATAGATTCTAATGTAACATGCTTACCTTCTGCTGTTACAGAGGCTGGTTTTGACATATAAGCTTTTGCAAGGTTTCTAATCTTATCTGGGATTGTTGCAGAGAATAGTAAAAGTTGTCTATTTGCATCTGTTTGGCTGATGAGATTTTCAATATCCGGTAAGAACCCCATGTGGAGCATTTGATCGGCTTCATCGAGTACGACACGACGAATACAATCTAGGTGAAGTGAACCACGCTTAGCATGATCTAATAGACGGCCAGGCGTACCTAAGATAACTTGAGGGCGACGTCCTAATTGTTGTAGCTGTGCTTCAATCGTTTTGCCACCGATAAGAGGGAGGATATCCACATTTAAAATGGTACCTATTTCTTTTGCTTCATCAGAAATTTGTTTTACTAGTTCTCGCGTAGGTGCAATGATAAGTACTTGCTCTTGATGAACATCTGTGTGCACCCGTTGAAGAATAGGTAATAAGAAGGCTAATGTTTTGCCTGTGCCTGTTTGAGCTTTTGCTATGACATCATTCCCTTTGAAAACTACAGGAATGGCTTGTTCTTGAATTGGAGTGGGCTCCTTGATACCTTGTTTTTGAAGGGCTTGGATGAGTTCATCGCAAACACCTAGAGATTTAAAAGATTTCATGGATCGTCCTTTCTATAATACATATTATATTAATTATACCTTATGCACCTAGTGGGGGCAAATAAATTGAAACTTTATATAAGGGGCTAATGTTATATGACACTATGGTAGGCCTGTAAAGTTAATTTGAAATAATTAAAAGTGCTATTAATTGATAACAAATTGAGAAATAACGATATATATGGATATTTATGAGAATAAAAAACATTAAAGTATTCATGTTTAAATAAAATTTTAATATTTAATTGAGAATGATTAAATTAATAATAATGATAATCTTAGTAGTGCTTCTTATTTGGTGGGGGCAATTATGATTTGTGTTGGTTCATAAAAATCTATACCCTATAAGGTTTATTTTGATTAATGATAAAATAATTCTCATATTTAATATGAGAAAAAAATATATATATGAGATATAAAAATACCACAAAAATGATAATAATTGTTGAAATTTCTAATTAGTTTGATATAATAATTTAAGATATTAATACGCATTATTATTTGGTGTGTTTAATATGAGGTTGTTAGGTACAATAATTAGGAGGTGTCGTATGGCTATCAAAAA
>USQK01000072.1 GCA_900556785.1 uncultured Veillonella sp.
TATAATCCGGGCCCACTTTAAAAGATTGCACCGTACGTCCACCATTTGCATAAGCAGCCAATAAGCCCGCTACGATTGTTGTTTTACCTACACCAGAGTTTGTGCCTGCAATGACAACACGTGGAATATGTACTGTGTTCATAAATATTACCTCGTAATACGACGTGTTTGTTAACGGTCCTTACGTTTTGCAAGGATTGTAGACAAGTAGTTGAGTTTAGTATCTTTTGGCATATTATCAAGGCCTACGAATACTTGCTCATCTGGCAAACCTACACGGCTAATCATAACCGCATCATCTGCCATATTGTGTTTAATCAATGTTTCTTGTACTTCATCAAAGTTTTTATATACTTTCATGATTACCGCATCATCAGCTACGGCTAATACAGCATCAATTTTTTCTTTAGGTGCTGTAGCAGGAACGATAGCTAATACTTCTTCCTTTTCTACAATTGGGTAACCAAGGTGAGAACCAATAGCACAGAAAGCAGTAACGCCAGGAATTGTTTCGATTTCATGGCCTGTATTTTCGATCAAGCGATATACATACATGTATGTGCTGTAGAACATAGGATCACCCAATGTTAAGAACACAACGCTTTTACCTTGATCTAAGTAGGACAAGATAATGCATTTTGCTTCTTGCCAGCCTTCCTCTTGTGTAGCATCATCCAA
Source organism: uncultured Veillonella sp. (assembly GCA_900556785.1). GTDB lineage: Bacteria > Bacillota > Negativicutes > Veillonellales > Veillonellaceae > Veillonella. The sequence continues at coordinate 679 of USQK01000072.1, forward strand.
TACCATTGGGAATACTACAGGAACGATTTCTGTATGTTCTTGAATGTATGGGGAAGCAATATTAAGTGCTACAGAACCATCTTTCTTTTCTGTTTTAGGTGTGATGATAATATCTGCTTCACCTACAATACGAGCAGCTTTCACAGTCATTAATTCAGAATCGCCAGGGCCTACGCCAATGCCATATAATTTACCTTTCATGGGGTTCTCCTATTCTTATAGTTACATTCTATTTATAATTACAATATCTTTTATTATAACTAATTTATGCAAGATATACAAAACTACTATTTAATATTTGGAATTGTTGGACGATGTGGACTACGTTTGCCATACAAATCATCAATACAATCTTGCACATGTTGACGGAAGATATCTTGTATTGCTTCATATTCACCAAGTGCGCTATGGATTGGTTTAACTTCATAACCGTAATCGGTAAGTTCATTAATAACGCTATCTTCTTCATCACCAAAGAGATCGTTTTGGGCATGATCTCCAAGAACTAATAATAATGGGTGCACATAAATTGTGTTTGGCCGTTTACCATCGAGCCATTCCCATGGCATAGCTACGTCAGCCACATATGGAGCATTCTCTAAAACAGCGATACGTACATTTGTAAGGCCATCACGAATTAGTTTAAATTGTAGGTTGCCATATGATGAATTACCAGAACCGAGGCCACCATGACCAACCAATAGTAACCCGTCTTCTTTAGAAATGTTAAGCGATTTAATGAATCGGTCAATTAAGATTTGGTAATCATCTGGATGCTCTTCTTGGCCAATATAATATACGAGAGGTCTACCTACGCGCAATACTTCTAGCTGTCCTTCCCCTTCATGAGCAAGGATATTATTTTTCAATTTATCAAACTCTTCACCGCCAGTGAAGTGAAGTGGTTGTACATAAATATGTGTATACCCTTCTTGGATGAGTTTTTCTAATGCCCCTTGTTCAGTAGGCACCTCAATACCACGTTCGCGTAAACGCTTAACGATAATACGAGAGGAAAAAGCTAGTTCCACAGTATAGTCCGGATACGCTTTACGGATATATTCTACTACGGAATCAATATTATGTTCACGAGCACTGTCAACAGTGGACCCAAAGGCAACAACTAAAATAGCTTGTTTCATGGAAGTCTCCTTATTTAATTAATACTGTATCTTAATCATACCATAGACGACACCTTAGGGGCATACCATAGGACGTATAAAATGGATATTATAAATATTTTTCATAGTAAAAGTAAAAATCCTCCTCATTGGATTTCCAACAAGGAGGACTTTCACGTATATAAAGGAGTGTGATGAGATGTATGTCGAATTATGTGAGAGACTAAATTAAGAAATCATACCTTGTGCTTCTATACGAGAGTTTGTCATTACAGGTTTTACAGATTCACGAGGCATGGGACGCTTCCGATCTGACATGCGGATAGCTTGGCCTAGATGTTTCAAGAATAAATCTTGTACATAAGGGTTTTCACCAAGACCTTCATTCCAAATATCTACATTATACCCTTCTTCAGCGAGCAATGCATAAATGGAGTCAGAACGCTCACCGCCAAGGTAGTCCATTAAATGTGTAGAACCAATAAGAGCTAATGGTACTACTAACAAGTCTTTATGACCCATACGATCTAATAATGTAAGTGCTTGTTTAAATGTAGGGAATCCATTTGTAGTAAATACTACTACATTTGGTGCTGCCCCATACATGGCTTTCAATTGTAATGTACTAAACTCTAATTGGTTTTGACCATTTGCCATGAGTACTATAGATTTATTAAGTGCTTTTGTATTAACATGACGTACGATACTTTCTAATGTTGCTTCATAATCGTCAGCATAGTTTTTTACACCTAATGATGTAAGTAATGGTTTACCAATATTTACTTGATTAAAACCATATTCATTGCTATGTAAAAACTTCAATGCTTGTTTACGCATTTGTTGGTAACACTGATCTGCTACCAATGTAATGGGTTGAATGTATACCTCATCGACACCCAACCGAGCAAAATCCTGCATAGCATCTGTGAAAGAAGAAATCTTTTCATCATATTTCTCATTCCACTTTTCTACTAATGCATCAGATAAGAATACACGGCGTACCTCCATATCGCTATACATGGAACGTACTTTTTTCTCTATACTGCCGATGGATTTCTCCACAGCATCTTGATAAATTGATCCAAAGGATGCAATAATTATGCCTTTCATATGTGACCTCCATATCTCTCATACATGATACAATCTCTATAACTGAAAATTGTTATCAACTACTATGTAATAATAGTACAAGATTAATGTATAGAAGTCAATGAGAAAAAATATCAAAATCAACCAAAATAATGTATAACCGATGCGACACCACATAAAACAAGTAAAAACATAACAATGAACTTAATTCGACCTATAAAGGTATCATACATTCTCTTATCGCCAGCTGTGATTTTGCCAGAGCGATTATGACGCCATAGATCAAAGACACAAGCAACACAAAGAATAATAATTAAAATATACTTCAAATCAATCATATAACTTGGTAAAGCAATATAGTCGCTAAACAATGAAAGTCCAAAGAAACAATTCCCTAAGATACCAATTACAATTTTAAGTATTCGTTGCCTAGCTATAATGACGAGATAATTCACTATTAATAAGCCAAAGAGACCAATTAAAATATTCGTAAACATATCTACCCTACTAATTTAAAACCATAGTATTCTAATCTATTTAATATATACATTACACTATTACTTCAAGATACACAAAATGGTGTTGAACTCAAAAGAGTCCAACACCATTTTTTAATTAAGAATCATATTAAAATCTAAAAGAATACTACCCAAACTATCACTAATCCATATAAAAATATGATTGCATGAATTGTTAGAATTGAATTAATTATACTCTTCTTTTTTCTCTCGTCGTCAGTATTTATATATCTATACCTATGTAACCATAATATACAACAATATATAATAACCGCTAATACCATACCTAAATAAAAATATGTATCTGATACAAAATAGTTAATTTCATACAGTTTATTTATTAAATATCCAGCAATTAATACAGCAAACAATATAAACTCTATTAGGACTTGTGATTTATTCTTTACTTTATACATAAGAAAAATATCATACAATAGCCATATGCTAATGCCTAAAATTAATAAATCATATATCATAAACTATTTCCTATTTCATAGAATATAAACCTAGAGGTCTTTTACAAATTGCCAAGATCCCTTACCAAATAATAAATAAACTACATACATATTTATAAATGGTATCAATAATCCTAATAGCCATAGCGCACTACTACCAGAATCATGTAATCTCATAATACCAAGTCTTACAATATATATAACTACCCATATATAGGCTATATCAAATACATATACTAATAAAACAGATATAAATTCAGTTTTCGGTAGAATTTTAGAAATCATCATTACCAATAAGATGAATAAAATAATGATTAACTGATAAGCTATATAATAATATAATATTTCTCCACGGCTTACTCGCTTTGATACATTAAATAATTGTAACGATCCACTTTCCTTGATAATTGATATAACTTTATAAAAAGAAAACCCTTCCTTAAATCTATTCCAATTCTCCAAGAATGGATAATGTATATATCCCCAAGTAGTTTTAATTACACCATCAGCCTCACCATATTTATTACGTGTATTCGTCCCAGATAAAAGCAATAATATAGAAAGAATACCGAATATAAAGCCTATATTTATATTTAAGATAGTTTCAATGGAATCCACATTACGTGTAACAGTAATAACATTTTCTGAGATATCAAATGGATTATAGAGAAAATATAGTATAATTCCTATCCATACCACAAGGTATAGCCATAAACGTCCTATATCCATAATACGTTGTAATGAGATAATGGCCAAAGCTAAAATAACAACAATATAATCAATTATTCCAACCAACTGTATATACTTATCACTATAGATATTAAACTTACCTATTATCATATTAGGCATAATAATAAACATTATAAAAACAATAAAAAGCGAGAAGAAATAAGACAGACGATCTAAACGCCAATTATATTTAAGACTACATATGTTAGACTGAAATAAAGCCCACTCATTTATTAATAATTGTATCAATAAAGCTCACCCTCACCTCTCCATACATTAAGTAAATAAATTTATTTACCAATTACTTGAAAAACCATAGTCATATAGCCTACGTCTACATAAATCATAGACAACACATAAACCTAGCAGCTTATAAAAATATCGTACATAATACCAATACAAATCATAAGTTGCTCCTCTATTTATATGTATATTACCCAGCACATAAATAAAAAATCCCCCTACTAAAATAAATAAAAAAGATATTCTAGTATTATGTATTAGATCGTATACATTTTGTTTTAAAAGTATTTGTTCTCTCTCAATAAAACCAAACATAGTCCTTCTCTCTTTTATCTGATAATTTTATTTTACTAAAATTTTATATTTATTATATATCATATTTTGATGGGACGCCTACACAACTACAGTAATAAAAATGACGACCTGTACTTGTGCAGTGACATCAGGAACGAGGAACAAACAAGTATAGGTCGTCATTTTTAATTTATTTGTAGTAATGTTATTGGGCCCCATCAAAGTATGCTGGATATAAAGTAGAATAAAATTACTCATATATTCACACATTCATATCCTTATAACCAAAAAGAATATAATTATAAAAGCTAATATTATACTATATTCATCACATAAATTGCTTAAAAACCCTTAATTTTCCTATACTTCTAGGGGTATGGGGTTTATTGACACTCCTATGTTCCTTTGTTACGATTGGCTTAAGGTTATATATATGCAATATATCTATAGTAATCTATAAACTATATCTTTTATATAAAATTATCCAGATTACATAGATCATTGCATAGACTTGTAGTTAAGTTATGGATAGGAGTATTAAAAAATGAAAAAACAATTAGCATTAGCATCCGCTATTCTAGGTCTTGCAGTATCCTTTGGTGCACCAGTTGTATCTAATGCTGCATATCAATTAAATGAAGAAGTAAAAGATCCTACTCCAGCATTGAAAGAAGCTGCTGCAATTGGTGTTCGTACACACAATACTGAAGCTTTACAAAACTTGCCAAACAAAGATGCTATGGTTGTTATGAGCTTTGGTACAACTTATAAAGATACTCGTGCGAAAACAATCGATGCAACTGTAGATGCTATTAAAGCAGCTCATCCAAACACAAAAGTAGTTACAGCTTTCACAAGCCATATCATTCGTGATCGTATCCAACAAAAAGAAGGTATTACTTACCCAACTCCTGAAGAAGCTTTGGCTGAACTCAAAAAAGATGGTTACACTCGCGTTGCATTAGCATCCCTTGATGTAATCCCTGGCATGGAATACAACTACGATGCAGCAGTATATAATTTGTACAAAGATAATTTCAAAAAAATGACACTTGGTACATCTCTTATGTACTGGATGGGTCAAGAAAACCAAACTGACCAAGTTATTGAAACAT
>USQK01000073.1 GCA_900556785.1 uncultured Veillonella sp.
ATGGCGCGCAAGTTATCGGAAAAGGTTTAATGGTTTTGGGTTTTAGCCGCTACCACATTTGTGTGGCTAGACTCAACGAGGGATTTAATACCATCAGACAAGGATGGGTCTTGTGCGATTTGCATATGCGCCTCAAAAATGGCTGCCTCTTCTGGGCCCATTTCGTCTAACGCTTTTTGACGAATCGTATCTAATTGTTTTAGAGTAGCCGCCATAGCAGCTGCAAACTTGCCAATCTCCTCTTCTACCTTGTCCTCAGCCACGGTGTAATCAGGAATGACAATTTCCTCTTGAATATATCTATATACATTGCCTACTGCAACGCCACGAGATCCAGAAATCCCTTGAATTCGCATATGTGTTCCTCTTTCTATTACGATAAACTACATTACTCTATATTTTATCATTTCTCTGACAAACAATAAAGTAATAGAGCCCTTTATATCCGCCCATTTAATCGTCCCACGTGGGTTATTTTTCGCTTACTTTCGCTATAATTTTATAAAGTTCCACCACATAATTAAGGGTCATTTATGATATAATATAGAATATATAATAATATACATATGAGACTTTCACAGGCTTCATGGTGAAAGTCTTACTTATTGATAGGAGACTTTATGAAATTAACTAAAATGCATGGTCTTGGCAATGATTTCATCCTCTTTGCCGACCCTCAAGGTGCTAACAAGGACTATACTGATTTGGCGATTCGCCTTTGCGATCGTCGTACTGGTATCGGTGCTGATGGTCTTGCCATTCTAGTTCCTTCAAAAACCTGTGATGTGCGCATGCGCATCATCAACTCTGATGGTAGTGAAGCAGAAATGTGCGGCAATGCAATCCGTTGCTTTGCCAAATATTCCTATGAACATGGAGAAATTACTAAAGAAACTTTTACCATCGAAACCTTGGCCGGTGTAATGAAGCCAACCTTGACCATCGAAAATGGTATAGTCACACAAGTTACTGTAGACATGGGCAAGCCATTCTTTGCAGCCCAAGACATTCCGATGGATGTAAATATGGGTAAGGTTATCGACGTAGACCTCGATGTAAACGGCGAATCAGTAACGGTCAGCTCCGTATTACTCGGCGTGCCTCATACAGAGGTGTATATCAATGACATTACAAAGGCGCCTGTAACGACACAAGGTCCTATCCTTGAAAAACACGATGCATTCCCATCCAATACAAATGTTAACTACATTGAGGTAGTAAACGACAAGCACATCAAGGTTCGCACATGGGAACGCGGTGCCGGCGCTACCTTAGCATGTGGTACAGGCTCTTGTGCTTCTGCTGTTATGTCCTTTGAAAAAGGCTTAACTGGTCGCGAAGTCGATGTAGAGCTCTATTTAGGAACATTACATATTTCATACTTGGAGGATGGCACGGTGCTCATGACTGGCCCTGCTGAGGAAGTCTTCGAAACAGAACTTCCTATCGATTAAAATGAAGTGGTTACAACTCATATTAAATGCGTTTCTAAAGTATCAACAAGGCCGTTCTCTAATGCCGAAAAATACGAAGTCGCTCATAGGTTTACTCATATCTATCCTCGTCATTATCATCGCCGTAGCTAACGGTATTGCTATTGGTTACGCCTTGATAGTGGTATGGTGTATCATGGCCTATGTATTCTATCGCAAAGGATATCAACCAAAAGAACTGCTAAACTTATCATGGACAGGCGCTAAAAGCTCGATTGTAGTAATGCAAATATTCTTGCTTATCGGTTGGCTCATTGCTATGTGGCAAGCAGCAGGCATCATCCCTATGATTATCGCCACCGGCATCGACTTGATTGATCCGTCCCTCTTTATTGCTTGTGCCTTCTTATTAACAGCGATTGTTAGCATGATATTAGGTACAGCTTTCGGTACTGTAGGCACCATAGGCATTGTACTCATCACGATGGCAAGAGCCGGTAATATTCCAGAGGATATCGTAGCAGGCGCCATTATAGCCGGTGCATACTTTGGTGATCGCAACGGCCCATTGTCGTCTAGCGCATCACTGGTAGCAGCCTTAACACATACTAAGGTTTCTAGTAATATACCAATTATGTTTAAAGCGGGACTACCTGCACTTGTTATTTCTACAGTGCTATACCTAATACTATCCCAGTGGTTCCCTCTAAACTATGAAAATAGTTTGTTATCCGATACAATCCACTTTATCTTCAATATTGATTGGACATTGTGGATTCCAGTGATTATCGTCATCGCTTTATTGCCTTTGAAAGTATCTATCCGTTGGCCTATCGGCCTCAGCGCATTAGCTGCAGCCATTCTGGCTTATACTAATCAAGGAGCTACCCTTTCCGAATTGGGATGGTATACCTTAACAGGCTTTGAGCTACCTCATTATAATCCACTAGCAGATATCATTCATGGAGGTGGCTTACAAACGATGTTCATTCCTACCCTTTCCATTTTTATGGCCACTGCTATTTCTGGCATGCTCGAAGGGGTTGGCTTCTGGAATGATGTTAGACAACTATTAGAGCGAGCTAAAACGCGGAGCGATGTATTTGCTACCAATGTAGGTCTCGCACTCTTAACCGGCGCTGTTGGTTGTAGCCAAGCTATTGCGGTTGTAATGACACATTCTATTATGCGTATAACCTACGCGCAACGGGGTATTCAAGATGAAGATGTGATGCTCGACTTTGAAAACAGCGGCATCGTCATTGCCGCCTTACTACCATGGAACATCGCTGCTTACGTACCTGTAGTTATGATAGGCACTAGTACAGCTGGATATGTACCATTTGCCTTCTTCCTATACCTCGTACCACTCCTTTACTGGTTACGACTACGGAATCAAGATCAATCAATCATAGGCTAATTACAAAATCAATCATACGTCAATTACAAAATCAACAAATCATAGGCTAATTAATTAATCTTAAAGGGGAATTTGTATGATTTACACCATTACCTTTAACCCAGCCCTCGATTATATCGTCCGACTTGAGCAACTCAAGACTGGTACCATTAATCGCACCACCCAAGAATACGTACTTGGTGGCGGCAAGGGTATCAACGTATCTATCGTTCTTAACAACTTGGGCATGGATACAACGGCACTCGGTTTCATCGCAGGATTTACAGGTGAAGAAATCGTTACGCAGCTCAATAGCTTCGGCGTAAAAGAAGATTTTATTCGTCTCCGCGAAGGATTAACCCGCATCAATGTTAAGGTAAAAGCCTCTGATGAGGAAACAGAGATCAACGGCCGTGGACCAATTATCTCGGACGACGAATTAGAAGCACTCTACAAACAGCTCGATGCATTGACAAAAAAAGATACACTAATCCTTGCAGGCAGTATTCCTTCTAGCTTACCTAGCGATATGTACGAGCTCATTATGGAGCGCTTGCAGCATAAATACATTCGAATCGTCGTAGATGCTACAAAGGATTTACTTACACGAGTATTGCCATATAAACCGTTCTTGATTAAACCGAACAATCATGAACTTAACGAAATCTTTGGACGCCCTCTTTCTACAAAAGAGGACCTCGTAGAAGCTGCCAAAGCATTGCAAGAGAAAGGCGCACAGCATGTACTTATCTCCATGGCTGGTGATGGAGCTATCTTGGTCGCAGCTGATGGCACTGTATATACGAGCCCTGCCCCTAAGGGGACGCTCGTAAATTCTGTAGGCGCCGGCGATTCCATGGTAGCAGGCTTTATTACAGGCTTTGAAAAGACAGGGAATCTACAAGAGGCACTTTACTGGGGTATCTCCAGTGGCTCTGCCTCCGCTTACTCTGAAAACCTCGCTACACTGGCAGAAGTAGAAGCATTACTTTCACAAGTACGAGTTAACTAGTTTTACATTTTATTTGCATCAAGGAGTACACATATGCAAATCACTGATTTATTAAAACCTCAATCCGTCCTGCTAAATGCAGACCCTGTTACAAAGGCTGACGCTATTTATACCTTAGGCGAGTTAATGGAAAAAGGTGGCAACCTCATCGACAAAGGTGAGTACTTAGCAGCCGTTTTCGCTCGCGAAGAATCTGGCTCTACCGGGCTTGGTGACGGCATCGCTACACCACATGCCAAATCCGCAGGCGTAAAAGAAGCAGGCCTAGCAGCTATGGTTGTGCCTCACGGCGTAGACTTCGAAGCACTCGACGGTCAACCATCTCGTTTATTCTTCATGATCGCTGCACCAGAAGGCGCTGCAGACACTCATGTAGAGGTATTGAGCCAATTAGCTATGATGGTTATCGACCCTGATTTCAAAGAAGCCCTCATCGCTGCTCCTACTGTAGAACGTTTCTTGGAACTCATAACAGCTAAAGAGCAAGGTAACTTTGATCCATCCGTTGAAGGATATATCAAACAGCCAGAATCTCAAGAGACTCCAAGTATTACCGATGCTATCGAAGCTAAAGCTACGGAAGCTATCGAAAAAGTGGCTCCTAAGATTTCTGTAGATAACCCGCACTACGATGTATTGGCTGTAACTGGTTGCCCTACTGGTATTGCTCATACCTACATGGCTGCTGAATCCTTAGAACGAAAAGCCAAAGAAATGGGGATTTCCTTAAAGGTTGAGAAAAATGGTGCTTCTGGTGTTAAAGATGCTCTTACAGCAGAAGAAATCGCTCATGCTAAATGCATCATCGTCGCTTCTGACCGTCAAGTAGAAATGGCGCGCTTTAACGGCAAACCTATGATTCAAACTAAGGTTGCGAACGGTATCAATAAAGCAGAAGAGCTTTTAACAGAAGCCATGGCTGGCACAGCAGCTGTATACCAAGCATCTGCAGCAGACCGTGAAGCTGCTGAAATCGCTGCTAGCGCATCTGACAGCGTAGGTCGTCAAATCTACAAACACTTGATGAATGGTGTATCTCACATGTTGCCATTCGTTATTGGTGGCGGTATCTTGATTGCCCTTGCATTCCTATTCGATATATTCGATCCTGCGAATCCTAAAAACTTCGGTTCTGGTACACCTTTATCTGCGTTCTTAATGCAAATCGGTGGTGCATCCTTTGGCTTCATGTTGCCAGTATTAGCTGGTTACATTGCTATGAGTATTGCTGACCGCCCAGGTCTTGTAGCTGGTTTCGTTGGTGGCTTATTGGCTAACCAAGGTGGCTCTGGTTTCCTTGGCGCATTAATCGCCGGCTTTGCAGCAGGTTATTTAGTATTATTAGTTAAAAAATTAGTCTCTGGTTTACCTCAAGCGTTAGAAGGTACAAAACCAGTTCTCTTCTATCCTGTACTTGGTGTATTGTTCATAGGTCTTGCCATTACCTTCGTAATCAACCCTCCTGTATCTGCACTTAATCACTGGTTAATGGACTCCTTGCAATCCATGGGCACTACTAGCCGCGTATTGTTGGGTCTCATCTTTGGTGCTATGATGTCCGTTGATATGGGCGGTCCTGTAAACAAAGCAGCTTACGTTATCGGCACTGGCGCACTTGCTACTGGTGAATATGATATCATGGCCGCTGTAATGGCAGGCGGTATGGTTCCTCCGTTGGCAATCGCTCTTTGTACTACATTCTTTCCTAGCCGCTTCACAGAAGCAGAACGCAAATCTGGTATCACGAACTACATCATGGGCCTCTCCTTCATCACTGAAGGGGCTATCCCATTTGCAGCAGCTGATCCAGTTCGCGTATTGCCAGCTTGCATCATCGGTGCTGGTACAGCTGGTGCGTTGTCCATGTTCTTCGAATGTACACTACGCGCTCCACACGGCGGTATCTTCGTAGTACCAACAATCGGTAACCCACTTCTATACCTTGCATCCATCGCAATCGGTTCCGTTGTGGCTTGCTTCATCTTGGCACTTGTAAAACCAAGCTTGAAAAAATAATTGTAAAAGTTAGTATAATACTAGTACATATAGCAAAAACCTACATATAGTAAAAACGTACATAGGCTAAATAAGTACATATAGCAAAAGGACTAGAACTTTAGAGTTCTAGTCCTTTTCTTATGCAAAACACCCTATGCCATTCATGATATATGATGTTTTGATGCAATAAGTTATGAACTAAGTACTTTAAATTTATTTATATTTTTCTAAGTTTATTTTCTTCGTA
>USQK01000074.1 GCA_900556785.1 uncultured Veillonella sp.
ATATTTAGATGAAACATTGGTGTTGGATAAAGAATGTCCGAGGACTAATAACCCTATTGAAGGCGGAGTAAACGCACAACTCAGACGTTTATTGCGTTACCATCGAGGAATGTCTGTAGAAAAACGTATAAAAGCGGTCTTTTGGTGGTGTTATTTACACTCACCAAGACCGCTTTCTGCAAAAGAAATACTTAAGGTAATGCCAACTGATGCAAGTATTTCTAAAATATATAGTTCTATGAATGAAAGAGCCCAACTTCAAGGCATAATTCCAACTTGGGGGGATGCCATTTCTTGGGGTGATTTGCATAACTATGACAAATTATCTTTCAATGATTGGGATTAAAGTACCAACACGTTTTGTCCTATAACCCGCATCTTACCAATTGAATTCTTTTTATGCATCTTACCAATTGAATTCTTAGATTTATTTTTTTACGATAATCTTGTAAATATTTCTAACGCTTTATACGCCATCAAACGATAGCCTCTTGCATTAGGATGTACTTCACCGGCAAAGACAATTTGGCCGATTTGATCCGCTTCGTATAATGTTGTATAAAAGTCTATAACCTTCAAATCATGCTCTTTAGCATAGGCTTTCAGTTGTTCATTGACCTCTCGCACCACAATGTCGAGTCCATCCATATCACTATCGATTTGTGTTTCTAAACCAATAATAACCTTCCCCTTTGTGCTCGCTAGTTCAATAGCTTTCACCAAGGTCTTGAACACATATGTGCTATCTCGACCTTGCAAAATATCATTAGTACCACACATTAAGAAGATATGACGCGTGGAATCAGCTACAGCTGTTGGTAGCCATTTTTCAATGTTATAAATCATACCCTGAACGGAGCATCCGTCTTCACCATAATTTGTAAAATGTACACCCTCTATAGATGCATCACAAATTTCAACCCAACCTTGGCCATAAGGCACATCATAACCGCGGGTAATGCTATCGCCAAAACAGATAATTTCCATATCTAAACCTCCTGTACTATGCATTAATCATATAACAAAATGACAATTATATACAATATACATACTATGGATTTTTATATGCATTTTTTATAGAATTACATGTTTGACTATGGTATACTAATTCCACATAAGAGAGGTCAAAGATGAGAAAACTATATCCCTTTTTAATACTAGCATTAGCAACATTACAATCAGCTAGTGCCATTTCACAATATGAATTAGAGAACAAGCCTACTCAATACCAAGTTGCTTATAATAGCCCTTCGGAGACTGTGTATATCGACTTAAGTACACTTAGCCTAGCACAGTCAGGTCCTACATATAGTACGCTTCACGCTCGTACAATTAGTCTCTATAAAAAGCAGAATATTATTGCTGATTATTCAACTAATTATACATACCATCGTGGTAACACATCTAAAGATATTTACCTCATGGATTGGCATGTAGCACCGGCGAAATTCTACCAAGTAAATGGCGCACCTATAGGAACTGCTAACAATCAACGTTCTGTTCTATCTACAGGTGCTCACGTCGCTACAAAGGGTTCTCCTGTAGCTGAAATAGGTCAATTTATTTTACATAATGCATTGGAATTAGAGCGTATTACCTATACATCTAAGAACCCATACGTACCACCTCGTCCATATAAACCATTAAGTACACCGGCTCCAACAGAAGGTAGGCCATTATTTGGAGTTCAGCCACCAGAAGGTATCTATAAACCGCTAAACCAATTAGAATCTCCTTATACATCTAATCAACCACGGTTATTTCCTTCTAAATTAGGTATATATGGACCCGTTCCACCACCACCGCCTCAAGGGCCTCGACCTAGTGATTGGATTCTCGACATTCAAAATCAGGACATGCCCGATCCAAATACACCTATGAGTGATTGGAGACCGCAACCTGATTATCATGCACCGCAAAAACCATAATCAAAAAATATAGTTACTCGTAACGTATAAAAAGAGACTGAACTGTCCCCTATTTTGAACTGCACCCCAAAAATTGTGTCCAATTTTTGTGGTGCAGTTCATTTGGGAGAGCTAATTCAGTCTCTTTTGTTTCATATTTTGTTTGTTTCCATACAATCAGAGGAACCTATTGTATGATGCTTTCACATTATTTAAGACGTACAAAGAACAATGCAATAGCACCGATAACTGGTGCAATGGCAAGGGTCATCAATGCAGATTGATAACTGCCTGTAGCTGTTAACATGCTACCTAAAATCATAGGCGCCAACATAACACCGATCTGATTAAACAAGTTTACAAAGCCTGCAGTTGTACCGCGTAAATGAGGTGCTGCGGATTGAATTACGAGAGCATTTGTTAAAGCACTATGCATGAAAGCACCAATACCAAGAATTGGACCTGTTATAAAGAGCATATCTGGATTTGTGGTGCTCGCAAAGAGGATCAATGCTGGTGCAAATAAGAACATAACAAGCGCCACCAAATGGTTCTTCTTAATCGGTAATATATCGGACAAAATACCGATAGTCGGTTTCGCAATAAGCGCGGCTAAACCAAAGGCAGACATTACATGACCTGCATAGATGGCATTAACGCCGAGCTGTTTAACCATGTACAAGTTTGACCATTGCGCCACGGCCCAGGTAGCACCGGTAGCAAAGAAGCCTGCAAAGGCAAGACAACAAATATTGCGATTCTTCAAAACATGTAACAAGTTTTCCTTTAAAGAAGTCTTTTCGCCTATATGAGCAGATGCAGCACTCACCTCTGCTTCTCGTTGAGCTAAAATCTCAGCACTTGGCTTACGAACCGTAAAGTAGCTAAGAATGAAAACAAGGATTGGTAATACTGCTGTTAAAAGAAATGCATTTTGCCAACCATAATTAGTTGCCACATATGGTGCATAAAGGTTTACAGTAGTCAATCCAAGGGATGTGCAGGACATGAAGATACCCACGGCTGCACCACGTTGATTAGGACCAAAGTAGTCCCCAATAGCACTTAAACAAGATGCTTGTACTGGACCAGATACGATACCTAATAAGAAACGTAATACCCAACCATAGGTGTAATTATCGATGGTACTCATCAATGCCGTAATGAGCGCCATAGAAAGCAAGCTCACCAAAATGGTATAACGGTAACCAATGCGATCCGCTAAGATACCACCTGGTAAAACCATGATGGCATAGCCCATATAAAAGGCGGATAAATAAGCCGTACCCATTTGAGGCGTGAAACTCAACGCTTCATTAACAATAGGCATCAAGGATGCCCAAGATAAGCGCATAACAAAGCTAATCAAAAATGTTAGCCATACGCTGACAAGAATTAAAATCTGAGTTCGTGAGAAACTAAGTCGATTCATACGAGCTCCTTTCTACAGAATAAAAACATATAAAGTAATCATACTATAAATACAGGGCATTTTACAAACTTCAAAGATTGTTAAAATATAATAAAAAGCCCTCTAGGTATAACCTAAAGAGCTTTCTAAATAGCGGAGATAGTAGGTATTGAGCAATTACTGCACCTAAAGGACCAGCAGCTAAAGCACATCACTTTTTACAGTTATAGAGCTCCTTTTTCTTCTATTTCAATGATTTCCTCGTTGTTTGGATTGAATGTTGGAGGGTAGTTAACAGTCATACATTCTAACAATACAGTTTCAATACTTTTATACATAATTCAATCCTTTCTAGTTTTGTTTAAGTTGTTTGAACGAAGAATAATCCACCAGATAGATCTCGATTTATAAAAATATATCCGATGTTCTCAGTTAGATAAAAAATTTCATTTACTTCTTCAGGTAGATCCATTCCTAAGATTTGACCTATGAAAATATAATTTTCTAGAAAATCATCACTCTCTTGCTGTAAATATTCAGGTTGTCCTCCTAGAAAACTCATTTCATCTAAATTCTCAATAGGATTAATTGGATAAAATTTATCTAGGTTAAACTTGAACTGATTTTTATCTCCGACGATAACTCTCGTGTATCCTTGAATAGCATCGTCAATTTCAGTAATGTAGTCAAGAAAATAATCTTCTTTATCATAATAAGAAAAAACGTAAATTGCTTTATCTTTATATTCCATATCCTGAAAATCTGTTTTAAATTGAGGTGCAATAGTTAATAGATTTTCAATTGGTATAAAAGCAACCAATGCTAACTCATGACCATCTGGCGCTATCACTTTATTTGAATAGTCTAAATCTAGCCCAACTAATATATTATTTATATTGGGTTTGCTGTCTAAAAAGTTAAAATTAACGTATCCATTTTTTCCCATTTAAATTCTCCTAAAAATTTAAGGGCATTTCTTACCTACTTTTTTCAATTTTCTAAGAAATTTCTTGGCTTCTTTTCTTAATCCTACTCCAGAAGTTTTAGGTTTGTAACGATAATCCTCTAAATCTTATTAATTAATTGATATCTATCAATATTTTTAATCCGTCTGGTAGTTTGGCACCATTTCTATATGCCTTTTTAGCCCAAAATATGGCTTTTTCTTTATTGCCTTGTGTGAAAAATAAATCGGCTAAATTGGATTGGGCAATTGGATGTCCATTTTTTGCCGCTATCTCTAGCCATTTAAATTCCGAATCTTGATCTAAAGATACAAACATATGGTATTGATATAATTTGAATGCTGAGTTTTTATCTCCATTAGTGGCGTTCTTTTCGAAAATTTGAATTTCTTCATCTGGAATCCAATAAGTATTACCTGTTGATATAAAGTTAGTCATTTTAAATTTCTTTCCGGATGTTGTTTACTTGGATATATAACTGTGTATTGATCTCCTAACTCCAACTTGAGTTTCTTAAATAATTTTTCACCTTCGTATTTAAAAATATTTTCTTTCTCTATATTTTCAAAGCCAGAGTTTAGAGGTTCTTCTATATTTAAGGTTTTATCATATTTATTTGCCCACACCAACAATTCTTCAGCAAGAGACTTAGATATTGGTAAAGAATATGGATCTATATTTCCAAAATTATCATCATCCATACCCCATATGGGAAAACAGCCATAGTCAGGCATTAATTTAATTTTTTTCATTTTATCGTCCTATCTTATTACTCTACCTGCCGGATTTGCACCGACAATAAACCCGTTACTTCCAGTAGTAACCGTGATACGGCTTTTCTGCCCGTTTACCATTACTTCATAAATAGGCCTTCCCATATCTTTTCCTTGATGACCAACAATTTTTCCTTTTGTTACTTTATCCATTACGACAGAGGGTACTTGTTCCCTAGATACCCCTATACGAGCAAAATCATCCTCAGGTCTTTGAAGAATATGCTCTAACCCTACCTTAGCATTTCCCTTCTCTAGAAAGAATACTTTTCCTGAGGCATCTCTTCCTGTAGCAATTAAATCATCAAGACTAAATTTTACTCCTTTAGCGTTTAATTCGTTGACGTCTTTAGAATCAACTTTACATTTACTACATTTAGATTTAGAAAAAACTTTAGATATTAGTTTATGAATGGCATTGAAAAGCCCAGCTCTTAAACCTAAGGTATCAGTCCAAATGTTTATATTAGGCGCAAACCAATACAAATTCTCCCCGCCCCACAACCCAATCGGATCATGATTCACAAACCGCCCGTCCTCAGAATCGTAATAACGCATCAGGTTATTATGCAGCCCCGTCTCTTCATCGAAGTATTGGTTTTGTAGTCTGAACGGCTGATGTGTGTTCTTGTAAACCCGCTCATCCTTTTCCAGACGAGCACAGGCAGTGTATTCACCGTGCCATGAGATTGCCATTTCAAACGAATCCAGCTTCCTCTTCGAGGCGGTCTGAAAAGCAGAAACCGTGTGCGTGCGTGCGTAACGCACACACTTTACGTCGGGATTGGACGTTTCATGCGGGCACGGCTGCTCAAACATCCTAAGCATTATAATTTAGATAATCTTTAATAAAATATTCAAAGTTATCCCAATGTTTGCTAAATTGTTTATTTTCTATAAACTTTTGAATAGTGGGAGCCT
>USQK01000075.1 GCA_900556785.1 uncultured Veillonella sp.
GCAAGGTGATTTTTTTGTATAACTTTCGTTGCCGCACCCGCATAGCGGGTGGTTTAATGATTCGCGACTACGTCGCGAACCAGTCTAAAGACAATAACGAAAAGGAGCTATCTCAACGGATAGCTCCTCTTTTACATGACATAATAATTAGAGAATTGTTTACATTAACAGCTCTAAATAGGCTTTAGGCCTTATTTATTGGGACTTTCATATATAGTTGTATATCCGGCATCTATTACAGCTACGATTTGTTCAATTTCATCCGTAGGATCTTCTGTAAAAGTAAAGCTTTCACCCGCATCAAAGGATGCACTCGTTCCACAAGAGGAACTCAAATCGCGCGGCACCGGTCGGAGTTCTATATTAGTTACCCCTTCAGGAGCTTCACGCTTGAAGCGAATCGCTCCAAAGTGAGAGTAAAATGTTGCAATATACTTCATAATCACTCATTTCTAATCTACGCATTTACACGTTTTGTATTAAGGATAGCAATGATAAGAGCCACTACAAAGCCAACACCTACAGCAATTTCACCATTTAGTGTAGGACCAGCACCAGTGGCAGCTAAACCAAAGTTATGAGCGAACGCCGCACCAGCTGCAAGGCCAAGTACTGTAACCGCAGAATCAGAATTACCTTCACCAGTCATAATCAACTGACGCAATGGACAACCACCAAGCAATACGCTACAGAAACCTGCAAGCGCCATACCTAGGAAGTTCCACAATCCATCTGTATGTGCAATCGGTTGGTTTTCAAAGCCTAGATGGAAGTTACCAAAGCTAATATTTACAACGAATACACCAATGAGAACTGCTAAATAGCCAAAGATAAGAATAGATTTTTTAAACAAGAATAAATCTCTAAAGCCCCCAACCGTACAAAGTCGGCTAAATTGAGATAAGCCACCTACTACAAGGCCAGCCGCCAAAGAAATGAGCCATGGAGCATGCATAGCGCCAGGACCTTTTTGGCTAAAGAAGATAAATGCTGGTGCTGTTACAACAAGTACGAGCAAGCCTACTTGAATAGCAGGCATCATAGCAGATTCTAATTTGCTCAATGCATAAGTGCGTTGTAAAGAATAGCCTTTTTTCAAGAATATAGTACCAAATCCAATACCACCTGCAAAGCCGGCAATGCCGAACAAAGCATTTAAGTCACCACCGCCAAGTCGCAAAATCATACGAATTGGACAGCCAAGGAACATCAAAGCACCAATCATAACAAAGAAGCCAAGAATAAATCGAATAATTGGAGATGAACCACCTTTACTTTGGTGTTCGCCACGAATCATGGACAATAGATAAGCCCCTAATATAAGACCGATAATTTCTGGGCGAATGTACTGTACAGGTGCGGCACGATGTAGACCTAGACCACCGACAGTATCGCGAACAAAGCACGCAATACAAAAGCCCATATTACCTGGATTTCCAGCTAATACGAGGAATCCTGCGATAGCACCAATAATAAGGCCTGCAATAATTAAATTCCGTTTTTCATGAGACCCACTCATAGTAAACTCCTTTCAAACTACAAACACAAAAACTCTATGAGTACATGCTCCGATTCTAAGTAGCATGCTACTCATGATATAATAGCCATAAATATACATTGTTATTTATGGAGATTATCTATGGACTATATCTATTTAGACAATGCGAGCACTTCGTTTCCTAAAGCACCAACAGTCGCCACCGCTATGTCCGATTATATAACGAACCGGGGTATCAATATCAACCGCGGCTCCTATGCTCTCGCCTATGATGTAGAGGACATTATCTATACAACAAGACAACGACTAAACACCTTATTCAACGGTCATGATCCATCTCATGTCGTCTTTACACAGAATGTGACGATGAGCTTAAACATGGTCATCAAGGGCCTATTAAAAGCCGGTGATCATGTGCTCGTTAGCTCAATGGAGCACAACGCAGTTATGAGACCGCTCACACAACTACTAGATAAAGGCATTACCTTTGACATTATCCCTTGTGACAAGACCGGTTCCATTCAACTTGAAAGCATGGATAGTCTCATTCGTCCAAATACAGTGGCTATGATTATCAATCACGCTTCCAATGTATGTGGGACCATTCAACCGCTCGAATCAATTGGCCCGATCTGCAAGGCTCATAGTCTACAATTTATTGTAGACGCAGCCCAAACGGCAGGTGTTATTCCTATTGATGTGAAAGCATGTCATATTGATGCACTTTGCTTTACAGGTCATAAAGGATTATTGGGACCTCAAGGTATTGGTGGCATTATATTGACCAAAGAAATGGCTCAGACCTTGACCCCTCTTATTGCTGGTGGTACAGGCAGCTTCTCACATTTAGAAACGATGCCTACCCATATGCCCGACGCCTTTGAAGCAGGTACGTTGAATCTACCTGGCATCATTGGACTCAATGAAGGCCTCGCCTATATTGAGTCACAAGGAATGGAAAATATTCATAACCATGAGCTAGCGTTAACACAATCCTTCCTCGAAGGATTGCAATCAATAGATGGTATTAACATCGTTGGTAAGCAGAATATCCAAGATAGAACTGCCGTCGTATCCATCACAATTGATGGTATGGACCCGGCGAGTATTGCTTATGAACTAGAATCCACCTATCACATCATGACGCGTGTTGGTCTCCACTGTGCCCCACGAGCACACCAAACACTAGGAACCTATCCAGAAGGAACTGTGCGATTCTCCTTTGGCTATGCTAACACACATGAAGATGTGGTATCCGCATTATCTGCGCTACATAGAATCCTTAAAAATACTAAATAATACTTAACCATTAAGGCTATATACTTCGGTATATAGCCTTTTATACTTCTACGCTTCACACAAACGACCGATAGCATCAGCTCTGCAGCGTTTGCAGTGTGTCATTTGCGGCACATAGTGACCAATAAATTGACGCATGTTATCGATTTCTTCTGAAGTCGGGCCCCTATGATTTTCAAAGGCCGTATCATGAACCGGAATCATAGCAATACAGTTCATCAAATCGACACCCCATGATTCCGCTTGTTTAGCGATAGCTGGTACATGGTCCATATTTACATCAGGCACTACTACGGTGTTAATCTTAACAATGATGTTCTTTTCCTTTAACTTCCGGATACTTTCAGCCTGACGTTCTAATAAAATACGGGCCCCATCGATTCCCTTGTAGATATTACCCTCATAGCGAACCATGGAATATACATGTTTTGCAATCTCAGGATCAATAGCATTAACCGTAATCGTTACATGCGTAATTCCTAAGTCAGCAATGTCATTAACATAATCAGGCACTGCCAAACCATTACTAGATAAACAAAGCATGACATGAGGAAAATCCTTTTTCACGAGGCGGAAGGTTTCAAGTGTCTTGTCTGCATCACACATAGGATCCCCAGGACCTGCAATACCTACTACAGAGATATCCTGACGAGCATCAAACACCTTGCGCACAAAGGCAGCTGCCTCTTGTGGCGTATAGACATGCTGCGTCACGCCTGGTCTATTTTCATTCGCACAGTCGTACTTACGATTACAATAATTACATTGAATATTACAATTCGGCGCTACTGGTAAATGTAAACGACCCCAATTAGCAGAAGCGGCCTTGTTGTAACAAGGATGATTTTGTAGGAAACTTTGTCCTTGAATTTCTTTCATAATTAACCTTTCCGACCAAATCTAATAGCATCTTTATGGCAAACATGTAAGCAATCACCACAGTTGGTGCAATTCATTTCATTTGGTCGTGTTCCCATTTCACATACGCGCAAGCACGCATCACAGTTATCGCAATCATTTGTTTTAAAAATTCTAAAAATAGAAATTTTGCGAAGCAACTCCATTACGCCCCCAAAAGGACATACAAAGCGGCACCAAGCATTGGCGATAATAAGGGAACCAGCAATAATAGATACGACCGTTATAGTACGAGCCGCCCAATACCATTCGGAGAACTGCATAGATAAAATAACAGCATTAAAATATTCATCGCTCGTCCGAATTGGGATCATAATGCGAGGATTACCAAATTTAAAATATACTACAAGCCCTAAAATTATAGTTGCTACCATGCCGAGTTGAAGGAAACGCATATAGTTTTTACGATTTCTTAGTGGTCCCATAGATATTTTTCCCAGCATTTGGTTAACCCATCCACTTGGACAGAACCAGCTACAGAAAGCACGTCCAAAGAAGACGACCATAATCGGCAAGATAATCCACCACGCATAAAAGTACGTCGTGATGCGGCCCCAGCAGGTAATTATGGAACAGCTTTCACAGTTTACGAATGGAACAATATAAGGGCATCGGAATATGCCATAGTACACCCATTTTCCCATAATGAAGAGGAAGATAAACTGTACAATACGACGCCAAAGGGTTAAATTTTTAGGCGCTTGCTTTCCGGATACACCAGAATTACCTTGAGTTCCACAGATTGCAGATGACGGACAATGATTACACATCTTTTACACCAAACCTTTCTATCAAATCGAGACCTCTCGCACTATGAACGGATGTGAACCCGTGATTTTCTAAGATTTGTTGTCCTTCCTGGGACCGTGTAAATTCAATATAATCGGCAGCCAACGCACGATCTTGTACATATTTCATTGTATTAATAGTGAAAGTAAGCGGTGCAGGTGGCACAAATTGTGCAGGTATGGAGAAATACTCTATACGATCCTTGAACCGATCATGTGTGGTAAGGCGTTTTTCAATGATGGATACATCGGCTTTACCTTCTACGAGGTCACACATCATGGAAATTACACAAGCATTTTCAGCCATTAAGTTTTTCATGATACCATCGGTCAAACCAGATAATTTCATGATTCCTTTTACAGACGCACTACCTGGTGGAGATGCGCCTAGGGGCAACATAACGCGTACACCAGGCTCGGCCATATCCTTCAATTCTCGAATCCCTGCGG
Organism: uncultured Veillonella sp.; assembly: GCA_900556785.1. Taxonomy (GTDB): domain Bacteria; phylum Bacillota; class Negativicutes; order Veillonellales; family Veillonellaceae; genus Veillonella. The sequence continues at coordinate 4,954 of USQK01000075.1, forward strand.
GATTTCCCTTAGGTGTAACGATAACGTAATCCGTAAAACATAATGGTTCAAAAGCAATACTTACGCCTTTTTTACGCATATTTTTCGCTAGATCTAAACCGCGAGCCCCAAAGACTTCTGTGCGACTCTTCTCAGCCAACAAGGATTTACCAATAGCCCCTGCAAAGGCACCAGTATACTGAATATTGTGCCCCGTGTGCATCGTATAAACTTGGTTTAAATCAAGGAACGCTTCCGACAAACCACCACAAGTCCACACTTGTAATGAGTCAGACTGTGTTGGCTTGTAAGCTCCTCGTATAAACGACGGCACCGCTGATGCGGCTGCTAAAGCTAAAGCACCACCAATAAACTGGCGACGGGATATATCCTTTTTCAAAAATCCCATGTACTTACCACCTTTCACTGAACTTTACAGTACTAAGCATATACTCATATTATAGTATAAAAATCATAAGTTTTAACGATAATATGCATAGCTTTGATTAATCTATTTATACAGATTAGTCATGTAAATACTGTTTTTAAAGGTAATATTATAAAATTTTAAGATATTCTCTCCATATCTATTTTATTGAATATTTATTGCATATGATGAATATGCTATTTTTTTAGATTTAATGAAGCTAAAATCCCACTATACGTTTAGTGCATAGCCAGCAAGAACAATCAGCTCTATAGACTATATTTAGACTCTTTACAGAACTTATTGCTCTTTAAGATTTAACTGCACTATAAGGCAATATTGCCAAAAGAACGCAAAAAGGCGGTACAACCAAATGGTTGTACCGCCTTGATTCATCAAT
>USQK01000076.1 GCA_900556785.1 uncultured Veillonella sp.
CATGAGCCTTACTCTTTATTATAGCATAATTTAAAGGATTATATGTTTGTATTACTACACTGCCTGGTTTATCACCACGACCAGCCCTGCCAGATGTCTGTGTAAGTAAATCAAAAGTTCTTTCAGATGCGGAATATACAGGAATATTTAAAACTGAATCAGCCGTTAAAATACCGACAGCTGTTACATCTTTAAAATCATGCCCTTTTGATACCATTTGTGTTCCAAGTAAGATGTCATATTTATGAGTCCCAAAATCATGTAAAATATCTTCTGCTAATTGTTTATTTTTAGTTACGTCTTGATCAAGGCGGGCAATACGAGCCGATTTAAAATGACGTCGCAACTCTTCCTCCACCTTTTGTGTACCTGATCCAAAGAATTTAATACGTTGACTATTACACTTTGGACAGATTGTAGGAATCGGTTCATGATGTTCACAATAATGGCACCGTAATTCTTCACCTGCTTGGTGATACACCATAGCTACATCACAATGAGGACACATAATAGTTTCCCCGCAATCGCGACACATTACAAAGGTACTGTAACCACGTCTGTTCAATAGAATAATCATTTGGTTATGTTCATTCAATGTTTTTTGAATTAAGCTACTCATAGCATCAGAAAAAACAGAATAGTTGCCATGAAGAATTTCTTCCTTCATGTCCACAATAGTTACTTTTGGCATTGGTTGTTCAAAAATACGATGTGGTAATTCGAGCAACTGATACTCCCCTTGCTTAGCTTTGTAATAGGAGGTTACAGATGGTGTTGCAGAACCTAGTATTACGGGACAACCATGTGCTTCCCCACGCCATAAAGCAACATTTCTAGCATGGTAACGAACCATATCCTCTTGCTTATAAGAAGTATCATGCTCTTCATCTACTACGATAAGTCCAATGTCCTCAGCTGGAGCAAATACTGCTGATCGTGCACCAATGATAATATGACTATCCTTGCGACGCAAACGCTCCCAGTTATTATTGCGTTGTTGAACTGTTAACTTACTATGAAATACTACAACTTCATCACCAAAGGTTTCTACAAAACGACGCACTATCTGATCTGTCAAAATAATTTCTGGAACTAGAATAATAGCAGTTTTATCTTGACTAATGCATTTTGCTGTAGCTTTTAAGTACAATTGGGTTTTTCCACTACCTGTTACGCCATGCAACAAAAAGGTTTTATGCTGATGTGTATTCATCACCACTTGTATCGGTTCATACACAGCTTGTTGTGCATCAGTTAATGGTATATTTACTTCTTCTGTAAATAGTTCATCAAAAGAGGTTTTTGTAGCTTTAAATCTAGATTCAATAGTAATCCCCTTAGCTTCACTCACTTGTTTAATGACCATTCGAGAAAAACCTTTAGCCAATAATAATGCTTTTGATGCGCCACCCACTTCAAGTAAATATTTAGCCAATTCCCGTTGTTTCTTTTTTCGTTCACTAAATTGTTCTACCGTGAAAGCAGGTGTAACCACAAGCCATTCTTCCTTAGGGGCCTCATAAGATTTTAGAGTTTTATTAACTGTAAATAAACGCAATGCATCGCCATAAGAGAATAAATAATATTCATTTAAACGACGGGCCGTATCCATCATTTCAGGTGTAAACCAAGGTTCATTGTCTAATACTTGAACAATATTTCGCAATTTAAATTCAGGAGGTTCTAATAATTCTTCATAACCAATCAGAATTCCCTCTTCACGACTATTGCCTAAAGGAATAAGTACACGTGTACCAGGTAAGATATTGCCAAACTTTTCAGGCATTAAGTAGCTTAACGGTTTATGAAGTTGTTTAGCAGGTCTATTGATGATAACTTTTGCGACACGCATACATTATATCCTTTCATTTACTATAAAAGGTCTCAGTAGAAATTCTACTAAGACCTTTTGTATTATAAGCCAGCTTCAGCTTTTAAAATTGCTGCTTTGTCAGTACGCTCCCAAGGTAAATCTACATCAGTTCTACCAAAGTGACCATATGCTGCAGTTTTGCGATAATGAGGTTTTAACAAATCAAGCATTTCAATAATACCTGCTGGACGAAGGTCGAAATGTTTCTTAATAAGTTCTTGAATTTTAGTTTCCTCAATGCGACCTGTACCAAAAGTATCAACTAAAACGGATACAGGATGTGCAACACCAATAGCGTAAGCAACTTGTACTTCACACTTATCAGCAAGGCCTGCTGCTACAACATTTTTAGCTACATAACGAGCTGCATATGCTGCAGAGCGGTCAACCTTAGATGGATCCTTACCAGAGAAAGCACCGCCACCATGACGAGCCATACCGCCGTAAGTATCTACGATAATTTTGCGGCCAGTCAAGCCAGCATCACCATGAGGACCACCGATTACGAAACGGCCAGTTGGGTTAATGAAATATTTTGTATTTTCATCAACAAATTCAGCAGGCAATGCTGCATCGATAACAAAGCGTTTCAAGTCTGCTTTAATTTGTTCTTGCGTAACTTCAGGGCTATGTTGTGTAGAGATAACAATTGTATCAATACGTTTTGGTTTACCATCAACATATTCAACAGTAACTTGAGTTTTACCATCTGGACGAAGATATGTTAAAGTGCCATCTTTACGAACTTCTGTAAGACGACGGGATAAACGATGAGCCAAAGAAATAGGCATAGGCATAAGTTCAGGTGTTTCATTAGATGCATAACCAAACATCATACCTTGGTCACCAGCACCGATTTTATCTAGTGCTTCACCATTACCATCTTTAGATTCAAGAGCTTCATCTACGCCCATCGCAATATCAGCAGATTGTTCATCAATAGAAACAAGAACACCGCAAGTGTCGCAGTCAAAGCCAAATTTTGCACGTGTATAACCAATTTCACGAACTGTATCACGTACGATGCGAGGAATATCTACATATGTATTAGTAGAAATTTCACCTACTACATGAACTAGACCAGTAGTAACTAAAGTTTCACAAGCTACACGAGCAGTTGGATCCTTTTCAATAATCGCATCCAAAACAGCGTCAGAAATTTGGTCAGCTATTTTATCTGGATGGCCTTCAGTAACAGATTCAGAAGTAAAAAACATATGTTTTTCAGCCATTTTATCCTCCTAATACGAAAAAAAGTCTCTCATGCACTCATGAGAGACCCTCCCATCTAACGACATTTGTCATAGGAATTAGCACCTTTTCCGCTTGGAATGGTTGCTGTAGCTTCACAGGGCCTATCCCTCCACTACTCTTGATGAGTTACAGAAATATTATAGTGTATTTACATTGATAAAGCAAGTCATTATTACATATCTTTCTATCAATTACAAACTACAAACATAAGATTCTCTCATGTATCGTGTTATTTATTTTTTACCAATTCTACAACTTCTTTCATAATATTATGGGCCAATTCAGATTTTTTCATATTAGGCATTTCTTTAGGATCTTTATGAGGATATAAGAAGTATCCTTCATTTGTATCTACATTAAAGCCTGCATTAGATTTACTAACATCGTTTGCTACAAGCATATCTAAATTTTTTCTAGTAACCTTATCTTGACCGTATTTAATAACATGCTCAGTTTCTGCTGCAAAACCTACAAGAATTTGATGATTCTTTTTAGAACCTAAACCTTGTAGAATATCTGGATTTTTAACAAGTTCTAAAGTCATGGACTCCATTTTCTTTATTTTTTGTTCTGCCTTGTGAAGGACTCTAAAATCAGATACAGCAGCCGCCATAATAACAACATCTACCTCATCATATCGAGATTCAACAGCATGTTGCATAGATAAAGCAGAGTCAACAGGAACAAAATCGACTCCACTAGGTACGGCTAAAGATGTGGGTGCACTGACCAAAATAACGTTAGCCCCCATCCGGGCAGCTTGCTCAGCAATAGCATACCCCATCTTTCCACTCGACCGATTACCAATATAACGAACAGGATCGATATTTTCTTGCGTACCACCTGCTGTAACAAGTACTGTAGTACCTTCAAGCTCATTGGATTTGCAAATCTGTGATTCAAGCCAATCTACAATGGCTTCGGGCTCTGGTAAGCGCCCCATACCGGTAACCCCACAAGCAAGCCATCCTTCAGCAGGTTCCATAATATGGTAGCCAAGAGAACGTAAACCTTCCAAATTACGTTGAGTAATCGGATTGTTATACATTTCTGTATTCATAGCAGGACAAAGATATTTTGGAGCCTTAGTAGCCATTATTGTTGTTGTCAGCATATCATCTGCAATACCGGCATATATTTTACCAATTACATTTGCCGTAGCTGGAACAACCACATATGCATCTGCCCATGTAGCTAATGCAATATGCTCCACATCCCATTGATGTACTTGTTCAAACATGTCGATAGCTACAGGATGTCCACTAATTTCACCAAATGTAAGAGGTGAAGCTATATGAGTGGAGTTTTGAGTCATAACCACCTTCACTTCAGCACCTTTTTTACGAAGTCTGCTAACTACTTCAATTGCCTTATACGCAGCAATACCTGCAGATACAGCGACAATGATATGTTTTCCTCGCATTTTCTTCTCCTTTTAAAAATTCCTTGTATCAATGATACAAGGAATCGTTTTTCTTATTTAATGCCTTCTTTAGTGCGTTTATAAGTCACTTCACCTTCGGCAATTTCATAGAATGCCAAGGAAACCGGCTTGTCAGTTGCATGTGTAGATTCAGCTAAGCATGGTTCGCCATCTGTTAGTTCACGAGCGCGTTTAGCTGCCAATGTTACCAAAGTATATTTACTATCTACTTGATTTTCCAATTTTTTCAATGGAGGTTTTACCATCATACTATCACTTCTCCTTAGACTCTTGATACTGTTTATAAATAAATTGAATTTGCTCTTTATTGCGACTAATCTTACAGGATTCAGCTCGTAAGATAGATGCAACCTTCTCAGATGCCTCTCCGAGATCATCATTTACAACTATATAGTCATATCGATGGGCTAATGCCAATTCAGAACAGGCTAATGACAACCGTTTATCAATAACTTCTTTCGCATCTGTACCGCGATTATGTAATCGCTCAGATAACTCAGTTAAAGACGGTGGTACTATATAAATAAATACAGCATCACTAAAACGTTCTTTAACTTGCATAGCACCTTGAATATCAATTTCTAACAGTACACTTTTACCATCATCCAATAAATCCATTACATGTTGCTTCGGTGTACCGTAGTAATTATCATATACTTTTGCATATTCTAAAAATGCATCTTCACTTAATAGAGTTTCAAATTCTTGTTTCGAGCGAAAGAAGTAATTAACCCCTTCTACTTCACCAACACGAGGTGCCCGTGTGGTCATTGAAACAGAATATACTAAATTAGGCATTTCTTTTCGAATATTCGCACAAATCGTACCTTTACCTGCGCCAGATGGCCCGGATATAACGATTAATAATCCTCTGTCTGACATAT
>USQK01000077.1 GCA_900556785.1 uncultured Veillonella sp.
AAACCATCGATCAAGCAGCTGTTCCCTTGCGTCAACAAGACCCTGCCATTACGGCTAGTCGTAATTTAGCATTCTTTGCCTATGCAATCGGTTCTGAAGTGGGGGCTAATATTCATAGCCAAGAGGAATTATTACAAAGCTTGGAAACGTTCAAGTTTTCTGTAAATCCTCATTACCGCGTATGCAAAACAATTGACGAGGTCATAGAGGCTATTAATTATTGGGATGAAAAGCGCCATGAGTTGCCATACGATACTGACGGTATGGTAATTAAGGTCAATAGTTTTGATGACCAAGAGGTACTTGGCAGTACTGCGAAGGACCCTAAATGGGCAACAGCGTACAAATATCCGCCAGAAGAGGTAGAGACCATTCTTAAGGATATTACTATCAATGTGGGGCGTACGGGGGTTCTTACTCCAACTGGTGAATTGGAATCTGTATTCGTATCGGGTACAAATGTAAGTCGTGTTACATTACATAATCAAGACTTCATCAATGAAAAGGATATTCGCATTGGTGACCATGTCATCATTCACAAGGCAGCCGAGATCATTCCAGAGGTTATTCGCGTAGTTCCTGAAAAACGAACTGGTTCTGAGGTGCCTTTCACAATTCCTAATACATGTCCTGTATGCGAATTTCCTGCAGTTCGACGTGAAGGTGAAGCCGCTGTTCGTTGTACCAATAAACATTGTCCTGCCATTGAAAAGGAACAAATTATCCATTTTGCATCTCGCGATGCTATGAATATAGATGGCCTTGGTCCTAGCATTGTAGAAAACTTGATTAATAATAAGTTAATTGCTAATGTGGTTGATTTATATCATTTAACAGTCGAACAACTAGTTACTATGGATCGGATGGGTAAGAAATCTGCAGAGAATTTGGTGAAAGCCATCGCAGACTCTAAAACTCGTGGATTAGACCGCGTATTGTATGGCCTCGGTATTCGCCTAATTGGATCTAAAGCAGCCGGCACAATTGCTAACGTTGTGAAATCTATGGAACGATTCTTGACAATTACTAAAGAAGAATTGGTGGCGGTAGAAGAAATCGGTCCTACAATGGCAGATAGTATTGTTGAATACCGTCAAGATCCTGCTCATGTAGAAATCATTGAAGGCTTAACAGCGGCAGGCCTTAAGATGACTGTAGATGTTGTTGAAGCAGCAGGCAACCAAATGGAAGGCGAAATCGTCGTTCTCACAGGTAAACTTGAAATTATGGGCCGCAGTGAGGCTGGTAAGATTCTTGAAGCTCATGGGGCTAAGGTGACAGGTTCCGTCTCTAAGAAAACAACCCTTGTTATTGCTGGCGAAGACAGTGGTAGTAAGCTTACTAAAGCTAATGAATTGGGTATTCGTGTTATGAATGAAGAAGAGTTTGTAGAACTCCTACGCGAACTCGGAGAAATCCAATAGATATACATTCTACAATATTTTGAAAATATATATTATTTGCTTTATAATAAATAATTATGAAAGGATGTGTCTCGATGAAAATCAGCCAAGAGGAAATTAAAAAAATCGCCTTACTTTCACGCTTGGAAGTTAAGGAAGAACATATGGAACATGTAGAAAAAGAGTTGTCCGACATCTTGACTTATGTTGCTGAACTAGATGCATTAGAACTTGATGGTGTGGAGCCTATGGCTCATGCAGTACCATTGCACAATGTATTTAGAGAGGATGAAACAAAACCATCCCTCGATCATGATTTAGCTTTATCCAATGCTCCAGAAGCAGAGGATGGGTACTTTAAAGTACCTCGCGTTGTACAAGAATAGGAGGTTTCGCTGTGGCAACAATTCATGAATTACACAAGAAACTAGTGAATAAAGAAATCAGCGCTGTTGAATTGACGAATGCTGTTATTGCACATAAAGCGAAAGTGGAACCGACTGTACATGCGTACTTATCCGATTCTCATGATCGTGCTTTGGCTACAGCTAAGCTTGTAGATGAAGCAATTGCTAAAGGTGAAGCTATTTCCCCATTGGCAGGTATTCCTGGTGCAATTAAAGATAATATTTGTATTAAAGATGAACCTGCAACATGTGCATCTAAAATGTTGGAAAACTTTGTGCCTCCATACAATGCATCAGTTATTGAACGTTTACAAGACAATCATTACATTAGCCTTGGTAAACTTAACATGGACGAATTTGCCATGGGTGGCTCTACAGAGAACTCTGCATTAGCTAAAACTACTAACCCTTGGAATGCTGATTGCGTACCAGGCGGTTCTTCTGGTGGTAGTGCAGCCGCTGTATCCAGCGGTTCTGCTATTTGGGCTCTTGGCTCTGATACAGGTGGGTCTATTCGCCAACCAGCATCCTTCTGTGGCGTTGTAGGTTTAAAACCAACATACGGTAATGTATCTCGTTATGGCTTAATTGCCTTCGCATCCTCTTTGGATCAAATTGGCCCTGTTACACGTGATGTAACAGATGCAGCGTTAGTATTAAATGCAATCTCTGGGCATGATACAAAAGATTCCACATCTATTCCAGGCACTCGTGTAGACTACACTACAGCACTTGTAAATGATGTTAAAAATCTAAAAATTGGTGTACCAAAAGAATTCTTTGGTGAAGGTCTCAATAGCGAAGTTCGTAAAGCTGTGGAAGAAGCTATCGAAACATACAAAAAATTAGGTGCTGAGATCATTGAGGTTTCCTTGCCTAATTCTAAATATGCATTGTCTGCATACTATATCATCGCATTGGCAGAAGCTAGCTCCAACTTGGCTCGTTATGACGGTGTAAGCTATGGTATGCGGGTACCTGCAGATAACTTAGTAGATATGTCTACTAAAACTCGCACAGAAGGCTTTGGTCCTGAAGTACAACGTCGTATCTTGTTAGGAACTTATGTATTGAGTGCTGGTTACTATGATGCTTATTATTTGAAAGCATTGAAAGTTCGTCGCCTTATTAAAAACGAATTTGACGAAGCATTCTCCAAGGTGGATTTGATTTTGACACCAACTGCACCTAATACATCCTACAAATTTGGTGAAAAAGCTAATGATCCATTAGCAATGTACTTAGAAGATATCTGTACAGTACCAGCAAATCTTGCAGGTATTCCAGGTATTAGCATCCCAGCAGGTATGAGTAGCAATAATTTGCCAATTGGCTTACAATTACTTGGCCCTGCTATGGGTGAAGAAACATTATTACGTGCTGCTTTCACATTTGAACAAGCACGTCCAGACTGTCAATTAGTAGCACCAACTGGGGAGGTTTCTCTATGAGTAGTAAATACGAAACAGTCGTTGGTTTAGAGGTTCATACAGAGCTTAAGACTAAGTCTAAAATCTTCTGTGGTTGTACCACTGAATTCGGCGGTGATCAAAATACACATGTATGCCCAGTGTGCCTTGGCTTACCTGGTGCAATGCCTGTGTTAAATAAACAAGTAGTAGAATTTGCTATTAAAGTAGGTTTAGCATTGAATTGTGAAATCCTTAACTTTAACAAATTTGACCGTAAAAACTACTATTATCCTGATTTGCCTAAAAACTATCAAACATCTCAATATGATTTGCCAATTTGCTTAAATGGTCATTTGGACATTGAAGTAAATGGTGAAACTAAACGCATTGGTATTACGCGTATTCACATGGAAGAAGATGCAGGTAAACTCGTTCACAGTGGTAACACTATTTCTGATTCTAAATCTTCTAACGTTGACTACAACCGTACAGGTGTTCCTCTTCTTGAAATCGTATCTGAACCAGATATTCGTTCTGGTGCAGAAGCAAGAGCATATGTTGAAAAACTACGTTCCATCTTGCAATACTTAGAAGTATCTGACGGTCGTATGGAAGAAGGCTCCTTGCGTGGTGATTGTAACGTATCCGTACGTTTGCGTGGTACTAAAGAGTTTGGTACACGTACAGAAACTAAGAATGTTAACTCCTTAACAGCTATTCAAAAGGTTGTTGAATATGAAGCCTTGCGTCAAGCTAAGTTGATCGAAGCTGGCGGTAAAGTAGATCAAGAAACACGTACTTGGGATGATGCTCAAGGCATTACGATTGGTATGCGTAAGAAAGATGAAGAAAACGATTACCGTTACTTCCCTGAACCAGACTTGGTACCAATTGTAATTACGGACGAAAAAATCGAAGAAGTACGTCGTGCGTTACCTGAATTGCAAGATGCTAAGATTGAACGCTTTGTATCTGAATATGGTTTGTCTCGTGAAGACGCAACAATCCTTACTGTATCTCGTAAAACTGCAGATTTCTTAGATGCTACTGTAAAAGCAGGTGCAGATGCTAAGACTGTGGCTAACTGGATGCTTGGTGACTTGTCCAAGATGATTAATGAAAGTGGTTTAACATTCGCTGAATCTAAAGTAAGCCCAGAAAACTTGGCTGGTATGATTGCTCTTATCGATAAAGGTACAATCTCTGGTAAAATTGCGAAAAAAGTTATCGTATCTATGTGGGAATCCGGCAAGGATGCTGATACTATCGTAAAAGAAGAAGGTCTTGTTCAAATCACAGATACTGGTGCTATTGAAGAAATCGTTAAGCAAGTTATTGCTAATAATCCACAACCAGTGGCAGATTTCAAAGGTGGCAATGGTAAGGCTATTGGTTTCTTAGTAGGTCAAGTTATGAAAGAATCTAAAGGCCGTGCTAACCCAGGTATGGTAAATCAATTGCTTCAAAAATACTTGAAAGACTAATTTGCCCGTTAGCCTATAGTCACATAAAGTAATACAAACAAAAATATCCCCTATAGATATATGAATTTATATCTATAGGGGATATTTATTTGCATTTTTATCAGAAAAATATGATATAATAAGTTGTATAAAATTAATTATTCTTTTGGTCATATAAAGGACGTAACGATGTCTGATCAACACAATACAAATAACAATCAAAATACATATAGAAGTAGTGATCGTAGTGATAGCTACAGTAGTAATACACGTGCGGCAGAACCTAATACACGGGTATTATCTGATGATGAACGCCGTGACTTTGATGGTGTAACCATTGAAGAGGTAGGAGACTCTGTTCATGTGGACTCTACACCTAGTAATATGAACGAAGAGTATCAACGCGGTGAAGAGTACAATCAATATGGGCCACATGTTAAGGTGTATAGCTTTAATAGTACAAGCTGGCTTAGTCGCATCATTTTGATTATCATATTAGCTGTTGTTTTAGCAGCTGTTGTATTCTTCGGTGGCATTATCCTCTCTGTAGTAGGGGTTGTCATTTTAGTGGGTGCTATTGTTTCCTTTATCTTTGGGCTCTTTTAATGGTATAATATATATATTATGACTAGACGGTGGCTGAGCCATTCGATGATATAAAGGGGACCTATGAACGTAGTTTTATCCACATTAAACTCAAAATTTATACATT
>USQK01000078.1 GCA_900556785.1 uncultured Veillonella sp.
GTTTGGCTGATGAATTCTCCAACGAATTGAACAACTTGGGCGTTCGTGTAGCTCGCTTGGAAGACCGCGTTGGTAACGTAAAAGTTACTGGCGATACGCGTATTAAATGGGAAGACCAAGAACATGCTTCCTCCAAAACTGATGCTCGTGCTCGTATCCAATTCAATGCAAAAGTAAACGATCGTACTGACGCTGTAGTTCGTGTTAAAGGTGCGTATGAATTTGGTGATGCATCCAAATCTTCTACAGTAAAAATGGACCGTGCTTATGTAAACCACAAATTTGGCGAACGCGTATCTGCTAAAGCTGGTCGTTTCGATCAAACATTCGGTGCTGGTTTAGCTTATGATGCACAATTCGATGGTGCTCAATTCAACGCTGGTAACGATAAAATCGGCTTCCAAGCTGCTTATGGTTACTTGACTTCTGACAATCTTATGACTGCTTCCCATACACCAGCTGGTGCGACTGCAGCAACTACAACTGTAGAAAAAGATGCTAACGCTGAAGTAGTATACTTAGGCTTAAACGGTAAATTAGGTAAACATGCTGATTTAGGTGGTTTCTATGCTCGTTTCAACGGTAGCAAAGAATTAGGTGTTTCCGAAGATAATGGTGGTTCCGATAAACTTAATAAATTCAAAAACGTTTACGGTTTCAATGCTAACACTAACTTCGACAAAGTTTGGGTTGGTGGTGAATGGTTAAAAGCTTCCAACGTAAATGACTCCCAAGCTTGGACAGCAGGCGTTGGTTTTGGCGACTACAGCATTGCTAAAAAAGGTTCTTGGGGCGTTAAAGGTCAATACTTCAACGCTAAAGAAAACGCACCTGTACTCGATTCCACTTGGAACCACAAATACATCCAAAACGCTAAAGGTTGGATGGCTTCCGTTGATTATGCATTACAATCCAATGTTGGTTTGTCCGCATACTATGGCTTCGACTGGAAAACAACTGACAGCGCTAAAACTGACAAAGCTGACTTCTACCGTGCAGAACTTAACTACAAATTCTAATTTGATAGTTAATCATATAAAAGAGACTCCTTCGGGAGTCTCTTTTTTTATGATTAAAATATATGTTTTTATAATAAATTGATATAGCATACCTTTTATTATGCTATTTTAGAACCATAAATGGTATAATAAAAAGTATTAGATTTTCTTGTGAAGGAGGTAAGAATGGATCCTTCTTTTTCTCATATAAAAATGGTAGCCATCGATTGTGATGAGACGTTAGTTCGAAGTGATAATACAGTTTCTTCGTATACGGTTGATGTATTGCATCGCTTGCAGCAGAAGGGAATTGGTATAACAATTGCCACTGGACGCATGTATCAAACGGCAAAACCAATTGGATTAGCATTACAACTTGGCAATGTTCCTATGATATTGTTCTCTGGTGGTTTAATCCAGGAGTTAGAAACGGGATATAAGCTATTTGAACAAACTGTTCCTATAGATGTAGTACATCGTGTTTTTCAACTCGGCCAACAATATAGTTGGCATATACAATCGTATGTAGATGATCATTTACTATGTCATCATAAAAATTGGCAATCTGATCGTTATGAACAGCAAACAGGGGCTGTAGCTGAGTTTTTAGGTGATACAATTTATACACTTTCTTCAGAACCTAATAAGCTCATTGCTATCGATACAGAGGAAGGAATCGATAGAATTATTGATATCTTGACCCCATTAGTTGGTAATCAAGTTACATTAGTGCGTAGTCAACGAGATTTCCTCGAAATCACTGCACCGAATGTATCAAAAGGGCGTGCATTAGCTCAATTAGCTCTAGATAATAATCTTAGTCTTGAAAATATAGTTTCCTTTGGAAATGCAGAGAACGATATTTCTATGTTAAGTGAAACGGGATATTCGGTAGCTGTTTCAAATGCAACAGAACATGTAAAATCTGTGGCTAATGAAGTATGTGGTCATCATAATGAAGATGGTGTAGCTCACTGGATAGAAAAGAATCTTTTATAATGGAGTAAAACTATGGAAGCATTTCGTTTATTAATTGTTACAGGCATGTCTGGTGCCGGCAAAACTCAGGTTCTACAAGCATTAGAGGATATGGGCTATCTATGTATTGATAATATTCCTCCTATACTGATTCCTAAGCTAAGTGAAATTTGTCGACAAGGTGGAGAACGTACAAACCGTGTAGCTTTAGTTGTAGATATTCGCGGTGGTGAATTCTTTGAAGCCCTTTCATCATCTCTTGAAACATTAAGAGAAATGAAGGTAGATTATGAAATTGTCTTTATGGATGCTACAGATGAGACGTTAATTAGACGATATAAAGAAAGTCGTCGCAGCCATCCACTGGCTCCAGATGGGATGATCACTACAGGTTTGAAAGAAGAACGTCAGATATTAAATTCTGTACGACATAAAGCAGACTTCATTATTGATACAACGAATATGAAAACTGCGAGCCTCAAAGAGTATTTAAAAACTCGATTCACTCAAGTTGACGAAGGACATGGCATGTCTATTACAGTTGTAAGCTTTGGCTTTAAATATGGATTACCATTGGATGCGGATATGGTTTGGGATGTTCGATTCTTACCAAATCCATTCTACATTCCAGATTTCCGTCATAAAACAGGTCGTGTGAAAGCTGTAAATGAATATATTCATTCCTTTGAAGTTACAGAGGAATTTAAAAAGCGTTATTTTGATACTATTGATTTTCTTGTGCCTAATTATGAACAAGAAGGGAAGTCTCAATTTATCGTTGCTGTAGGCTGTACAGGTGGTATGCATCGATCTGTGGCTATGGCAGAAGCATTATATTCTCATCTATTAGAAAACGGCTATCGCGTTTCTGTAGAACATCGAGATATGATGAAAAATAATGTAGAAGAAGATTATAATCCTCATGAAATTAAAACATTTGGTAACTAGATAGGGGTTCATATGTTGCGAAAAAGATGGTTTCGGTGGCTTATTCCGGGCCTAAATATAAAACGTTGGCTTGCCCTTTTTAGTTGTGGTGTAGGTCTTTTAATCATTGGTATTTCGTTGATGTTTAACTATCAATGGCTTGCCGTTCTTGAAGATATTGTATTAGCTTTTTCTTATAATATGACGGGCTTTTACAATTATAATGTGCTCATTGCTGTAGGCGTTGTTGTACTATCGATTGGCGCTGTTTTAATGTTAATCGGTACGAGTAAGGTTATTAAAACGATTATTCGTGCTGTATTACCTAATCCTGATAGTAAGGTGTCGGATATTATTTTCCAAAATATACGCCTCGATAAAGGTCCTAAGATTGTTGTTATCGGAGGTGGTACAGGGCTATCAAATTTATTACGTGGATTAAAAATACACACCTCTAATTTGTCTGCTATTGTAACCGTAGCTGACGATGGTGGTTCCTCGGGACGCTTGCGTAAAGATTTTAAAATGATTGCTCCTGGCGATTTGAGAAACTGCTTGATTGCATTAGCTGAACAAGAAGGGGTTATGGAAAATCTTTTCCGTTATCGCTTTGAAGGGGAAAATGAGCTATCTGGGCATAGTTTTGGTAACCTCTTTATCACAGCACTTGCTCAAGTATATGATGGCGATGTGGAGGAAGCGCTTGAAGCGGCTAGTAAATTGTTGCGTGTACGAGGTCGTGTAATTCCGTCGTCTACTGAGTTCATTAAATTAGTAGCGGAGATGACCGATGGTACTATCGTAGAAGGTGAAAGTAATATTCCTAATTCTGGTAAACGCATTCGCCATATGTATAGTGAGCCAGCACAGCCAAAACCAGAAGGTGCTGCGTTACGTGCTATCGATGAAGCAGATGTTATCATCTTTGGCCCGGGTAGCTTATATACAAGTATTATTCCGAATTTGTTAACTGATAAAATTGCATCTCATGTACGCGCTAGTAAGGCAAATAAAATTTACATTGCTAATGTTATGACTCAACCTGGTGAAACTACAGGTTATACCTTAAGTGATCATGTGGAGGCTCTCATTGCACATGGTGGTGAAGGCATTGTAGATACTGTACTTGCTAACGATGGGCCTTTACCAATTCAAATGGTAGAACAATATAGTGCTGTAGGTTCAGAGCCTGTAGTATTAGATACTAAGAAGCTACAAGCTAAAGGAATACGTACGATTCGGGCTACATTGATAAGTCCTAAAAAGCCGGCTGTTCATGATCCTGAACGGTTAGGTAAAGTAATTATGGATATTGTGCATGCTATGCAATCAGATACTGAACCACATATCCTAGAGTACTATCTCCAACGAGATGATCATTAATGAGAAGGGATACCTATGTCATTTGCTGAAGATGTAAAAAATGAATTATGCCAATATGAATCCTCTAGTGATGCAGATTTGGCCATGAAAATTGAAGCATCTTGCTTATTGCGCATGGGTGGATCTATCATTCTGGGGATGAAGGGTGCTGTTGGTATTAGATTGGCTACTGCAAATAATGCAGTAGCTCGTCGCTTGTTAGGCATATTAAAAAAACAATATGAATTACCTACCAATGTATTAGTACGACAAGGACTAAACTTGCGCAAGAAAAATATGTATACTTTATCTGTAGAGCCATCTATAGAAGGGCGACAGGCGTTAGAAGATCTTGCTTTATGGCCTGTGACTGAACAAATTCCTCGTAGTTGGCTTAAATCTATGGAGGCACGACGTGCTTTTTTACGGGGGGCCTTTTTAGGCGGTGGATCTGTTAATAAGCCACAAAGTGACTATCATCTCGAGTTTATGACGGGGAATGAGAATTTTGCAAAGGAAATTATACATGTATTGCGGTTATTTCATATTCATGCAGGTTTGACTGAGCGTAAGGAAGAGTATGTAGTATATCTTAAAGAAGGGGACGCTGTAACGAGTTGTTTGCAAATTATGGGTGCTCAATCAGCACTGATGGAATTTGAAAACGTGCGCATAATGAAAACTGTGCGAAATCAAATTAATCGACAAGTAAACTGTGAGACTGCAAATTTGCAAAAGGTTGTAGATGCTGCAGTACGCCAGGTAAAGGCTATTCGAATTATCGATAGAGAAATTGGTATTGATGAATTGCCTGAAAAGTTGCGGATTGTAGCAAGATTGAGATGGGACAATCCAGAAGCGAGTCTGAAAGAACTTGAAGAATTGATGGATGGCGAATTATCTAAGTCGGGTATTGGACATCGTTTAAAGAAAATCGAAGCATTAGCACTTACATATGACCCTATGGGGCTTGAAGAAATATAGAGGTATTAATATATGTTTTCTTATAAATCAAAATATTGTGTAGCCGCAGCGATGGCCGCCATGGCTGCTCTTACAGGCCATGTAGAGGCTCGTG
>USQK01000079.1 GCA_900556785.1 uncultured Veillonella sp.
TGGAGTAGGGTATGTCCTCAAAACAGAAAACTAATGATCCTCACCGAGATCTAGACACCATGTCTGGGGCAGCTACCGATTTATTTAATCGGCTGCCCCTAACTTTTAAAATCATGTCTTGGTATACCATCTTCTTGCTTATCATTTTGATGGTTGCATCCGCATGGATTTATGCATATACGCACGAATCCGATAACAAAGAAGTTCGCGAGCGCTTACAGCAGCAAGCAATGATCATGGCTACGGATATCCGTAAATTTAAGCCGTACCAAGATAACACATTCTTCTTTGTATCAACCCAGGACGGCTATATCATTAAAGGTGCACTACCAGATGGCTTCCCTAATCAAACAGTCCTATCCTTGGGGCAGGTTGGAGAAATCGCTGTTGGCGATGATACCTTCTACTACTACGATACACCGGTTAACGAACCAAATTATCGTGGTATTTTGCGCGCCGTTACAAAGGTAAAAACGGCCTCTAAAAAAACAGAAAACCTTTTATATAGTTTATTATTAGGTGATGTTATATTCTTGTTGATTTCATCATTAGGCGGTTATCTATTCATCAAGAAAGGTCTCAAGCCGGTCCGAACCTTGACGAAAACAGCTAAGGTTATCGGTAAGAATAACGACTTAAGTCGCCGTATTGATATTTCATCCCGTACAGCACGAGATGAAATATACGAGCTTACTACCACATTTAATCGCATGCTTTCAGGCCTTGAAGACTCCTCCAATCGGGAGAAGCAATTTAGTTCTGACGTATCCCACGAATTGCGCACACCGATTGCGGTTATTAAAGCGGAAAGTGAGTTTGCTTTAAAATACGGTCGTACGGAGGATGATTTACGTGAAGGTTTGACACATATCTTGGAACAAGCCAAGTTTATGACAAACCTTGTAAGCCAATTGCTCGATGTAGCACGCCTTGAAAATGCTCATGACCTTAACTTAGTGCCTGTAGATGTGTCGTTAATGTTAACGAACATGGTACATGACTATACACGGCTCTGTGCAGAAAATACAGAAAAAAAGATTTCCATCACATCCACCATTCAACCCAATATGCGTATCGTCGCTCATGAAGTATCCTTACGTCGTGCCATTACAAACTTAGTTGACAATGCTATCAAGTTTACGAACTCCACTATCGACATTTCAGCTAAGCTTGCAGGTGGTGAACTGATTATCACCGTAACAGATAACGGCATTGGTATCGAGCCAGAAAACCTCGAGCATATTTGGGATCGAATGTATCAAACAGAGCAATCTCGAAACAAGAAATCCAACCACGGTATCGGCCTTGGCCTGTACTTTGTAAATAAAGTTATTAACTTGCACCACGGCACAGTAACGGCCGCTAGTGAACCACAAGTAAGAACTACATTTACAGTTCGATTGCCATACAATAGAATTGAAGAATAAGCTAAAGCTTACATACATATAACAAAACGCTAGCACAGAGACATCGTCTCGTTGCTAGCGTTTTTTGTATTATGTAGCGTTTTGTATTATGTAGCGTTTATAGTATATAACCTTGAATGGTTTAGCCTATGAATTGTTGCCATAGCGGCATATAAACGTATTCCAGGAAGGTCCATACAACAAGACCCGCTACAGCACCAACGATGGCACCATTAATGCGAATCCAGCTGAGGTCATCCTCCACCTTAGATTCGATGAAGTAAATAAACTTCTCTGTACTAAGACCGCCGAGCACTTGGCGTATGATGGTTTCAATGAGATCGTAGCCCTGTTCGAGGACATAGATGCCAATATTGTGCAATGTATCTTCTATACGTTTTCTCAAATCTTCGGATTGACCATATACAGTCCACAATTCAAGCGCAATATTCACGAGAACTTGTGCTGGTGTTTCCCCATTTTCATCCCCTACGAGTAACAATTCCTCTACATACGGGCATAAATGGTTTTCAATGACAGATTCCCAATCTTGTTCACGAATCCAACGTTCCCACGCTTCATCGAGAGCATTACAAACCTCGCGATTTTCTTCAATATGGCGAATTGGATCTACCCATTGGCGAAGCCATGCAGTCCGTTCAGGACTATTTGGTCGCTTCCAGTTTTCAAGCATAGCATAAGCCTCTTGAACGATAGCCTGTGCCAACTCATGGTAGTTCACCACATCGGTCGCTTCAGACATGGAGATGAGGAAATCAGACCAGAAGCCTTTTCTCTTTTTCTTATGAGCCTCTTCTGCTACAACCGCTGTAAGCCAGGTCACCATAGCCGGATGGTTGATACGTTCTTGAATTACGTTCAACACCTGTACAACCATGCTTTCATAGCGATTATGTTCACATAAATCGAGCAATACGTGTTTTAACACAGGTACGAGGGAGTGTTTTTCTAGCAAACCGCGAATGCGTTTTGCCCCCCATTGAGCCCATTCCTCGCTCGTTTGAGACTTCCATAATAGATGCAACCCTTGATGAATCACGAGACGCGCTGCCCGTTGCCCTTCCGGTGATAGCAAGAATTTTTCAAACAATGGAACAAATTCCACATTATTTAACAATACCTTGCAACGATCCTTGGTAAGCATCTTTGTCTCAACGAGCTTGATAACACCATTGATAAGGCGATCTTTATTTCTTGGAATGAGCGCCGTATGGTATGGGAAACCGAGTGGCTTACGGAACAAAGCAGTTACGGCAAACCAGTCGGCCACGCTACCGATGAGCGCAGACTGTACAGCCCAATAAAGCGGCTGATACCAGCTTTCATAGCCATAGAAAAATTGACCTATAAAAACAAAACAGTACAATATAGCAGTCAAACCAAGAATACCGTTTGCGCGCTGCCGCAAGGTGAGGGATTTCAAATACTGAATCATTTGAGCACCCCCTCTATCAAAAGGTATAAACCGTAGAATATACCACCTAAAACAGCCCCTACGAGTGAGCCGTTAATACGAACCATTTGAAGGTCATAGTACATCTTGCCGCGTACGATTTGGGTGATTTCCTCAGGTGAATAGCGAGATAGTTCCTGCCCTACCACCTTATCGATAAGAGGGTTCAATTTTTGTAACCACGGAATGCTACGAAGCAAGAAGAACCGTTCAAAGGGCGCTTGCTTATCTGGGTTCAACAAAATTTCCGTACCGAGCACATTAAAGCGACCGATAATGATATCCATGAGGCGTTTCCAGTCCACAGTATCGCCGTCGATGAGCTTGCCTTCCCATTCTTCGAGAACCATTTTAATCCATTGATCTTTGTGCTCTTCGATAAAAGCTTGCCACTCTGCATTAGTTTCCAAATTATTGAAGAAACGAATGGCTTGGCCCCATACGTAGCGACCTAGCACAGAATCAATGGACTCATTTTCCTTGAGGAATTGAACAGCCTTTTTCTGTACCGTTTCTACCAATCGTTCTGGTGAAAGCCCATCACCGCCAAAAGCAATAGCCAATTCACGGAAGAAAGAGTCCTTCGTATAGGTTTTCATAATGTCTAGCATAACGCGATACAAGTACGGATATACTTGATTAGATGCGATGACACGTTGACATGTACGGTTAAAGTAGAGCCAGAAAACACTTGCTGTTTGGCGCTCTAACATGCAGCGACCAAACAAGATAACGAGCGGTGTCGCCTTCCAATTGGTGACACCTTTGTAAATAGCCTTATTGATTTCCTGACGCATCGGCTCAATGTCCATATGAGACAAAACCTGATTACCTACACCATACAAAATATCGCGCATTTGGCCTTGCCCTACATCGCTCATGCCGTATTCGATGATACGGACCATAACGCGTTCTTTTTTTATGGCATAATACATCTGCGGCACGCGCAACAACTCTTCACTGAGCATGGTGCGCCCCATTTGAATAAGACGCTCCTTGCTACGCGGCAAGATGGCTGTCTTAAAGGGAATACCCAAAGGCTTCGTAAAGAGTGCCGTTACCGCATACCAGTCCGCCAAGCCACCGATCATAGCGGCCCCAGATACGTGCATGATAAATGCCCAAAACATATCTTGCCGTTGTGGATATGAAATTAAAAATATAATGGCCATGACAACTAATAGGGTAGTTGCCACTGGTTTAGTTTTCATCATCACTTGATCCTAACTTACTAAATTACGTATATAGACTCTCCCCATATAACGTAGTGACCATATAGGCCACGAACTTTCACATACTACAACTTGTGAAAGTATATTTAGAATGTGCATTCATCCCCATCTTTTTGAGGTTCCCATACAGGAACATCGCCAAAAAGTGCTTTAAAATACACGGATGGTGTCCATAGTGGACCATTTAGATGCATAGGAATAAAGGCTTTTTTTACCTCTACACGGCGCAAGAACTCAATACTGCCCCACTCCATAGCGTCTTCTAGACGATTATCTACCGGGAACATCGCCACGTCTACAGATAAGCCGTCTAATTCCTTAAACTCACGCCATGCCATGCGTTTTGCATCAGCATTATTCTCCGGCGTATCACCAAGCCAATGCCACCAGTTAAGGTCACCTGCATGGAAGATAGAATCAGAGTCGATGTCAGCCGTATTTGTCTTTACGTAGAAAGAACCGCCTTCATCGGTGCTACCATACATATGGATGCCTACATCATCTAATGTGGCATCTTGGCCAGGGCGCATAGTAATACATTTCTTTACCTTGCCCTCTAATGGTACATCTTGATGGCAAATATAGCGCGTTTGAGGACCATCAAACTCTGTAATAGACGGATTAAAGTGATCACCGTGAGTATGACTCACAAAGAACCAAAGCTCACGACCGCGTTTCGCTAATTGCCAAACTATATTATTAGGATCTTTATAATAATCAAATACATAGCAACGCTTACCATCATCTACGAGGAAGCCGCTATGCGCTAAAAACGTAACATTCAACATTATTATCAATACTCCTCATTTATTGAGAATTTATATCATTCGTATTGTTTATTATACCATATTTTTCTTAATACATGGCATAAACAAATGGCTATTTATGACATATATAAAGGCCTTTTTATAGCCTTATCAAATATATGGTCCCCCATCTGTATATCATAATAAGGACAGAAATGCCGCTGCCGCTTCTTACATGCGGCCAGCGGCTTTCATATAATCAATATATTGGTTCCCCCATATTTCAAGAGATGCGAGAACCGCTTTAAACTCTGCCCCCACTTCGGTAAGGCTATATTCTACCTTAGGTGGAATAGTACCATATACTTCACGATGAACTAAACCGTCATCCTCCATTTGTCGCAGAGCTCTAGTAAGAGTGGCTTGGGGTGCTTGGTTTAAGGGGGGGGCCCCTAATACTGAA
>USQK01000080.1 GCA_900556785.1 uncultured Veillonella sp.
GCGTTGTGGATTACGCAAAATAATATGCTATAAGCGATAAGTATAGGCTGCAATGATTTCATTGCAGCCTATTATTATCAAATTTCATTTGCATATAATCTAAAGATACGGAGTATAGGAATCCTTATGTATTTAGTTTCATAGATAAGGATTCCTATGATTCGTATTTGATTTTTGTATTAATTTAATAATTTAACTAATTAAAATCTTTTACAAATAGAGGATTTTTTATTTGTATATCGAATTAATATATATATATGGGGAAGGAGGCGTTGGCTATGAGCAGATATTTTGAAAATGAATTGATTGAACAAATCAAAGATGCTAATGATATCGTATCAGTTATATCCGAGCATGTAGCCTTAAAGAAACGGGGCAAGAACTATTGGGGTTGTTGTCCATTTCATAATGAAAAGACGCCGTCCTTTAGTGTTGCCCCTGAAAAGGGCTTTTATTATTGTTTTGGCTGTCATGCATCGGGGAATGTCATTAAATTCCTCATGGAACTAGAGCATTTAAGCTTTGTAGAGGTTCTAGAGCGGCTTGCTAATCGTGCTAATATTCCCTTGCCGGAGGCAAAACTTTCACCAGAACAACGAGCTCGAGATGAACGACGAAAAAAACTATATGAAGCTTCTGAATTAGCAGCCACATTTTTCCATAACTGTCTCACACAAACCTCTATGGGAAAGGTGGGCCTTGATTACTTAAAAAAACGGGGCCTTACAAAAGATACGATTGAAAAATTCAAATTAGGCTTTGCTCCAGATGGTTGGGATAAGTTGTATCGAGCCTTTCACGAACGTGGTATCGATGATTCTATTCTTTTGGAGTTGAATTTGGTCCGTAAAAACCAAAAGGGACAGTTTTACGATTTCTTTAGAAACCGAATTATGTTTCCTATTATGGATGGTAAAGGTCGAGTAGTTGCCTTTGGTGGTCGTGTTATGGATGACAGCACGCCAAAATATTTAAACTCACCAGAATCAGCCATCTTTGAAAAGGGAAAACTATTATTTGCCTTTGATAAGGCTTATAAATCTATTCGTCAAGAGCGACAGGCTATCCTTGTAGAAGGGTATATGGACGTTATATCTGCTCATAACCATGGTGTTACTAATGTAGTAGCATCCTTGGGGACGGCTTATACACGAGATCATGGTCATATCTTAATGAGGCAGGCTGATGAAATTGTACTGGCCTATGATATGGATGGCGCAGGTCGTCAAGCAGCAGCTAGGGCTATAGAATTATTACAAAATACGGACTTTAAGGTGCGTGTTCTGGCTATGCCAGATGGTAAGGATCCAGATGATTATGTACGTAATCATGGAGGACAAGCATTTAAAGATTTAGTAGCTAAAGCGGTTAAGCCTCTTGATTATTTATTAAGTGAGTCTTTAATTAAACACGACACAAATGATACGGAAGGGAAGCAAGCTGTTATGGCTGATGTATTCCCATATATTGCTAATATAGATAGTCAAACACAACGGGATGATGCTCTAAAGACATTGGCATTACCACTATGGCTTGATAATAGTAGTATTTTTAGATATTTCCGAGACTATGTAAAAAAAGGACAAATTGAATTGGTTGATACTGCGTCTGCACCGTTGCCAACACAGGATTTACCTAAAGGTGATGCAGAAAAATTATTGTCCTTAGCCTTTACAGATGGTGAAGTGTTACAACATATGATGAGCTATTTGCCATTAGAAGACTTTGAAAAAATTGAATATCGAGGTATAATAGAAAAGATATTCACCTTATTTAAACAAGAAGGTCGTCTAGATGATACTGCCATTCAATCTGTTTTATCCCCATCGGAGTATGATATTTACTCTAGATTGGTTGTTATGAGTGACGATGAATATAAGGTACAAGTGCCTGGATTAATCCGCAAGATAAGGCTTCATTCATTGCGTGAACAGTATAAAGCGCATTCAATTATGGCGGATCAATTAAAACGGGCAGGAGATTCGACATTTATTAGCGAATTACATAAGTGTCAGGAAATACAGAACTTAATTAGAGAATGGTCTAAGTAATATAATGTAAGAAGGAGAGCGCTGTGGCTAAGAAAGTACAAAAAAGTCAAATAGAGGAGATTGTAGAACAACTTCTTGAAAAAGGCCGAAAAACCGGCGTGTTGACACAATCAGAGATTTCAGATGCTCTTCATGAGCAGACTGGACTTACTGCGGAACAATTAGACGATATTTATACTACATTTGGTAAATTAAATATTGAAGTAGTGGCTGATATCGACAGTGAGGATGCGGACGCTCAGCCAATAGAACCAGAAGAAGAGGATGAAGAAGATACTCCTAATGAAAAGAATATCTCCATCGATTTAAGTGTAGACTCTGGTGTTAACATTGATGATCCTGTACGTATGTATCTCAAGGAAATTGGTCGTGTCCCATTGCTTTCTGCAGATGAAGAAATCGTTTTAGCAAAGCAAATTGAAGCTGGCGCAGCAGAAGATGCTACATATAAAGATATTCAACTTGCCAAAAAGGCTAAGAAAAAATTGGTAGATGCTAACTTGCGCTTAGTTGTAAGTATTGCAAAACGTTATGTAGGTCGCGGCATGTTATTCTTGGATTTGATTCAAGAAGGTAACTTGGGCCTTATTAAAGCTGTAGATAAGTTCGATTATACAAAGGGTTATAAATTCTCCACATATGCTACATGGTGGATTCGTCAAGCTATTACTCGTGCTATTGCGGACCAAGCTCGTACGATTCGTATTCCTGTACATATGGTAGAAACAATCAATAAATTGATTCGTATTTCCAGACAATTATTGCAAGATAAAGGTCGTGAACCATTACCAGAAGAAATCGCAGAAGGTATGGGCATTACGGTAGAGCGCGTGCGTGAAATTCAAAAAATCGCACAAGAGCCAGTATCATTGGAAACTCCAATTGGTGAAGAGGAAGACTCTCACTTGGGAGACTTTATTGAGGACCAAGATGCTATTGCTCCAGACGATGCAGCTAGCTACATCTTATTACAAGAACAAATTGAAGATGTATTTACATGCTTAACTGACCGTGAGCAACAAGTATTGATCTTGCGCTTTGGTTTAAAGGACGGCAAACCTCGTACATTGGAAGAAGTAGGTCAACATTTCAATGTAACTCGTGAACGTATTCGTCAAATAGAAGGCAAAGCGCTTACTAAATTGCGCAATCGTGGTAAACGCGATA
Source organism: uncultured Veillonella sp. (assembly GCA_900556785.1). Lineage (GTDB taxonomy): Bacteria > Bacillota > Negativicutes > Veillonellales > Veillonellaceae > Veillonella. The sequence continues at coordinate 3,219 of USQK01000080.1, forward strand.
AAATTAAAGACTTCTTATAAGATATTGAATCTCTTAAGGGTTGTAATGCAGTGTTCTCTAGCACTGTGTTACAGCCCTTTTGTGTTATAATAAAGGTTAGTAATGTTTAAAATTATGATTATTTCTAATAGTTCTAATGACTCTATTAGTTTTATTAGTTTTACTAGCGCTAGAGTTATACAATTATAGAATCATCGATATAATCTGATAGTAATATATTGAAATGTAATGAAGGATTTAGGAGATACAATGTTTACAGTTACTAAACGTTTAGAGGTAAGTGCATCTCATCAATTAAAACTAGATTATCCTAGCAAGTGTCAAAATCTACATGGACATAATTGGATTATTACTGTCCATGCTCGTTCTGAAGAATTAGATCATAATGGCATGGTTATTGACTTTACTATTATTAAAGAAAAGATTCACGGCCGCTTAGATCATCGTCATATCAATGATGTATTAGGCGATATCAATCCTACGGCTGAAAATATGGCGAAATGGATTGCCGATGAGTTAGGACCGAAATGTTTTAAAGTAGAGGTTCAAGAGTCTGAAGGGAACACGGCTATTTATGAACGTGATTGAGATTTTCGGCTCCATTGATGGGGAGGGTAGTCGACAAGGCTTATTGACAACATTCTTGCGTCTTCATGACTGCAATATCCGCTGTTCATATTGTGATACCACTTATAGTTATGGCATTGATAGTACTTTCACAGATATGACCGTACAAGAGGTAGCTGATGCTATTGAAAGTTTAGGCAATCATCGAATTACCATAACTGGTGGTGAGCCACTATTACAAGAAGCTGCTGTAGTGGAGCTAATCGATGAATTAAATCGTCGTAAATCTACTAAACTAGAGGATAAATCGTGTACTGTTAAAAAATCGACTGTGAGAAATGAATTATCTGAAGGCACTCAAGGTGTATTAGCTGATGAAAGTCCTTACGATTTCAATATTGAAACGAATGGCACCATTATACCGAGCTTTCACAGAGACAATGTGTGGTTTACCTACGATTACAAGACGCCATCATCTTTGGCAGAAGAGTCTATGGATTTAGATATATTCAAAGTTTCTACAAGACAAGATTTAATTAAATTTGTAGTAGGTTCTGTAGAGGACTTGGACTGTATGCGTCGTATCATTAATGAACATCCTACAAAGGCTCAAATTTATGTATCCCCTGTGTGGGGAAAAATTGAAGCAGCATCCATTATCGATTATATGAAAATATATAATTTACAGAATGTACGATTCCAACTGCAAATTCATAAATTTGTATGGGATCCAGATGCGAAAGGTGTATAGTGTAGTTAGGATGTATCGAATCAGTATCCTATGTAATCAAAGTATGATGCATTGAGATATGATGACATCTTGATATAAAGGGGAAAATATGGATACAGAAAAAATAGAATCACTTATATATCAATTACTAGAAGCCTTGGGAGAGGACCCTAACCGAGAAGGCTTACTGGAAACACCAAAGCGCGTAGCACAAATGATGGAAGAAGTATATGAAGGGATTCAGTATACAAATGCAGAGATTGCTGAAATGTATGGCAAGACCTTTGCAGTTGATACAAATCAAATGGTAGTAGTAAAGGATATTACTTGCTTCTCTCATTGCGAGCATCATATGGCGCTCATGTATGATATGAGCATTAGTATCGGTTATATTCCGAAAGGTCGAGTTATTGGCTTATCTAAGATTCCTCGCATTGCAGAAATGTGTTGTAAGCGTTTGCAATTGCAAGAGAAAATCGGAGAAGATATAGCTGAGGTAATCTCTTTAGCAACAGGCTCTGAAGATGTGATTGTTCATATTACATCCTCTCATAGCTGTATGAGTGCACGGGGCATTAAATCTACCGATAGTCAAACGACGACACTGGCTACAAAAGGTGTGTTCAACGAAGACAATATGATTCATCGTTTTATGCTCATGAAACAGTCATAGAAATACGGTGTGCCTTGACTTAGTACTAGCCTATTCGGTATAATTAATGAGCTAGAAACTAACTGTGGGCCTATAGCTCAGGGGTAGAGCAACCGGCTCATAACCGGTCGGTCCCTGGTTC
>USQK01000081.1 GCA_900556785.1 uncultured Veillonella sp.
ATACACGTTCCCCAAAAATTGCTGTGCCTACACGAACGATGTTAGCCCCTTCTTCTAAAGCGACTTCAAAGTCGTGAGTCATCCCCATAGATAAATATTGAATCTGCCCCTCTTCAAAGTAGCCCTTCATATCCTCATACAAGGCGTTTGCTACCCGGAAGATTGGACGTGCTTCCTCTGGATCGTCGAAAAATGGCGCCATACACATCAAGCCCCGTACACGTACATGAGGCAATGTCTTTGCATAGTCTCGTATTTCTGGAAACTCTTCAACAGTCATACCTGTTTTGGAGGCTTCTCGAGCCACGTTGACTTGCAACAATACGTCTTGCACCTTGTCGTGCTTTGTAGCGACCTTTTCGATTTCATCTAATAGTTTACGGCTGTCTACAGAATGAATTAAATCAAACATAGGCACCGCTTGACGCACCTTGTTGACCTGTAAATGACCAATCAAGTGCCATGTTAATGCTGGACCTTTATAGGTGAGCTGTTTTTCTTTAGCCTCTTGTACTCGATTTTCCCCCACATGAGTAACACCGAGACGTGCGACCTCTTCCACCGCTGATACAGGGTGGTTCTTAGTAACAGCTACTAATAATGCTGTATCTACGCGACCAACGCGCGCCATAGCATCTGCCATGCGCTGCTGTATAGCGTGTAGGGATTCTTCAATCATGTGATTCCCCTTCAATCTATATTTAAAAACCATAAAATATATTTGTATAGACTATTCTATTATATAGTATTTAGTATTGATTGTACATCATTTAGGTCTTATAAAGCCTATAAATCTATGTATGTATATACTACCGTTCTTGTAGCATACCAAATAAAGCCATGCGACCTGTTTTACCAGATTCCCGACGATAGGAATAACAATCTCTATCTGTTACTGTATCGGTACCGCCAATAGCGATATTTTCTTTAGGCACACCATTCACCATAAGTCCTTCGGCGATAAAGTTCCATAAGTTGATATAGGCTTTATCTAGTTTATCACCTGGATAGTTTACAATATTAGCCACACTACGGTCGGTCATACCACGCCAAGCTAATTCAAAACGTTTTCCTAACTCTACATCGACTTCAAAGGATTCTGGTCCAATGCTAGGTCCAAGATAGATATAACAATCTTTGAACTCCGTACCATAAGCTTCCTTCATAGCCTCAATAGTAAGAACTGGCAAATGTCCTATCGCTCCGCGCCAGCCTGCATGTACCGTAGCGATAGCGTGATGGTTAGCATCATAAATACCTACAGCTACACAATCAGCAGTAAATAAAAATAGCGGTACATTCGGTAATTTTGTAAATACAGCATCACAGTCATCGATAGCTGTATCCTCTCCAAAGGCTCCAGCACCAACGAGATCTTCTGTGATTTCTACAGCTTTTAAACCATGTACTTGATTACCACAAGAGATTCGCGCTGGTTCAACACCTAAATATTCAGCAATAATAGTACGGTTTTCACGAACATACTTAGGCTCATCCCCTACGTGAAATGCTAAATTTAGTGATTTATAGGGCTCTTGAGATACACCACCATGACGGTATGTATCACCTATTGTAATAGGAAAACAATCTGCCCAATTAGGAGTTTCATAAGACCAAGTACCATGAGGTCCTTTAACATCTATACGTTTTACAGATTGATTCATAAGTGCCTCCTATTTACATACACCACATCGCTTACAGCCTTGTACACATGGCGGTGTATACGCTTCATCCACAGAGCGTTTCCATTCCATTTGAAGATATCCATCGTCCATCCCCATGTCGAGGTGACTCCATGGTAAAAATTCATCAAAGCTTCGTTCACGATAGTTCATCTCTTCCATATCTAGGCCTGCCGCCTTCATTTCAGCCTTGAAGGACTTACTGCCACGATCTGCTGCACACGCCGCAAGAACAGCGCCAAGACGGCGATCACCACGAGCTAGTACACCTTGGATATATGCCTCTTTAGGTGATTCAACGAGCACCTCAATACGACGATTCTTTTGCAATGCTTTTTTAATATATTGAAGTTTTTTCTCTACCGTTTTTTGATTATCCATAGCCATCCATTGGAATGGTGTAAAAGGCTTCGGAATAAATGGATTGATACTGAGCGTTAAACGACCTTTACAGCCTACCTCTGCCATATGGGCTTGCGTCCGTTCTGCAAGTCCTACAATTGCTTCAATATCCTCGTCAGTTTCCGTTGGCAACCCAATCATAATGTAGAGTCGCATATGTTGAATACCAGACTTAGCTGATAAAGTGGCCGCATTTTGTAAATGCTCTTCGCTAATGCCCTTATTGATGACGCGCCGCAATCGTTTACTGCCCGTTTCTGGTGCAATGGTAATCGTCTTTTGCCCACTATCGGCCAAGCCATCTACAACGGCTTGTGTTAAGGAGTCTGCCCGCAAGGATGCGCAAGAATAACGCATATCTTTAGAGCGAATATACGTAACTAACTCATCTACCTCTGGATAATCTGAAATGGCGGCCCCCATAAGGCCTACCTTTTTACCTAATTTCTCTGCTCTATCTACGCCTTCTTTTAATATGTCTAAAGGTCGTACGCGCGGTACACGGAAACAATACCCGGCCATACAGAATCGACAATGACGGCCACAGCCTCGAGCTACCTCGATGATATACATGGCGCCAAACTCGGTATAGTTTGTAGCCACTACGGTTTCACCACCGCTAGTGAGCATTTCAAAATGACGTTTAATCGTTTTCGGTACACCTTCTGCGATATCATAACCTTTAAATACACCATTTTCACTATAAATAGGCACATATAAGGACGGTACGTATACACCTGATACGTCTGCTAATTGGCGTAAAATAGCGTGGCGATCTAAGCCTTCTAGTTTGCCATCTCGAATAATATCGAGCACGCGACTAACGATGCCTTCCCCTTCACCGATGATAAAAGCATCGATAAAATCAGCAAAAGGCTCTGGATTAAAGGTGGCACAAGGACCACCGGCAATAACGATAGGATCGAACTCCGTACGGTCTTTCCCCATAATTGGTACACGACCATGACGCAACATAAGAGGAATGTTGAAATAATCCATTTCAAAGGTCACGTCAAAGGCCACTACATCAAATTGATGCATAGGCCGCTGTGTTTCAACACTCATCAATGATGTCTTAGTTTTATCGTACGCTTCCAATTCCTTCTTCTCAGGTAAAAAGATGCGTTCGCATACGCTATCATGACGTAAGTTGATTTCCTCATAAATAATGTGGAGGCCTAGATTACTCATGCCAACGAAATATGTATTAGGATAGACGATGGCAACCTTTTGCTCTGCATGCGGGTTAATAGTTACGCGGCTATCTTCATCTTTATAAAGTTCTTGTAATCGATCAATTAAATCTTTACGGTTCACTAATTTCCTTTCTATATAAGCCCACTACGAATAGTGGGCTTAAAAACATTTTATATATCGTTTGTATGTCTATATTTGTATGTCTATAAGAGTAGTATATAATACTTATCTTAACTATACTATAAGACCAAGAAACATTACAATTTAGATTTCAATTTATCCTTTGTATGAGAGGTCTTATCTTTAAGTGTTTTTACAATTTGAGGGCGATGTTTTTTTTCATAAGGGTAAATAACAACTTCCCCATCTTTGTATTCTGCAATGTATACATCCTTAATTTTATAGCCTTGCTTTTCAACTTCTTCTTCTAGCCAATCCTGGCCTTTTTCAATTATATCTAATGTAAAATGGTTAATTTGACCATCATCAATAAGGTCAAATTTAATATTCTCATCACCAAATTGAACTACGCTGAGCTGACCATTTTGCTCCAATACAGCACGCTTAACATCCGTAACATATTGAACACCTGCTGTACGAAGCTTTAACTTAAGCTCCGCCGCTTGAATGCCATAACGCATACATTCTTCTGTTAAGATATGACCATTTTCAATAACAATTACAGGATGTCCATCCAAAATAGTTTTAAAGAATCGGAAATTTCCTTTTAAGAACTTAAGCGTCATTACAAGTATAGTCCATAAAATGAGGACTAACATAAACTGTAAAATACCGATTTGGTCATTGTAAATAATGGCACCGATAATACCACCAAGTACATAGTTTTGTAATTGGTCCAAAGCAGAGGTTGGCGCTAAGTTGCCCTTCCCCATTAAGTTGATTTGTAAGATAATCGCCAAGAGACCGATGGCGAGTTTGGCAAAGACCATTCCATAGACGGCCATAGCTTCTGTCATTTACGCTCCTCCTTATGGTAATACGTCCGCTTTATCATGAATACGCTCTGTTGGGCTCACCTTATACACACGAGTAATTGTATAGGTTGAAAATTCTGGATTAAACTGAACCTCATAATAATCATCGCTTACCTTTAAAATCATACCATTGCGAATTTTTAAGGAGTTGACTGCTAATTGCTCACTTGGTACAGAACGATCAGCACTAAAAGAATGTAAAAATTGAGCCATACGAGAAGAATCTTCAGAATAAGTTTTCATCCGATTATACTCTTGGTATTCAAGCCCTAAGAAGAACACTACAATTAAAGACAAGATAACCATCAAGTCACGATAGCGACTAGTAAAGCCATTTCGCAGAACTTGTATGCCCAAAACGAGTAGTGCTAATAAAACAGCAACAAAGATAATAAAGCCCCATGTTTGGCCCCCTACAGCCAAACTTTCAACATAGGATAATGTGTAGAAATCCATATCGTTCTCCTTTCATAGATTACTTTTTATTATACCATACCTTATGCCAATATTTTCGATATAACAATGTATAGTACCAAGAAATATATTATAAAACGATAAAAAAGCGACCCCCTTAGGAGTCGCTTTGGTATGCTTTATCTTACAAGAGATTACTAAATAATACTCTTATTTCAACCAGCTCATCAAGTTGCGAAGTTCTGCACCAACTGGTTCGATTGGATGGTTAGCAGCTGCTTCACGATGTTCTTTAAGGAATTTTTGACCATTTTTGGAATCAGCCAAAAATTCGTCAGCGAATTTACCAGATTGGATATCAGCCAAGATTTGTTCCATAGCTTTTTTAGTATCTGCAGTAATTACGCGAGGACCTGCATGGTAGTCACCATATTCAGCAGTGTTGGAAATGGAGTGGCGCATTTTTTGGAAGCCACCTTCGTAGA
>USQK01000082.1 GCA_900556785.1 uncultured Veillonella sp.
GCGAAGAACTTGTAGATGGTTCTGAAGTAGCATTCTTAACATTCGAAGAAGATGGCGGTAAACATACTTTGCGCCACACAGCTTCTCATATCTTGGCTCAAGCGGTAAAACGCTTATGGCCTGAAGCTAAATTGGCTATCGGTCCTGCTATCGATAAAGGTTTCTACTATGATATCGATATGGAACATACTTTGACTCCTGAAGATTTAGGCAAAATCGAAAAGGAAATGAGTCGTATTGTAAAAGAAAACTTGCCTATCACTAAATCTGTAATGTCTCGTCAAGAAGCTATCGAGTTCTTCAAATCTAAAAACGAAGATTACAAGGTAGAATTGATTGAAGACCTTCCTGAAGATGCTGTTATTTCTTGCTATGCTCAAGGTGATTTCATCGATCTTTGTGCAGGGCCTCACGTGGCATCCACTGGTAAGGTAAAAGCTTTCAAATTACAAAGTATTGCAGGTGCATACTGGCGCGGCGATGAAAAGAACAAAATGTTGCAACGTATTTACGGTACAGCATTTGAAAAGAAAGAAGAACTTGATGCATACCTTCATATGCTTGAAGAAGCGGCTAAACGGGACCACCGTAAACTTGGTAAAGAACTTGGTTTGTTCGTTATCAAAGAAGAAGGTCCTGGCTTCCCATTCTTCTTGCCAAAAGGCATGGCTCTTCGCAACGAATTAGAAAACTTCTGGCGCGAAGTACATCATGATTTCGAATATGATGAAATCCGCACACCAATCATCTTGAATAAACAATTGTGGGAAACATCTGGTCACTGGGAACATTACCGTGAAAATATGTATACTACAATTATCGATGATGAAGAATATGCAATTAAACCTATGAACTGCCCAGGCGGTATCTTGGTTTACCAAAACGAAATGCATTCCTACCGTGACTTGCCACTTCGTTATGCAGAACTTGGCCTAGTTCATCGTCATGAATTATCTGGCGCACTACACGGCTTATTCCGCGTTCGTGCTTTCACACAAGACGATGCGCACGTATTTATGTTGCCTGAACAAATGCAATCCGAATTGATGAAAGTTATCGAATTGTTCGATCGTATCTATAGCCAATTCGGTTTGAAATACCATGTTGAATTGTCTACTAAACCAGACAATGCAATGGGTGATGATGCAATTTGGGAAGCAGCTACAGAAGCATTGCGTAACGCTATCGAAGCAAAAGGCATCGATTATGTTATCAACCCTGGCGACGGCGCATTCTACGGCCCTAAACTTGACTACCATATCGAAGATTCCTTGGGCCGTACATGGCAATGTGGTACTATCCAATTGGATATGAACTTGCCTGAACGCTTCAACGTAGAATATATCGGTGAAGATGGTCAAAAACATCGTACTATCATGATTCACCGTGCATGCTTTGGCTCTATGGAACGTTTTATCGGTATCTTGACTGAACACTATGCTGGTGCATTCCCAACTTGGATGGCACCTGTTCAAGTGAAAGTATTACCTATCTCCGAAAAACACGTGGAATACGCTAACCAATTGGCAAAACAAATGCGCCATGACTACGTTCGCGTAGAAGTAGACGATCGCAACGAAAAAATTGGTTACAAAATTCGCCAAGCACAAATGGAAAAAGTTCCTTACATGCTCGTTGTTGGCGATAAAGAAATGGAAGACAATTCCGTTAATGTACGTAAACACGGCGGCGACGAATTAGGTACAGTTCCATTCGACGAATTCTTCAACTCCATTAAAATTGAAATTAAAGAACGCAACTAATTGACTATTATGACTCATCCATCAATATTACCGATGGATAAGTTGTCATGTTTGAAATTGTTATAATCTAATTTCTTATATGCATCAAAATAAACAGATATAAATTTAGCCTCCATATACTAAAGCCTTTCATTAGACTTAAGTCTAGGCGTTGGTCATTTGTATAGTGGGGGCTATCTCTTTAATTGTTACCTGTGAGTAGCGAAAGGAAATAGTATGAAAGAAGTAAATTCATATGGCTGGAAAGCCGTTATTGGTTCCTCCATTGGCTATGCTATGGATGGTTTTGATCTCTTGATTTTAGGCTTTATGTTGACCTTAATCTCTGGAGATTTAGGCTTGACCACTGGTCAAGCAGGTTCTTTGGTTACGTGGACCTTGGTTGGTGCCGTACTTGGTGGTTTCATCTTCGGTACCTTGTCAGATAAATTTGGTCGCGTTCGCGTATTGACTTGGACTATCGTGCTATTTGCGGTATTTACTGGCCTCTGTGCTTTTGCTCAAGGCTATTGGGATCTTCTTATCTACCGTACAATAGCAGGTATTGGTTTAGGTGGTGAATTTGGTATTGGTATGGCACTCGCTGCTGAAGCTTGGCCTGCTCAACATCGTGCAAAAGCGACAAGTTATGTTGCTCTTGGTTGGCAATTAGGCGTGTTGGCTGCTGCTTTGTTAACACCATTACTCATTCCTTTCATTGGATGGCGTGGTATGTTTATGGTTGGCATTATTCCAGCACTAGTTGCTTGGGTATTCCGTGCGAAACTACATGAACCAGAAATCTTTGTACAAAGTAAAGAAGATAAAGAGCATTCACATACAAACTCTTTCAAGTTATTAGTAAAAGATGTAAGAACTACAAAGACATCTATTGGTGTTGCTATTTTAACATCTGTTCAAAACTTTGGTTATTACGGTATTATGATTTGGTTACCTAATTTCTTAAGTAAGCAATTAGGTTTCTCTCTAACAAAATCTGGTTTGTGGACAGCAGTTACTGTTTGTGGCATGATGGTAGGTATTTGGTTATTTGGACGCTTAGCCGATAAAATAGGTCGTAAACCTACATTCATCCTATTCCAAGTATGTGCTGTAGCATCTATTTTAATCTACTCTCAACTATCTGATCCAACAGCCATGTTATTTGCCGGTGCTATCTTAGGCGCCTCTGTAAATGGTATGATGGGTGGCTATGGTGCCTTGATGGCAGAAGCCTACCCAACAACTGCCCGTGCAACGGCTCAAAACGTACTATTTAATATCGGTCGTGCTGTAGGCGGCTTTAGCCCAATGGTAGTAGGCATGATCATCTCTATGTACTCCTACCAAGTAGCAATTGCATTCCTAGCTATTATCTACGTACTAGATATTCTAGCAACTGTATTCTTAATCCCTGAACTTAAAGGTAAAGAATTAGAATAATATAGTGAATATCTAAAAGGCTCTGTCTCATGACAGAGCCTTTTGGTTTATATATGATTGTTATGAAAGTACAGTATTATGCGATTCCAATCCAGTGCCAATACGTAAGGGCAAATACGAGCATCATTACATAGCCAATAATAGTCAATGGAATGCCTGTAGTCATAAATGTTTTTACGTCGAATGTGTCGGTACCGTAAGCTACCATACCTTGTGGTGAGTTTACTGGTAATACTAGACCGAAGCAGATCGCATATTGCATAAGCATGGTTACGCCGATTGGGTTAAGACCTTCTGCGTTATGTCCTACTACAATAGAAATTACAATAGGAATCATAGCAGAGGAGAGGGCTGTAGCAGATGCAAAGCCTAGGTGGATGACAATGAGGAAGGCAGCCATTACGGCAATTAATATAAATACGCTGGCACTTTCAAGGGAGAAGGCGTTTACGAATACTTGAGCAAGCCAAGTAGCTGCCTTTGTTTTCAGTAATACAGATCCAAGACCGATACCAGCACCAAACATAACGATGGAACCCCAGTCGATGTTTGGCTGTGCAAATTTCCAATCCATAATGCCAATCTTAGGGAAGAAGAACAATGCGATAGCTACAATTGTTGTAGTTGTTGTATCGATAGAATGTAGCTTGCCACCGGTAGCCCACAATGCGAGAAGACCGATAGAGATACATAACAGTTTCTTTTCATCAGTACTCATAGGACCGATTTCTTGGCGCATTTTAGCGAGTTGTACATCGCCACCTACAAGTTCCTTGAACTCTGGCTTGATTAATGCTTGTGTTAAGAAATAGGCGATGATAACCATAATGATGGAGAATGGAGCCGCTGCAGTAAGCCAATCTATCCAGCTAATAGATGTATTCATCTGAGTTTGTATAAAACCTACAGCCACAAGATTTTGAGCGGCAGCTGTTTGAATCATAATATTCCAGAACGTATCGGCCTGCACGGCACCTACCATGAGTAGAGCGGCTACGCGGCTTTTACGTTCAATACCTAAGTTCTCAACAATACCAATAATAATCGGTGCTAAGCAAGCAATACGAGCCGTTGCACTTGGTACAAAAAAGGCGAGGATAAGACCTGTAATAATAACACCTAAATAAATACGGCTAACCTTAGTACCAACGCTAGATAGTACTAACATGGCGATACGACGATCGAGACCCGTTTTACGCATGGCTACAGAGATAAACATAGCAGCACCTACAAGAATCATGGCTGGTGAAGAATAACCAGAAATGATCAGCTTCAAAGCATTGGCTGTGCCCATCGCCTTAGTAGGTGCTTCGGGATTCGGTGAGAACCCTAATAGTAAAGCGGTAAGTGCAGTAATCATTGTAGCACTTACTGGATAGGAAATAGCTGAGGTCATCCATAAGATGATGGCAAAAGCGAGTACACCAATCATACGATGACCACCGGTAGATAATGTTTCTGGTGTAGGTAATAATAAAATGCCACCTAAAACAATGAAGGATAAAATAAGTCCAATATTTTGAGCAGTTGTACGCGCCTTTTGTGGAGGGGCAGTGGTTGTTACACTCATAATAAAACTCCTTTCAATTTGTGTAATACCTATTACTGTATAATAATAAATAAGGTAAACTATATAAGCTAAACTATCCTATAAATTATACTATTCTATAAAGTACACTATCCTATAATATACGCTATTCTATAAAGTACACTATATAAGCTAGACTATTCTATAAATAGTATTGTATCGTATTTTCTATAGAATTAGTTGTATAATTTATAAGAATATTGTATACATAAAGAGAGAACGGTGTCAGTAAGTATACCTATATACAGAACTTATAATGTCTGTTATACTATAAGAGTTGTAATAACAAATTCATTGTTAAAAGCTCAATATTTTTTGTTGACTTTCACCATACGATTTGTTATTATAATTAAGTAATTTATGAAGCAGAGGCCATCCGCCACTCACCTA
>USQK01000083.1 GCA_900556785.1 uncultured Veillonella sp.
TCTCGTTGGTATTAACTAGGAAAAGGAGCTATTTCAAATGATTGAAGTTCATAATTTAACCTTTGGCTATTCCTCTACGGAAGACGGACAAATCTTGAAGGGCGTTGATTTTGCCGCTAAAACTGGCAAGTTGACGGCCCTCATCGGTACCAACGGTGCTGGTAAATCTACGCTGTTAAAAACAATCATGGGTATCTTGAAAGGCAAGGGCGATATTACCATTAACGGAAAGTCTGTATCTGAATATTCTACAAAGGACTTCAGTAGTACGGTGAGCTATTTGTCTCAAGATAATGACTGTAGAGTTAATTTGACTGTTTTTGAAGTCGTTATTTTAGGGCGCATGGGTTCAATGTCCTTCCGCGTAAGTGATGAGGACATCCAAGCTACGCAAGAGGTATTGGACCGATTGAACCTTCAAAAGTTTGCATCTCGCAGCATCATGGAGCTCAGTGGTGGTCAACGCCAACTGGTGTTTATGGCTCAGGCTCTAGTAAAAGAACCTAAAATCTTAATTCTTGATGAACCGACTAGTGCGTTAGATTTGCACAAGCAATTTGACTTGTTAACATTGCTAAAAAATCTGACTCAAGAACATGATTTTACAACACTCGTAACATTACATCATCTTGATTTGGCGGCTATGTTCGCAGATGAAATCATCGTGCTCAAGGAGGGTAGAGTATACGCTCAAGGGGCACCGAAAGACATCTTTACAGAAGCCATGATGGAAGATGTATACCGTGTTAGAACAAAAATCTACATGGATGACAAAGGCATGCCTCACGTCATTCCATTAGAAGCTATTAACTGATCAACGCATCAGTTCAACAAATAAAAGAAGCTGAAATCTTTGTATTGATTTCAGCTTCTTTTTTGTTGGGAAAATATGTATTTTTGAAGGAGTCTAATTAATATTCATTAAATAAAATTAATTAAATGATTTCCTTTACCTGCGCCACGCCTTTATCGGTCAGCATATAGTACCCATTTGTTACATACAATAGGCCTTGTTTCTTAAGGTGTGATGCAGCTTGGTGTGTATAGTCTGGCTTCCAGTTCAAGTGTTCGTGAATGGTGCCGATACCATTTTCAATGGCTGCCACAGGTGTGTTCATATGGGTATAGATGTGGCAGAGCATCATCGTTTCTCGATAGTGACGACGCAAGTGGCGTTGGCGAAGATAGGTTGCAATATAGCCTGTCTTTGGCGTGCAAATAACGGCAACTAATAAGGCGAGACCGATCGTTGTTGCGATAGCACCTGCAATGGATACGTCTAGGGTGAAAGCAACTTCTGTACCGATGACGGCACAGATAATGCCGATGATGATACTGCTAATGAGCATGGCTTTCACAGAGTCCGTCCATAAATAAGCGATAACCGCAGGTCCGATCATGAGGCCGATAACGAGGATAGCACCTACCGCTTGGAATGAAGCCACCACGGTAAGGGATACCATGGTCATCAGCACGTAGTGGATGAGGGCGGGCATGAAGCCGAAGAGCCCTGCCAATAGTGGATCGAAGGTAGATAGCTGCAATTCCTTGTAGAAGAGCATAACTAATAGGAGGTTGATGACCGCTACCCCTAGGGAAATCCATAGAGATACAGGACCTAAGTCGGTGCCGTTTACAATCCATCTGTCGAACGGGGCGAACGCGATTTCCCCTAGAAGTGCGGTATCTACGTCAAGGTGTGCGTTGCCGCTGTAGAGACTGACGAGGATGATGGCAATGGAGAAGAGGAGGGGGAAGATGATACCAATGGACGCGTCTTCGTTGACGAGGCCCGTGTTATGAATCATTTCTGTAAGCCATACCGTTCCTACGCCGACTACGGTTGCCCCTACTAAAAGCAAGGGCGAGTTTAAGTCTTCTGTTACAAAGAAAGCGAGTACGATACCGAGGAATACGGTGTGCGTAATGGCGTCGGCCATCATGGACATGCGGCGCAGCACGAGGAATACACCCGGAATAGCGCACGCAATGGATACGGCGATGGCGATGAGTAAAATCTCTGTATGTACTGTCATGGGGCACCTCCTATGCGAGGCTGTCCACCCTCTGCTCTATATATTTTTTGTTGTAAATCGGCAGGACTTATCTTTGCGGTTTCTGATAATAAAGCTTGTTTTGATTGTTTGTTTTTACGATATTGCCATAAGATGCCTCTATTAGGTGCAAATATGAGGCTCAACAGTACGATAACCGATAGAATGACGATGATTGCAGGACCTGTAGGCAGTTTTTGTACTGTTGTACTCCAAATGGTGCCGCCAATAGCAGATACCATACCGAAACATCCTGCTAGTATACACATGGTACCTAGCTTGTTCGTCCACTGACGGGCGCCTACGGCCGGTGCAATGAGTAGGGAACTAATCAAGATAGCACCTACTGATTGAATGCCGATGATGATGGTCATGATCAATAGTGAACGATATAAAATGAGTGTAAAGGTGACGGGAATTTGCAATGTTTTGGCGTATTCTACGTCAAAGGAGATGAGCTTTAGCTCTTTCCAAAATAAGGCTGTTAAAACGATAATGATGAGCGCTGCTGCTGATGTAATGTACACATCGCGAGCTAATATGGTGGCGGCCTGTCCAAATATAAATTTTGAAAGCCCCGCCTGACCTGCATTGTTCAGACTTTGAAGGTAGGTGAGTAGAACCATACCAAGACCAAAGAAAGCAGATAGTATAGTAGCCAAAGCCCCATCGAATTTGATTTTACTATTTTCTACGGTGATGGTAATGAGCCATGCCGCAGTGATAGAGGACAGGGCAGCACCTATAATGAGTACCTCAATGTCTTTTATACCAGTCAGCAAGAACGCGATGACTACACCAGGCAGTGCCGCGTGGGAGAGGCCGTCACCGATGAGGCTTTCCTTGCGCAGTACAGCGAAGGTGCCTGCAATACCACTGGCAAGGCCCAAGAGAGCCGTGCCGAGCAATACCATCTGTGTCGTATAGGATTGGAGTATGGTCATACAGTCCTCCCCTTGCCGTAGGTACGCTCGATGGCCTCATCGGTAAAGGTCTCTGCTACGGGACCATAGGCAACGGTCTGTTTGTTCACCATCGTTACCCAGTCGAAATATTGAGGTACCGTATTTAAATCGTGGTGCACGACGATAACTGTTTTGCCGCGCGCTTTCATTTCTTGTAAAAGGGAGATAATAGCATGTTCTGTTGTTTTATCGACGCCTTTGAAAGGTTCGTCCATGAGGTAAATGTCTGCTTCTTGTACGAGGGCACGAGCTAAGAATACACGCTGTTGTTGTCCCCCTGAAAGTTGACGAATTTGCCTGTTTACATAGTCACTCATGCCCATTTTATCAATCATGGAGAGGGCGAGATCTTTATCCTTTTTACTAGGTCGTTTGAACCAACCTAGATGACCATAACGGCCCATGAGTACGACGTCTAATACGGTAGTAGGAAAGTCCCAGTCGACACTACCACTTTGAGGGACGTAAGCGATTTTCTTGTAATCATGTTTGTCCATCGCTAAGTGGTGATCGATATAAAACTTAACACTCCCTGAGATAACTGTTAATAAGCCAAGCATGGCCTTTAATAATGTAGATTTTCCGGCTCCATTAGGGCCGACGATGGCCGCTAAGGAACCGATGGGTACCTTCATATCTACGTCCCATAATACGGGTTTTGTCGTATAGGCTACGGTCATATCTTCAACTTCAACGGCCCATTCCATGGAGACCTCCTTTTATCAATAGTGCTACTATCGCTGTATTGTTAGTAGTACTTGTACTTACATAGGACGTACACTGTATGTCGTCCTTGTTTTGAAACGTTATTTGTTATTTAAGTGCTTTAACGATAGTATCGATGTTGGCTTTTACCATGCCGATATATGTGCCACCTTCAGTGCCTTCAGAACCGAGGGAGTCGGAGTATAATTCGCCACCGATGGCAACGTTCCAGCCTTTAGCCTTAGCTGCTTCTTGAACGGCTTCGATTGTTTTGTGTGGTACAGAAGATTCTACGAAGATCGCTTTAATTTTGTGATCTACGATAAATTGAACAAGTTCATTCACATCTTGTGTGCCTGCTTCTGTAGCAGTACTAACGCCTTGTAAACCTTTTACTTCAAAGCCGTACGCGCGAGCAAAGTATTGGAATGCATCGTGTGCTGTTACGAGGACGCGAGATTCTTTTGGAATAGATTCGGCTTGAGCTTTGATGTATGCATCTGTTTCATCTAATTTAGTGAGGTACGCATCATATCGTTTTTTGAAATCCTCTTTGTGAGCTGGATCTGCTTTAGCAAGACCTTCATAGACAGCTTTTGCTGCTAGTTTCCAGTTAGCTACGTCGAACCAAATATGAGGATCTTTAGTTTTCACGCCATCTTCTTCGTCAAAGTCGAGTAAAGTAGATGGATCAATAGCGTCAGATACGCGGATGGTAGCTTTATTTTGTTTTGTTAAATTGTCAAAAATGGAACCCATTTTACCTTCTAAGTGAATGCCGTTGTACACCACAACATCTGCCTTAGACATAGTTGTTACATCGCCGGCACTCGCTTGATAGAGGTGCGGGTCTACGCCAGGACCCATGAGCCCTTGGACGGATACATGGTCACCACCAATTTCTTTTACTAAATCGGTCAGCATCGTCGTAGTGGCCACGACGTTTAATTTCTTCTGACTATCTTGAGCTGCATCCTTACCACAACCTGCAAGAGCTAATAACATAAGTGCTAATGATAGGACGACTAATACGACTCGATTAAATTTCATAATAAACCTCCTTTTATATAGTTAATTTTCTATCTTGAATTACAACATTCTAAAACCTAAATCCTAAATAGTATTCTTGATGGCACGGTGCTGTCCTAAAATATAATGTCTAGAAGAATGACATTATATTAACTATGTTTAGCTAGAAAAATAGCACTTAGACAGAAAATAGCACTTAGACAGAAAATAGCATTCAGACAGAAAAATAGCCGCTACTAACGTAGCGGCTATTGGCAGGGGTAAGGTTTTTTTCTCTGCTAAATAAAG
>USQK01000084.1 GCA_900556785.1 uncultured Veillonella sp.
TCTTAAACGCTATGACTTACCCTGATAAAACAATGTATCCTGTAGCCAGCAAGAACGATAAAGACTTCCATAATTTGATGGACGTATATCTTGATGCAGTATTCTACCCACGTGTTCGTGAAGATGCAGAAATCGTAATGCAAGAAGGTTGGCATTATGAGCTAGAAAATGCAGATGATGAACTCACCTACAAAGGCGTTGTATTTAATGAGATGAAGGGCGTGTACTCTTCCCCTGATTCCGTATTAGAGCGTCAAATGATGCGCGAACTTTTCCCAGATACTACTTATGGTGTTGATTCTGGTGGGGATCCTGATCATATTACAGATTTAACATATGAAGAATTCCAAGAGTTCTACCGTGTCCACTATCATCCATCTAATAGCTATATCTTCTTGTATGGTGATATGAATATTGAAGAGCAATTAGCATTCTTGAATGATGAGTATTTAAGCCATTTTGATGCTATTGAGGTTCATACTGAGGTAGCTCTACAAGCTCCATTTACAGAAGGTAAAGTAGTGAGCTATCCGTATAGTGTAGGTTCTGAAGAGCCCACAGATAATCGTACATTGCATTCTTTTGCGTATGTATTGCCTGATGTAACACCTGAACATAGCTTGGCTTTTGAAGTGTTAACACATGCTTTGTTAACATCTCCAGCGGCGCCTCTTAAACAAGCTTTGGTAAAAGCCGGTATCGGCTCTGACGTAAGCGGCTATTATTTAGATAGCATTCGTCAACCTATGTGGACAGTACAAGCTACGGGTTCTAATTTAGATAAACAAGCCGATTTACAACGAATCGTAGAATCTACATTACAAGAGCTTTGTGATAAAGGTTTAGACAAAGAATTATTAGAAGCTTCTTTGAATAGCATTGAATTTGCTCTTCGTGAAAGCGATTTTGGGGGACGACCTATTGGGTTAGCGTATATTATCCGTATGATGGATAATTGGTTATATGATAATGATCCATTAGAGTTATTACACTATGAAGAGGCGTTAGCGAATATTCGCAAAGGTTTGGCTGGTACATATTTCGAAGATTTAATTCGTCATTCTATCTTGAATAATGACCATAAGGTTCTTGTATCTATCTATCCTGAACGTGGCCTTCAAGAGCGCAAAGATGCAGAGGTTAAAGAACATTTAGCTGCTGTAAAAGCGAATATGACAAAAGCGGAGATTGACGCGATTGTAGAACAAACAAAACGCCTTAAAATTCGTCAAGAAACTCCAGATAGTGATGAAGCTCTAGCATCTATTCCATTGCTCGAGTTATCTGATTTAAATCCTAATATGGAAGCTGTAGAACGCCGTGAAAGTAAAATCGGTAATACGACAATACATTTTGTACCTACTTTCACAAAGGGTATCAATTATGTAGGCTTGTACTTTAAATTGAACTGCCTCACAGAAGAGGACTTATTCTACGCTGATATTTTAAGTGATATCCTTGGCCGTGTTGACACATCCGAGCGCGGTTATGAAGCATTGGCTAAAGATATCAATATGAATTTAGGTGGGTTAAGTTCTGATATTACGGCCATCAGTAAAGATGGTAAGCGCGATGAGTTTACACCTCTTATGATTGTACGTGCAAAAGCATTACATGCTAAACTACCTGATTTATGTCGCTTGATTAATGAAGTCGTAAAAAAGGCAGATTACAGTGATGATAGCCGTTTAACTGAGCTTGTTCAAGAAAGCAAAGCTATTTGGGATAATGAAGCATTCCGCCGCGGTAATTCTATCGTGAGTCAACGTGTTATGGCTCAAGTTTCTGCAGTTGGTAAGTTTAGAGATAATGGCAATTTAGGTTACTATCAAAAAATTAGCGAGCTAGCATCTAATCCTGCGGCTTTGCCATTATTACCAGAGAAATTAGCTGAAGTAGCTCGAAAAATTTTCCGTGCTAATAATGTAGATATTATGTTTGTTGGTGAAGAAGGCGAATTAGAAGCCTTTGAAAACCTAATGAAACCATTGGTTGAGACTTGGGATTCTACAGAATTAAGCAATGATGTATTACAAATCACTCGTCTTTCCGGCAATGATGGTATCGTTACAGCTGGTAAGGTTCAATACGTAGCTCAAGGTGGTAATTTCATCGATCATGGTTTCAAACATGTTGGTCCAATGAGCGTATTAGAAACGATATTACGTTATGAATACCTTTGGATTCGTATTCGTGTTCAAGGTGGTGCTTACGGAGCATTTGCTAATTTCTATGATGATGGCAATATGATTTTCTGTAGTTATCGTGATCCTAACTTGTTGGAAACTTTAGATGTATATAAAGAGTTGCCTCAATACCTTCGTGACTTCACATTGACTGACCGTGAAATGCGTAAATATATTATTGGTACTATGAGTTCTTTGGACTTGCCAATGACACCTGCATTGCGTGGACCGCGTGCAATGGGTATGTACTTCAGCGGTGCTAAATTAGAGGACAAAGTAGAGTTCCGTAAACAAGTAATCGCATGTAAGCCAGAAGATATTGTTGCATTAGCAGATGTGGTAGAACCTGTATTGAATGATAATCACATTTGCACAATGGGTAACGAACAAAAAATTAAAGATGCTGGTAATGTTTTTGATAACATTGTGTCTTTAGGCTAAATAATTTCATATCTATAAATGATATTGCTTTAATTTTTAGTTTGACATATCTTTGGATGGATAAGTGGCATATTCATAATGAATATGCCACTTGTTTTCTGCTATAGGAGAGTTCTCATGAAAGGTAGATTTGCACCTAGTCCAACAGGATGTATTCATCTTGGTAATGTGTGGATAGCACTTTTATCATATATCTCTACACGCCAACAAAAAGGAAAATATGTTGTACGGATGGAGGATATAGACCTGCAACGGTCAAAACGAGAATTAGGTGAAGCTTTACTAGATGATTTAGAATGGCTTGGCTTTGAATGGGATGAAGGGCCTCGTGTAGGTGGACCTGAGGTATCTTATTGGCAAAGTGAAAGACAAACATATTATGCAGACATACTAGAATATCTAGCATTAGAAAAACTAATTTATCCTTGTTTTTGTAATAGAGCACGGCTACAATCTATAGCATCAGCGCCTCATGTAGGAGAAGTAGTTCATCGTTATGATGGTAAATGTCGCCATTTAAGCAAGAATGCAGTAGACGAATTATCCTCTATAAAAGAACCATCCTTACGTTTAGCTATAGATTCATGTAATCTAGAATTTGATGATCGCTGGCAAGGTACACAGCATATTCATTTGGAAGGTGAACTAGATGATTATGTACTACGTCGTGGTGATGGTATGTATGCCTATAATTTGGCAGTCGTATTAGATGATATAGCTATGGGAATAACTGAAGTGATTCGCGGTGATGATTTACTTGATACAACAGGGCAACAATTATATTTATATAACACATTACAACAATGCTATTCCTATAAAAATATAGAAGTTCCTAAGTATGGTCATGCACCACTTTTAGTAGATGCAGATGGAAATAGACTTTCTAAGCGTCAAAAGAGTATTACAATACGTGAACTACGAGAACAGCAATGGTCAGCATCCAGAATTTTATGGGAATTAGCTGTCGCTGGTGGACTTATAGATGGAGACAGATATACTCATCGAGAAATAAATCTTTCTGAGTTAATGAATTTAGATCTATCGTGTTCTAGTTTAAGACAAAAAACAATTGTCATTGAGCGATAATAGATACATTGATTTTAGTTCTGAAATATTTGCTAAAAGAGTATAATTCTTCAACTATAAAATTCGATATATTATATTGACAATATTCGATATTCCGCTATAATAGTATATAAGAGGTGGTCGAAATGACAATTCAACAAGCTTTAGATCAAAAAGTGTGGGCCGTTATTGGAGCCACTCATAAAACCGAAAAGTTCGGCTATAAGATTTATAAATGTCTTAAAGATCACGGATATGAAGTATATCCAGTTAATCCTAATGTTGCAGAGATAGATGGTAACAAATGTTACCCTAGTCTTTCTGCACTTCCTGTTGTACCAGCTGTGGTAGATTTTGTTGTGCCAGAAGCAGCGGGCCTTGCTGCACTTGATGAATGTAAAGAACTTGGCATTCCTACTGTGTGGTTGCAACCGGGAGCGGATAAACCATCTGTTGTTGAAAAAGCACATGCTTTAAACCTGCATGTCATTCAAGATTGTGTATTAGTTCAACTACCGTAGGAGGGTACAATGAGCGAATTAAAAGAATTAAAAACTGCTGAATATCAAGATTTAGTAAATCAAGGTGGCGTTACTGTTATTGATTTTTGGGCTCCATGGTGCGGTTATTGCGTACGTATGATGCCAATCATCGAGGAAATTGCGGGTGAGCTTGAAGGTAAAGCTAACTTTGTAAAAGTAAATGCTGATGAAGAACCAGAATTAGCACGTAACTTGCAAGTTGAAGTGTTGCCAACATTCGTTATTTTAAAAGATGGCGAAGTAGTAGACCGCAAAATTGGCTTCATGCCAAAAGGCGACCTTCAAGGTGCTATTGAATCTAAATTCTAATAATCGGTATAAAACTATATAAATAGAGGCAAAGAAACCTCATCAATGTATAAAGCATACGTTGATGAGGTTTTTTTCATAATTTCTATAGAAGTAAATAAAAAGTATTGTATAAATATAAAA
>USQK01000085.1 GCA_900556785.1 uncultured Veillonella sp.
TTCAACGGCTCGCTTAACACCATAACAAAAGCCATGGTTTTCAGCCAAAATTATTTCCATAAAGTCTCCTCTATACGATTTTCATGATACGAATCTATCATGCGTTGAATTTCACCTTTAACACGATCATTAACCTCTTTGATTGCTTCAGGTGTTGGTTTAGCTTTATTTACAGGAACTTGTTTACCAATAATACAAGCTACTTGATTTTTCTTCATATTATGAGATCCAATAATAGCAACTGGTGTTATACCAATGCCTGTACGCAATGCAATTGATGCTGCGCCATCATGAAATCTTCCAAGCTTACCGCTCTTTTGACGGTTTCCTTCAGCAAATATCCCTAGCACCTTATTGTCTTTCAATAATCCTAAGGCATGACGTATAGCTACCTTGTCGATAGCACCGCGATTTAGTGGAAATGCACCAAGCCATGTACAGAAAAATCGAGAAATGGGATTCACAAATAATTCCTGTTTCGCCATGAAATGTACATGTCTAGGTAATGCATAGCCACAGATAGGCGGATCATTGTTACTCAAATGATTTGGTACAACAATAACGGGACCTTCCATAGGAAAATTATCACGCCCATATACCTTTAGTCCATAGCCGACTTTATAGCGCAACCAAAAGGCAGTACGCCAAAGCCATGTAGAAAATTTATTCATCTTAGATTCGCTCCTGTACTAGATGTAATATATGTTCCACTGTTTCATCAAACGTCATGTTACTAGAATCCACAACAATAGCATCCTCAACGCACACCAGTGGAGATTCATCGCGATTTTTATCCATTTCATCGCGACTT
Source organism: uncultured Veillonella sp. (assembly GCA_900556785.1). Classification (GTDB taxonomy): domain Bacteria; phylum Bacillota; class Negativicutes; order Veillonellales; family Veillonellaceae; genus Veillonella. Next base: position 812 of record USQK01000085.1, read on the forward strand.
TCGACATTCTTTTTAATGTCTTCTAATGATTGTTCATTAGAAGTACCTTGAACTTCAAGCCATCTACGTTTTGCTCGTGCATCTACAGATGCTGTTAAATATATCTTCAACTCAGCCTTTGGTAGTACAACAGAACCTATATCGCGACCATCTAAAATAACACCACCAACAGCAGCCATAGCTTGTTGGCGTTCAACTAAGTATTCACGAACACCTTTATAAGAAGCAATAGTCGATACATTCTCATTGATTTGTTGTTGTCGAATTAGATCTGTCACGTCTTGACCTTTTACAAATACTTTACAAGCATTTGCAGTAGGCTCTAATGTTAAATCTAATGAAGGGAGCAATGATTCTACATCTTTTTGATTGTTCACATTAACATGGCTATCGAGAACCGCCCATGTTACACCTCGATACATAGCGCCTGTATCAATATATAAATAACCCAATTCATTGGCCACTACTTTTGAAATACTACTTTTACCAGCCCCTGCAGGACCATCAATAGCAATGGCAATTTTTTTTGTATTCATAATAACCTCTATTCTTCATCACCATGTACAGCATGCATAGCCGCCACATAACCAGTAGAAAAAGCAGCTTGTAAATTATAGCCGCCCGTAAAGGCATCAATATCCAGAACCTCACCAGCACCATATAAGCCTTTCACCAATTTAGACTCCATGGTTTTGGGACTAAACTCTTTTAACGAAATACCACCGGCTGTAACAATTGCTTCTGCTACAGGGCGTAACTCCTTTACAGTTAATGTCATATGTTGTAATACATGACATAAACGCATACGTTCTTCTTTTGTAATTTGATTAATTGGTTTGCTTGGATCTAATTCAGCAAGCTTTATAACAATCGGAATAAGATTGACAGGTAACAAATCTTTCATCCCATTAGCTAATTGTTTTTTTGAATATAAATCAAAATCCTTCTGTAAGCGTTTGTCTAAAACTTCTGCAGTTAATGCAGGCTTCAGATTTATTTCAATAGTGATTTGTGGATTTTTCTTACGCAACAATTTGCCTACCGTATGACTTAAAGACAAGATTGTAGGACCCGTTAGGCCGAAATGAGTGAACATCATTTCCCCAAATTGTTTAGCCTGTACTTTATTCTTAGAAACTACAGACACTTCAACATTACGAAGACTAAGCCCCATAATGTCTTTTACCCATGCTTCGTTTGTAACGATAGGTACCAAAGATGGACGAATATCAGTGATCGTATGTCCCACTTTTTCAGCTAAAGCATAACCATCACCAGTAGAACCAGTTAACGGATAAGAGGCACCACCGGTACAGATAATAGCGGCATCACAAGCATATTGTTCCTTATCTGTTGCAACTCCTACAACACGACCATCCTCAATAGTAATTGATGTAACAGGTTCATTTAAATGAACTTGTACTTTATACTTTTTAAGGATTTTCATGAATATATTGCGTACTTCTAAAGCAGAATCAGATTCTGGGAATACACGTCCCCCTCGTTCAACCTTAGTTTTTAAGCCCCAACTATGTAATAATTCAAGCAAGTCTTCATTACTAAAGCGTTCATAAGCGCCATATAGGAACTTACCATTACCAGGCGTATTTTTAATGAACTCAGTCATATCTGCACTATTTGTAATATTACAGCGACCTTTACCTGTAATGCCCATCTTCTTACCAACCATATTCATTTTCTCTAGTAAGATGACACGTGCCCCTTCACGACCAGCTATAACTGATGCCATAAGACCTGCTGCACCACCGCCAATGACTACAATTTGTTTCATTCCTTACCTGCTCCTAACGCTTTTAGGGCTTTTACTTCACGAATTGTAAGCTGACGAGAACCCCCACGTTTAACACCACCTAAGGTAAGCCCAGCATATGCAATTCGTTTTAAGTTATGAATACGGTACCCAAAGTGTTCAAACATACGACGAACTTGGCGATTACGACCTTCATGGATTGTAATTTCTACTTCATGAACACCATTATGATCATCAAAACCGAGATCTACAATTGTTGCAGGAGCTGTTATACCATCTTCCAGTGCTACACCATTGGCAATAACCTGTAAATCTTCATCACGAACACGGCCCTTAATACGCACTTCATATGTTTTTTCTACGCCCTTAGACGGATGAGTTAAGTTTTGCGCCAACTCACCATCATTGGTCAACAACAATAAGCCTTCTGTATATAAGTCAAGGCGACCTATTGGATAGATTCGTTTTGATTCATTTTTAATATAATCTAAAACAGTTTCACGACCTTGAGGGTCAGACACAGATGTAATAACTCCCTTTGGTTTATTTAATAAGTAATAAACTGGTTTCTCTTGGGCTAATAATTGACCATTAACCTTAACTTTATCCTTTTGAGGGTCAATTTTTACACCTAATTCAGTGATTCTACGACCATTAACCTGAACTTTTCCTTCTGTAATCAATTCTTCTGCCTTGCGTCGTGATGCTACACCACAACTAGCAATAAATTTTTGTAATCGTTCCATATTATCCTTCTGTTTCTGAAACTTCTTGATGTAAAGCTTCAATAGATTCTACGCCAGCACTCCTTAAAAACTCGTCAGTTGTTCCGTAAAGAATAGGTCTTCCTACAGTATCTTTATGACCTAGTTCCGCAATAAGAGATCGAGTGAGTAATTGTTTAATAATCTTATCACTATTTACACCGCGGATTTCTTCAATTTCAGCTTTAGTTATAGGTTGTTTATAGGCTATGACAGCTAATGTTTCCATCGCTGCATTAGATAATTTATCTTCTCTCTTACGGATATGACCTACATAGTCAGCACTTTCCATGGCACTAACTAACTCAATACCTGCTCCAGATACTCTCAAACGGATGCCGCGATTTTGCTCATCTAGTTCCCGTTGTAATGTATCTATATAATCTTGTACTTCCTCTGTTGAAAGTTCAAATACTTCTGCAAGCATTTCTATTGATATAGGTTTTGCCGATGAGAATAACACGGCCTCTAAATGCATTGTTGGTAAGCTCATATAGCCCCCTTTCTATACGGTACCTTCTAAGGCTACAGTGAATATAATATCATTCTCTTCATAGCGCATTTCAATAACTTGTTGCTTCAACAATTCTAAAACAGCCATAAAGATTGTTACCATACCACTTTTTGTTTCAATTGCTATTAATAACTCCCTAAAATATAAACTTTCACCACGTCGTACTCGACTAGATAAAGACAAAATCATATTCTCTAAACTATAACTGTCTTTTTCAACCTTGACCTCGCGAATAGGCTCCTCTTCAGGTAATTCCTTAGCGCGTTTTATGGTCTGATAAAAAATCTCATATAATCGGGAAAGTTCTAAATTATATACATTATCTAACCCAAGTACGCTTGTTTCTTCAGGTCTACTAAATATATTGGCGGATACAGCCGTACGTTCCATCAGTATAGCTGTAAAATCTTTGATTTTTTTAAACTCTACTAATTTAGCTACCAATTCATCACGTGGATCTTCAGCATCCTCTGGCTCAGGTTCAGCTTTAGGTAATAGCATACGCGATTTAATCTGTAACAAAGTAGAAGCCATTACAAGAAACTCACTACTATAATGAATATCAAAGTGATTCCAATTATCTAAATATTCCAAGTATTGACTCGTAATTTCAACGATAGGAATATCGGTGATTTCTATTTTATGTTTTTCAATAAGATGCAAAAGCAAGTCCAAAGGACCTTCAAAAACATCCAACTTGTAATTATAATCTCCCATAAACCCCAATCCTTAGAAAATATACTTTAACTATATAATTATAAAGCATTTATAGTAGTACTTTCAAATAATTGTTTTTT
>USQK01000086.1 GCA_900556785.1 uncultured Veillonella sp.
ACGCTAAACGCGTTGTGTTTATGTTTGAACATCTAAAAACTGATTTTGAAAACGAGTTTCGTTTGGAGCAAGGTTCCATTAGAATTGGTATTCCACCAATTACCGATGCACCTATCTTCGCTCAGCTTTTAGGGGAGTTCAAAAAAGTATATCCACAAATTGAATTAGAACTTTATGAACAAGGTTCTAAAAAAGTTGAGATTAGTGTTCAAGAAGGCTTGATTGATATTGGTATCATTTGTACGAAACCAAATCCAAAAGAATTTGAGTCCTTCTACCTTACTAGTGATCCGCTTTCCGTTATCGTTCCAAAATCTAGCCCTCTTGCGAAAGAAAAAGAAATTCGTTTAGAAATGCTAGCTGATGAGTCTTTCGTATTGCACAAAGATGACTTTAATTTGCATGACGAAATCATCAAAGCTTGTAAACATACAGGTTTTCAACCTCATATCGTATTTGAAACAAGCCAACGTGATCTCATGTTGCAAACAGTTAGTGCAGACCTTGCCATCGCATTATTACCGTCTCGCCTCTGCCCTGAGGCAGGTGAAAATACAGAGGTTGGTTCCAAGGTCGTTGTACGTCCACTTGTACCAGAAATCATTCATACACTTTATGTTATTTGGAAAAAAGGTCATTACCTCTCCCACGCTTCTCGCTTGTGGTTAGACTTTGTAAATTCCAAATTACCATTACCTGGATTACAACTCGAGGATCGTCAATAATGAACAAACCATCTGGGCTCGCATCTAAATTGCGGGCCCTTTTGAAAGCTAAAGAAACACCCATTTGGGGCGTTATTATCGTGCTGGTCATTGTCATAATCTTCCAGCAAATACAAATTTCAGAACTACAATGGCGTGTCGATGAAGACCACGATGGTTCTTCCGTTGATAGTGTAGCTGGTCGCCTTTACATCCTAGAAGGGATGGCTAATAAGCATAGCGACCAACTGGATGGTATCTTTAAAGACATTCGCCAATTACAAAACGACGGTGCCAAGTACGACTGGGAATTGAAACAACTACAATGGTTGCACCCAGAACTCAAAGTGAGACCACCAGAAGCTAATCCTTCCTCATTCAAATCGACGGATTTAAACCTCGATATGAACCCTGGGAAAGTACCGGATGTAAAAAAATAAATAAAAGCCAGATACAATATATACTAAAAAGTATTTACATTGTATCTGGCTTTTTGTTATATCTGCCTTAATCCGTTTGAACCACAGTAATAGCTTTTATCTTTTTATCAAGGGAAATGTGCTTATATAAACTGAAATTCTTATTATAGGATTTTTCCCATTCACTCACAACAGAGTAGTGCCTATGATGGAAATTACCTTTATCATCTACATAAAGAAAGAGATCTTTTTGAGCCATAACACCAAAGCCCATGGCATCCAAAGTGTACCCCTTATGAACACCATCATTTGTATTTAAATAATCTCGCAACTCTGCTTCACGAGATGTATCAACCCAGCCTAATTCCAACACTCTACTAACCAACATATCTTCAGCAGCCTTATAAGCTTTATTTGCAGCTATAAGTCCCTTATCTGGAAAACCTTGAACATCCTCTTGATATCCAAAGGCTGTCACAACTATAAGGTTTCCCGTTCCATACTGATTCTCATAAGAAATAATCGGATCTGCTACTGTAATAACTTTCTCTACAAAAGGATTCCATAATATTGAATCAATATAATGCTCTTGCGTTTTATACTCTACAATATATTTAGTCTCACCTACATCATTACTGGTCGGTTTTATGTTAACAATACCATCATCATGAGTAAGGATATTAAAATCTACGTAATATGCTGATACATAATAACCGCCTAATATAGGCTTCAATTGACTCTGTAAGTTATCTATCGTCTTATGTTGTTCTAAATCACCAATATATTTAGCGCGTCCTAAATTCTTAACAGCTGTCTCCCACGAATCATAAGGACCTGAAACTTTAACAATGTCACGGTTGTACACTGCAATTTTCTCAAAGGCAGCTCTACCTTCACCCGTCGGATCATGTAATGATATCGCACTTACAGATACGCCTAGTGTAAAAGTTGTTAATACGGTTGCTAATAATAACGTTCTATACATAGTAGCCTCTCTCTTTTTACTGTAGATTACATTACTCTTATTATACATAAAACAATATATTTACTAAAAGAAAAAGAGCTATATATTTATTCAATATCCGTCATAGAAAAGAATAAAAAATATAACTCTTTTTAAATTTGTATTTATTTTTTAACTTAATCTTCCTTGTGTTCCATAGATTTAGGTAATGTCAAAATCAATAGACCTGCCAGGAACATGCATGCGCCCATTACGTAGTAGCCCATTGCAAAACTACCTGTATGACCGTTGATGAAACCGAGCATGTAAGGACCTACCCAACCACCAACATTGCCACTGGAATTGATAAGACCCATTGCACCAGCTGCCGCTGCACCAGATAAGAACGTAGTCGGCATCGTCCACCATACACCCATACCACCATAAACACCAACAGCAGTTAAACAGATGAATAACAAGCTAATTTCTGGAGATGGACTGTGTGGTGTAGCAATAAAACCAATCGTACCAATGAACAATGTGGTAGCAACATGCCAACGTTTTTCATTACGCTTTTCAGAGGAGTGTCCGCAGTATACTTGCACAAGTAATGCTGCAGTCATTGGGATTGCTATAGACCAAGCTACCACACTTGGTGGCCAGCCAGATAAACTTTTAAGTACTTGAGGCATCCAGAAGCTAAAGCCCCAGAAGCCAATAATCCATAAGAAGTAAATTAAGGATAAAAGTAATACTTTAGGATCTCTTAAGGCTTGCCAAGTTGTATATTTCTTAACCTCTTGTTTTTTAGCTTCCTCTTTAGCTAGTTCTTCTTTCATATAAGCTTTCTCAGCATCGCTTACCCAAGAAGCTTGTTCTGGTTTTTCTTTCATCCAGAATGCAAAAACGAAAGCAAAGATTACAGCAGGTAATGCCTCTACGATGAAGAGTGTGCGCCACCCATGTAAGCCAAAGAACGTTGTATCAAGTAATACACCCGCTAACGGACCACCAATGATATTAGAGAATAACAAAGATGTAAGCATTAAGGAAATCGCCTTTGCTCGCTCCTTCGGTAAGAACCAGTTAGGAATCAACAAGGAATATACTACGGGATACAATGACGCTTCACATAAACCTAATAGGAATCGATATAAGTAAAACTCCCATATAGTAGTCATGGTCGTCATAAGGACACACACTATGCCCCAACTAAACATAATGCGTGCAATCCAAAGCATAGCATTACAACGTGCAGCGATCAATGATGCAGGCACCTCAAAGAGAACATAGCCAATAAAGAAAATGCCGGCTCCCATACCGAATACCTCTGGTGTTAACCATGGTAAGTTTTCTTTCATCGTTAGACCTGCATAAGCAATATTTACGCGGTCCAAGAAGGCAATAATAGAAACAATAAATAATGGCAGGATTACATGCCACATACGTCGCCGTGTAAAATCCTTAACATCAATAGCCTCACTTCGAGACTCCGTTACAGATGAGTTCATACAATTCCTTTCTACTAACTAAGATATTACATACTATACTATCTTAAGAAAACAAAAGTCCCCTGTCAATGGAATTGTATAGAATATAGAAATAACAAATAAGAATAGCAAAATCAAAATCATAGCATCTAAAATAGAAAAGGTATATTCACAAAGAATGACTGTATAAAATAAAAAGCACTTTATGGTATAACTCTATCTCTATTACAAGATAACAAAATACTATAAAGTGCTTTCATATTAATTAGTACTAACAGGGTCATAATCAGCAGGTACAGGAGCAACGATACTTACAAAGATAACATCTTCTGTTCCAGTATTTTTTGCGCCATGACATTCACCCTTTTTAGATACTATAACTTGCCCCTTTGTAAAAGGCACCTCTGTATTAGGCGTTGGATAAAATACACCCTTGCCTTGCAATATAACCCATATATCATCAGAGTGATGATGATAATGTTTTGGTAAGATTTGACCAGGTTTAATAACCCATACTGAACCACCTGTGGAATCAGTTTGATAAAATGGAGTCCTAACAGCTTTCTCTAGACTTTCAACTTTCACAAGTTCCATGTCAAAAACACGTTGATCATTCATAATGCTCACACCTTTCATCAATTACCAACTAGCGAGTGCCCGATGCATATTCGCCCAAATTAATATCTATAACAGTACGAACAGAGTTATCTGTTAGATCTTGTTTAAATACTTGGCTCATAGTCTCTCCTAAAATTAAAACATAAAGTGAAACATAGCTTTCCCCCTTATAGTATATCAAAGGTTTATAAGTATAACAATCATTTAGATATATACCTACAGGTATTTTCGAGTATATGATGCAACGCAAAAACACTCCCTACAAATCCGAAGATCATAGGGAGTATTTTGATTTTAATTATAGAGGTTTACGAACCACGTCGATGATAGAGCCATCGCGATATTCTACGATTGCGATGATATCTTCGTCTTTATCAGATACAGGGATATCTTGTGGTTTACCTACTAAATCAAATGCTAATTGTTGTAATTCTTCAATTGTGTAGATAGGCAAGTTGCTATCTT
>USQK01000087.1 GCA_900556785.1 uncultured Veillonella sp.
ACCAGAATATGCGAGTACTACTTTATTTGCTTTACCCATGATAACACCTCATAAAAACTTACTATGTATTTAAACTCATATAATCAATATTATATCAGATAATTGTGAAAGCACCGTGGCATCTAGCTCAACGGTCATTCCCTCTTTCTGACAAAAAATAGTATACACCTGTATAATTATAAATGCAAGCATTATTTTTATTCAATTTAGTAATATGTTTCGATTCCGAACTAATATAATAAAAAAGCTATATTCAGTGATTTAATACTAGACATAGCTTCATTTCTTACGATGGACTATCTATTCTTACTTAATATCAATAGGTGAAAACTGGTAATCTAAAGCTATCTTATAATCTGTAATTGTATTTATTGATGCTTTTAAAGTATTAACTATTAAAGACTGAATTTCACCTATAACCGAGTAAAGCTCATTTTGAGCTTCATTAATAATCGCTTCAATACGAACATCTAAATCATAAGACCTAGAAATTCTATAATCACCTGTACTGTAGTCTACATTGCTAAATAGCTTTAATATATTTATCTTAGATATCGCTATATCGAAAGCATTTATACTATTTAAAATATTATTTTTATCTATTTCATTTACGCCTATACCGGTCTCATTTTGAATATGTGGGATTGAATCCACAATGTATTGCTCTCTAACAGCAACTCGCAAAGACTCATCAGTCATTATTTGTTCTCTATCTAACGCTTTATCCCAAAAACAATGCCTTACAGTCATACAATCATGTTCATCATCGTAGTAAACTATCCAGTTTTCAAATTTATTAGCATCTGTTTGTTCAATATAAAAGATTTCACGGGCATAGGAATCAATATCAAGTGCTTCAGACTTATAATCTAATCCTCCAGGACCTCTTAAATAATAGGATATAAAATTCTCCAATCGAAGCATAGCAAACTTAATAATAGGTTTTGCTCCAATATAAATAGATAAAAAATTGCCTTCCTCATACTGCTTTAATTCAATATTATCCAATAATTATGCTCCTAATACTCAAAACTCTCTCTAAATGTATCTATTATTACTAATGTAGCAAAAAAATCTCTGTTCGCCAATTAATTATTCATTAGCAAACAGAGATTATAAAATATATTCAATTATTCATCCACAAGTTCCAAGTCTTGTTGGTACGCATAGTCCGCTTCCGCTTGTGTAATCATGCCTTGGTCTACCATTTGTTCGAGCACCAACTTTTGTCTAGCCTTAGCCCCTTTATAGTTTGTATATGGATCTAAATAGGATGGTGCATTAGGTAGTGCTGCAAGGAGTGCACTTTGCCCTAATGTCAATCGGCTTGGACTTGTTCCAAAGTAGCCATGAGCAGCTTCGTAAATGCCGTAGTAATTATGACCATAATATACAGTATTTAAATACATGGTGAGGATTTCTTCTTTCGAGTAGTAATGTTCCATTTCACTAGCAAGGATTGCCTCTTCCACCTTACGACTCATAATCCGTTTTGATGAAAGGAAGAGATTTTTTACTACTTGTTGTGTAATGGTACTACCCCCCTCTACAGTTTCACCTGCTATAGTATTGGTATAAAAGGCGCGAATAATACCGAGCACATCAATAGCTCCATGTTTATAGTACCGCTTATCCTCAATGGCGATAAGTGCATTCTTTGTATATTCTGGAATGACATCACCCTTCACCCAGTGTTCTTTAGAAACACGTTGATTAAGGGCCGCCTCTACCTTTTCTTTAAATGTAAATATTCGTATGATACGATCCGTACGGCTGAGGGTATCTTCACTTTGTTCTATGCGTTTTTCAACAGTTGTGTGAGCCTTACTTTCACGATCTACACCTTGAAAGCTATGGTATCCGTCATATATAAACATGGCCAATATGATGACCACCACGAACACCACTAGATTTCGAAGGTAGCGAAACACTTTCATTGCTTTCACCTATTTCATAAAGGACCATAGTATACATACAGTTATTAACTAACAGTATCTACAACGCCTTATATACATATACTACTATAATGTGTATTAAATGTATTGTATCACATCAATCAAGAAGAAGATATGTATAGACCTTGCTATATAGCTGTTAGGAAAAGAATTCTAACAATATAAAAGAGAGAATCTTACTATTTATAACCAAGCGTATATCTACATATACAGATTTTATTCATATTAGGTATACTTATTAAGTTGTATTATAAACTTTACATGGAGTATAATAGTAAAGATGATAAAAACATGCCCATTGGAGGAGTATTATGAAACAATGTATGGATTCAGAAAATCTACATCGTCGATTGCGTAAAATCCTTGGTCAAGTGCAAGCTATTGATCGAATGATTGAAGAAGACATTCCATGCGAAGATGTGTTGAGCCAAATTAATGCAGCTAAATCTGCACTACATAAAGTAGGTCAAGTAGTTCTTGAAGGACATATCAACCACTGCGTGCGAGATGGTATCGAACACGGTGACGTAGAGAAAACCATTAGCGACTTTACAAAGGCTGTAGAGCGTTTTGCAAATATGGGAAAATAAAGAAGAGGCTAAGAGGCCTCTTCTTTTTTTACCAAAAACAAGGCTCTACTAAATCTCGAAGCCCCCACAAAAAAAGCAAATAACAATCAACTCTAATTAAAGCATCCATCATATATGGCTCAAGAAAAAAGGACTCTACATTCGTAGAGTCCTTTATATTACCACAAAGTATTAGTCGTGATTAGTTGTTAAAAATTCGCTCAATGCAGTGAGTGCATCGTCTTCGTCAGCACCGTCAGCTGTCAATGTAACAGATGTGCCTTTTGTAGCGCCCAAAGTCAATACAGTTAAAATGGATTTAGCATCAGCTGTTTTACCGTTAGCAGCGATTGTCACTTTGGAAGCATATTTAGCAGCCAATTGTGTGAAAGCTGTAGCAGGACGAGCATGTAAACCAGATTCGTTAGTAATTTCTACTGTTAATTCTTTCATGATAACCTCTTTCTATCTCGATAGGTAGTACCTATCCTATACGTTCTAATAGATATATTGTATCAATTTCAAGCATTTCAATTCAAGTATATTAAGAGTTATTTACTATATACTGATGAGCTTAACACTTTTCTTAGAGTTATACAGAATTATAATAAGCCTTTTTCAGCTAGTACAGATTTAGCATATTCTGTAATTTCTTCAGCTGTATCCATAGCAAGCGCTTTATTAGCCACCTCTTCACATTCTGCTTTAGAAACGGAACGCAAGATTTTCTTAATAAGCGGTATAGATGACGCTGTCATAGAGAATTCGTCAAGGCCAAGGCCTAATAGAATCATTGTAGCTACAGGGTCACTAGCAAGTTCACCGCACATGCCTGTAAATTTACCTTGTTCATGGCTCGCATCGATAACATGCTTGATAAGACGTAATACACCTGGATGCAATGGTTGATATAGAGAACCAATAGATTCGTTCATACGGTCTACCGCCAGTGTATATTGGCATAAATCATTTGTACCGATACTGAAGAAGTCCACATATTTTGCTAAGATTGGAGAAATAACAGCTGCCGCTGGCACCTCGATCATGATACCAACCTTAATATCCTTATTGAACTCTTTGCCTTCTGCTGTAAGTTCTTCCTTACATTCATCAAGCATAGCATTCGCTTGTTTTACTTCTTCTACAGAAGCAATCATAGGGTACATGATGTGAATATCGCCAAAGGAACTAGCACGCAATAACGCACGCAATTGTACTTTAAAGATATCCGGACGGTTCAAGGAAATACGAATCGCACGATAACCAAGGAATGGATTCATTTCGCTAGGCAAATCAAGGCATTTTAATTCCTTGTCGCCACCAATATCCATGGTACGGATAATAACAGGTTGGCCCTGCATATCTTCTGCAACCTTTTTATATTCTTCAAATTGTACATCTTCTGTTGGCAATTCATCGTTTTCCATGTACAAGAACTCTGTACGATATAAGCCAATACCTTGTGCGCCCATTGTAAGAGCGTGTTTAGCATCTTTAGACTTACCGATGTTACCGAATAATTCTACATGATGACCATCAGTTGTTGTAGGTTCAAGATTGGCAGATTCGCGCAAGCGTTTCAATTCCTCTTGGTATGCAGCCGCTTGATTTGTATATTCAGTCCAATCCGCATCAGATGGATTTGTTTCCACAATACCATCTGTACCAAGTACAACTGCTTTCTCGCCATCTACGAAGCCTTCAATATCACCAACGCCCATAACGGCAGGAATTTCCAAGGTGCGCGCCATGATAGCGGCATGAGATGTAGGACCACCAGCAGCTGTTACAATGCCTTTTACCACATTTTTATCAAGAGAAGCTGTATCAGATGGTGCCAAATCATGAGCCACCAAGATAACCGCCCCAGAAATATGGGATAAGCCACGAGGGTTCATGCCTAACATATTGCGCATCAAACGATCACCAATATCTTTGATGTCTGCACCGCGTTCACGCATATATGGATCTTCCATACCGAGGAAGATATTCGCAAAGGTTTCAATGGTTTGAGCTGTAGCCGCTACCACATTTGTGTGGCTAGACTCAACGAGGGATTTAATACCATCAG
>USQK01000088.1 GCA_900556785.1 uncultured Veillonella sp.
GTACTACGGGCTTATAGCCCGTGAGCAAACCACCCGTTTTACGGGTGGTTCTGATTATATCTTTATTTTCCAAGAAATAAAATATTCTATATTATCAGTTTGATGCATAATTGATTGTGAGATTGATATACATTCTCTCTTTACTGACCTAATGAAAATTGCTATTATCTGTATGTTAAATATGATAATGATAATTATAGTCATATAATTCATTATTTCTTCATTTTTTATTAATCATTATTTATTGTGTGAGGTTTATTATGATTAAACGTAAAATGACCAGTGCTTTTGCAGTGGCAGCCATGATGGGTGTGGCTACAGCGTTTGCTGTTAATCCATTTTCCGATGTTCCGTCCGATAGCTGGGCATACCAAGCAGTAGATCAATTGGCTACAGCTGGTATTATCAATGGTTATCCTGATGGTACTTTTAAAGGCCAAAATAACATTACTCGTTACGAAATGGCTCAAATGATTGCGAAAGGCATGGCTAATCAAGATCGTGCTAATGCAGAACAACAAGCTATGTTGAACCGCTTGGCCGACGAATTTTCCAATGAATTGAATACACTTGGTGTGCGTGTAGCTAAATTGGAAGACCGCGTAGGCAATGTAAAGGTTACTGGTGATGCTCGTATCAACTACATCGGTAAAGAGGGAATCGATGGTTATGATTACGAAGATAAACTTACAGCCCGTGTACGTTTAGGCCTAGATGCAAAGGTTAATAAAAATACATCTGTAAAAGCTCGTATTACAACAGGCTCTATTGAACTAGGTGATAGTTCTAAAGATGCTCAAGCTAATTGGGATTTAGCATATGTAGAGCATAAATACGGTAAAAATGTTGTAGTTGATGCTGGTCGTTATACCCAAAAATTTGGTGGGGGCTTGATTTATAGCTCTAACTTTGATGGTGTAGGCGCTACAGCGAAGCTAGGTGATAAAGTTACATTAAATGGTGCATATGGTTATATGACAGCAGGCCGTTTTGCTAAGACTAGTAAAGCTGATAATGGTGATGTAGGTCTTATTAATGCCCATGTAGCTGTTAATGATCACTTTAGCTTTGGCGGTATGTTTGCTCATGTAGGTACAACAAATGTACGTATGGGTAATGGCAAGAAAAATAACGAATTCGATAATGTATATGGCTTTAATGCTAAATATAATGTTGGTAAATTCGGTATTGATGGCGAGTGGGTAAAAGCATCTGGCTTGAGTGATTCCGATGTTTGGAACGTAGGCGTTAAATGGGGCGATTATAAAATTAACAAGAAAAACTCTTGGGATATCCGCTTAGATTACTTTGATCAAGCTAAAAATGCACCTGTATTTAAAACGCAAAAATATGAATCTAATGATTTGTTGAAGAAAACACGGTATGAAGGTTATAAAGCATGGCAATTAGGTGCATCTTACGCACCAGAGAAAAATATTGGTATTAATGCATACTATGGCTTCCATGCGAAAACACAAGATGGTAACCGTGTAAATGATTTCTACCGTGCAGACCTCAACTTCAAATTCTAGTTCTAATTTTAGGATGGATCTGGATTTAATAACTAATTAGTTTTAAGTTCTAAGTAGAATGCTATGTGGATTGAAATTGTTAGCATGCTACATTAGGCCAACTAGATATATACTAGTAGTTTGTATAAGAAATAGTGAGGTTTATATGGCAGAAGTAGTAAAAAAACAGTTTAAGAGTAAATACCATATTTTAATATGGATTGCGGTTTTATCCCTAATATTTATGGGAATGGTAGAATATGGTTATGTAACAGGAGGTAGATCATTTGGTAACTGGAAGGTTCACTTAGGTCTTATTCCTTATGTTGCATGGCTTGTATTAACATATATTGCAACAAAACCAAAATGGTTTATCAAACGATATAATCCAAAAGAAATGTTTGAAGTTCATCGCATCGTAGGTATCGTTAGTGTTGTTCTTGTATGTGCACATTGGTATGTATACTTCTTGAAAGCATTGAAGTCCTTCTTAGGATTCTGGGGCGGTTATATCTCCCTTGGAGCCATGTTTATTGCTCTTATCTTTGCCGTATTGTACTTAACGCCTTGGGTAGGCAATATGGCAAAATCTGTATCTCGTAAAAAAGCAATCTGGATTCATCGTTTGAACCTTATTGCTATCATTGCAGCAAATATTCATGTTCATGGTTTTGGACGTTTGTCTAAAATGGTACCATTCTTGCCTGTATTTGATGTAGTGACGTATGCACTTGTTATTTACTACATCTATTGGATGTTTAAACAAAAATAAATGATGTATACGTACTTTTATTCTTATAAAAGTCGTATAATCATAGAACTAAAAAGAGACCATCTCTACCCTTTATATGTGGAAGAGATGGTCTTTTTTTGTAGTTTACGATACAATAAGACTATAAGTATATATTCTACGGATTTATGTAAGTATATGCTGTTTGTTATTGTGAGGCTTAGAGTAAAATTAGTATTATAAACATTTGTTATGTTTTAGCGAATTTTAGACATTATTAGTATGTATATATTACCTTTTTAGATAATCTCAAATAAGAAAGAAGGTCACTATGGATTCTTCTTGGAAACGAATTATATACCTAATCTGTACCATACAGGTTGGTGGCGGTATAACCATTATAGGGGTGGTTTCGTTTATTCCTCTGTTTTTGGCTGAGCTGGGAGTTCATGATCAAGGTCAGGCGGCTATGTGGGCAGGGATTGTATCTGGGGTTACACCTTTAATGGTAGCACTTAGTGCACCTTATTGGTCTCGTAAGGCAAATCAATGGGGCCCTCGTAAGGTGATGATGCTCATTTTGTTTATTCTGATGATTACTGTTGGAGCTTGTGCTTTTACACAGACGCCAATGCAATTATTGATTCTACGTATTTTGCAAGGTGTTGTGGGTGGTTATGTGCCGATAGGATTAGCTATTATTGTCCTTATAACACCTGAGAATAAAGTGCCTTGGGCGATGGGCTTATACCAAGCGTCTATGGTTATGGGCCTCGTCTTTGGACCGCTCATGGGTGGCCTTGTGGCCGACTTCTTAGGTTATCGTGCACCATTTTTGGTATTTTCTGCATTGACTGGGATTTGTATGTTAGGGATTTATTTCTTAATGCCAAATTTACAGTTCAAACATAAGGTGGATGAAAGTGTATCAGAAATTTCGCTGATTAAATATTTTTTATCTATACCTCGTGTACGTCTCCTTGTAGGAATGCTATTCTTGTGTAATTTTGGTATTACAGGTATAGGCCCTATTTTACCGTTATATATTAAGCACTATATGCATATGACTGACGAGTTTGTGGCGACTATTGTTGGTATTATTATCTTCGGTGCTGGTGTATTCAGTGCCTTAGCATCCATTTCAATCGGTAAGGTAACACAACGATTGACCATGCCTCGTATTATCTTTACTGCTACATGGGCGGTGGGATCTTTATTTATTTTGCAATACTTAATGCCTAGTATATGGGGACTGGGTGTATTCCGTGCTATAGCCGGATTCTTTATGGGCTTTATTACGCCAATTGCAAATACGCTGATATCCAAGGCTGTCCCTATTGAGCGACGTGGTATTGTCTTTGGCGCCGTATCTAGTGTAGCCATGATGGGCAATGTATTAGGCCCTGTTATTAGTGGTATTATTGCGCGTGCCTTTGGATATGGTGCTGTGTTCTGGTCTACAGCAGCGATATTCTTTGTGGCGTCTTGGTTTGTATACCGTAATTTAGTTATGTCTCGTGAAAGCAGTTCATCATAGTGAAGATGCTTTCAATGAAATATAATAGTTGTAGTTGTAGTTGTAGTTGTAGTTGTAGGGAAAAATATTATGTGAGTAGCAAATACCAATGAGAGGGGTTGGTGTATGTTGTGTAGTGGGCTAGTAGATAGAGTAAGGCTACTAATTATAAGAGAGATGAGAGTGTATCGTTATGTTGTTGAAACAATTAGAGTATTTTGTGTGTGTAGTTGATAATAATAGTTTTACTCAAGCTGCGACAGAGCAGTATGTGTCTCAATCTGCTATTTCACAACAAATTAAAGCCCTTGAAACGAGTTTAGGCGTGGAGCTGATGGTACGAGAAAAACGAAGCTTTCACCTAACACCAGCGGGGCAATATTTATATCGATCTGGTAAAAAATTACTAGAACGCTTTCACGCTATTAAGGTAGAAACAACCCGCATTGGTACAGATGCACGTGTTAGCTTACGAATTGGCTATTTAAATCGCTATAGTGGGATGGCTATGCAGCAAACGGTCATTCGCATGGCTAAACGCTATAAAAACCTAGATATCCGCATGTATAGTGGCAGGCCTGAGGAAATATATGGGATGCTTAGTGAGTACGAGCAT
>USQK01000089.1 GCA_900556785.1 uncultured Veillonella sp.
ATCACTTGTACTAATATGGATTTTTTATGTGTTCAGTTTCAATTTACAACTAAGCAATAATATTATTTAATTATATACCAAAGTAGTACACGATTCCACACAAAAAAGGGCTCACTCTAAAACTAGAGTGAGCCCTTTTAAAATCGAAAACATGTATATAGATGTTTTACCTATACAAACAAGGTTTCTATTGTGAAAGACAATACATGTAATCGTATGAGAATAAACTCGTCTAACTATATATTATTGATAGAAATGTTTAGGATAGCCTTTGAATCGTGTGAAGTGACGGTATTTATGTATTGCACGATTAGGTTCGTTAACAGTTTTGTAACCAAAGCCATTGAATACAACGTTTAGAAGAACGGCAATGATACTACCAGCTGTGATACCAGATTTCAAAAGAATTTGAGCCCAATCTGGGAAATGAGCGTAGAAGTTAGGCGCAGCTAGAGGAATCATGGATACACCAATACTGATTGCTACTAACATCAAGTTGTAGTTACCATCAAAGCTAACTTTACCAAGGGAACGGATACCGCTGGCAATAATCATACCAAACATTGCGATACCTGCACCGCCTAAAACGGCATTTGGGATACAAGCTACGATAGCAGCTAATTTAGGGAAAAGACCTAATAAAATAAGAATAACACCAGATGCTGCTACAACGAAGCGGCTCTTAACACGTGTTACAGCGATAAGACCAACGTTTTGAGCGAACGCTGTGTAAGGGAAGCTGTTAAGAATACCACCGATAAGAGTAGATAAGCCATCAGCACGAAGTACTGCAGCCAACTCTTTTTGACCGATAGGTTTATCAACGATTTCGCCTACTGCGATACTGTCACCAGTTGTTTCAACCATAACTACGAGCATTACAATGATCATAGAAATGATAGAAGCAAAGTCAAAGGTTGGAAGACCAAAATATAACGGTGTTACAATGGATACCCATTGAGAACGACCTACTTCGGAGAAGTCAGTAACACCACAAAGCATAGCAAGGGCTGTACCGAGGATAAGACCTACTAAGATTGCTAGATTACCAATAAATCCTTTACCAAATCGATAGGTTATAATAACAATAACAAATGTAGCTACACCAAGGGCAATGTTAAGCGGATCACCAAAGTTTGGACTGCCTGCACCGCCGCCCATCCATTTAACTGCTACTGGCATCAAGTTGATACCAATAATAGTAATGATAGTGCCTGTTACTACAGGTGGGAATAGACGAATCAAACGACTAAAGAATGGAGCCACAAGGAATGTAAAGATACCGGCTACGATAATCGCACCGTAGATAGTTGTAATATCATGCTGCTGACCAATCATAATCATTGGACCTACAGAAGCAAATGTTACACCTTGAATAAGAGGAATACGACCACCGATAGGACCAAAGCCTAATGTTTGAATCAATGTAGCAACACCACATGTGAACAAGTCGGCCGTAATCAAACGAATTAAGTCTTCAATAGGTAAGTTCATCGCTTGTGCGATGATGATTGGTACCGCTACTGCACCTGCGTACATAGCTAGTACGTGCTGTAAGCCATAAGCAAACAATTGCGGGATTGGCAGCATACCATCTACATGGTCGACGCCAGATATAGCTTTACTCATAAGAATCACCTCATATCTTACGTTTTAGTTACTAGTAAATAATATAGTCATACTATCGTACATGATAGAGTTTAGAGAAATCTCATCGACTTCACGTGGGAACCTTGATGGTCAGGGGCTAAGGCCCCTAACCACTAAGCAAATATTCTATTTTTTATAACCTGTATGTTGAATCGGCAAGGATCTACGTGGTTCTCCGTCAATACGACGATACGCATTTGCAATAGCTGGTGCAATTGGAATACTGGAAATTTCACCAATACCTTTAGCGCCGTATGCATATTGTTCTGGTGTCCCCTTTTCAATCAAACTCACATGAATTGGTGGACATTGTGTCGCTCTAAGAAGACCTAGAGTGCCGTATTTAGCTGTTACATAGCCATCTTTATAAGGGAAGTCTTCTGTTACAGCAAAGCCCATACCCATGATAGCGCCGCCTTCAGCTTGACCAGCACAGGATTGTGGGTTAACTACACGACCTACGTCGTATGCTACATGTAAATCAGCAATTTTATTATCTTCACCAATTGTTGCTACACAAGCACCGTAACCATAGGCAACGTGATTTTTTGGATGTGGTTTATCAGAGTTGAATGGATCTGTTTCACCAAGGAACTCTTCATAAATTTCTACGCCATTCAGTTCCTCTAATGTCTTAGTTTCTAACATTTCTTTCAAGCGAAGACTTGCTTTACGCGTTGCTTCACCAGTGAATACTGTTTGACGAGATGCAGTAGTTGTACCAGAGTCTGGTGTACGTACTGTGTCAGGGCGTTCTACAAATACTTTGTCAGCTGTTAAACCAGTTGTTTCACAAAGAACTTGAGTAGCCATAGTAGCCATACCTTGACCGATACAAGCTGCGCCAGTACGGATGCGAACCACACCGTCACGCACTTCTAAGATAATGCGGCCAGTATCAGGTAACCCTACACCGATACCACTGTTTTTCAAGCATACAGCAAGACCTGTACGGTCAGATGCGTAGTATGCATCTTTTACTGCTTCCAAACATTCTGCTAATGCAGTTTCTTCGGAGCAAATTTGGCCATTTGGTAAGGAGTCACCAGGGCGAACAACGTTTTTATAACGGAACTCCCAAGGATCCATGCCTACCAATGCTGCTAATTCATCAATATTTTGTTCTTGACCAAAGATAGTTTGTGTTACACCGAACCCGCGGAATGCACCACCAGGAACAGTATTTGTGTAAACGCAAACGCCATCAAAGGCAAAGTTATCAAATTTGTAAGGACCACAAGAGTGTGTACCTGCACGTTGAAGTACAGGACCACCTAAGGATGCATATGCACCACAATTAGATACGATGTTTACCTTACTTGCTACCAAGTTGCCTTCTGCGTCACAAGCAGTAGTAATATCCATTTCCATCGCATGGCGTTTAGGATGAATATTAAGACTTTCTTGACGAGAGAAGAGAACCTTAGTTGGTTTGCCTGTAAGCCAAGCTACAAGAGATGCATGATGCTGTACGCTCATGTCCTCTTTACCACCAAAGCCGCCACCTACGAGCATGCTATGAACTTGTACAGATTCCTCAGGGATGCCAAGCATACGAGACACTTCATGACGATCATCGTAAACATTTTGGCTACCGGAATGTAAATGAATTACATCGCCTTCACGATATGCTACAGCACATTCAGGTTCCATGAATGCATGGTCGGTTTGAGGTGTGGAATAGTGATTCGTCACTACAAATGCGGCCTCAGCAATAGCCTTATCTACATCACCACGAGATAATGTTTGACGAGTCAATATATTTCCGTTTGGATGTAATTGAGGTGCATCTGGTTTCAATGCTTCTAATGGGTCTACTACAGGCTCTAACTCTGTATAATCAACTTCAACAAGAGCAAGAACTTCGTCCAAGTATTTTTTCTCTGTAGTTGCTACGAGCGCAATTGCATCGCCAACATAGCGAGTATTATCACCTTCTGCGATGAGTACATCCCAGTCTGGCACTAAGTGACCAGTCTTATTGAATGGTACATCTTTAGCAGTCAAAGCCGTTACACACTTAGGATGTGCAAGTGCTTTAGACACATCAACGCGATCGACTCTAGCACGAGGGTATTTAGAACGCAACGCTTTTGCGTAAATCATGCCATCCATCTGGATATCATCAGCATATTGTCCAGTACCAAGTGCTTTTTCCTCCGCATCAACGCGGTGTAAACGAGCACCTACATTACCAGTTGTATCCTTTTCAGGAACTGGTAAGTTCTCACGGAACATTTTTGCTGCCAGCATAATGCCTTCTTCGATTTTCACATAACCAGTACAACGACAGATATTGCCTAAAATAGCTTTTTTAACATCGTCAGGTGTAGGATCATTATTTTCATCAATCAAAACTTTTGCACTAATAATCATACCTGGGATACAGAAACCACACTGCACCGCTCCGCATTCACCAAAAGCATAGGTGTATACCGCTTTTTCCCGTTCAGATAAGCCCTCAATTGTTACGACTGATTTACCATCTAATTGGGATAATTTAGTTACACAAGCCTTTGCTTTTTTTCCGTCTATAATTACTGTACACGTACCACAAGCACCAGCACTACAACCTTCTTTAGTGCCCGTCAATTTCAAATCAGCTCTCAAGAAATCAATTAAACGTTGATCCTCTTGAACCTCATGTTGGGTGCCATTCACTTGAAAGCGGTACATATATAGCCCTCCTCTCATTAAGGAA
>USQK01000090.1 GCA_900556785.1 uncultured Veillonella sp.
TGCTACCCATAATATGAGTAGAGTTTACATTGCCAAAAATATCAAATTCGATAGCGGTATTCATGGCAATGACACCAATACGGCGAGCAATACCAGGGTTGTTGGAAATTTCTTGTGGACGAAGAATAATCTTTTTACGATATTCATCGATGTTATTATAGAAACGTTTCAACCCATCTGGAGAAGGACTTAATGCAGTACCAGAACATACAGTTACTTTACCAGCATCGATCAAGTCGAACATACCATCTTGGATTACTTCTGTATAGATGGACAAATCTGTGAATGGGCCTTTAGCAAGACCACTGATTACAGCATTTGCTACGGAACCTACACCAGATTGTAATGGAAGCAAGTTTTTAGGTAAACGACCTTCTGCAATTTCTTGTTCAAAGAATTTGATAAGGTGTTGACTCATTGCTTTTGCATCATCATCGATAGGTGCCAAAGGTCTTGTTGTATCAGGAACATCACAAGGTACTACTGCAACAATTTTACTTGGATCACAAGGAATTGCTTCAGTACCAATACGATCACCAGGTGTTTCCAATGGAATTGGTTTACGATGTGGTGGATCGAGTGGTTCATAGATATCATGCATACCTACCAAGGAAAGTGGTTGGGATACATTCACTTCTACGATAACTTTTTTAGCTTGGCTAACAAATGTTGGAGAGTTACCAACAGATGTAGTTGGAACAATGGAGCCATCTTCGTTGATTTGTGCAGCTTCAATAATTGCTACATCTAAATCACCAAAGAAACCATAGCGAACATTTTGTGCCATTGTGCTTAAATGCATATCAATGTATTTAACAGCACCGCTATTTAAGGCTTTACGTGTATCCCCATTTGTTTGATATGGGAAACGACGATTGATACCGTTAGCACGAGTTAACGCGCCATCAGCTTCATCACCTACGGAAGCACCTGTCCACAAATCAATTTTGAATGGTTCTTTTTCCATTCTTTCTGCCAATGCCAATGGCACTGCTTTTGCATAACCAGATGGAGTAAAGCCGGAAATACCAACTTTATCGTTAGGGTTAATCAAAAGAGCTGCATCATAAGCAGTGACAATTTTACCTTGGAGGGCCGCACATTTAACGCGGTCTTTGATGTCTATCACCATTACCATCTCCTTTAAGAGTAACATTGTATAAACGACAGTTTGATCTCTTGGTCGTTCCTTAAACCGACTTCATCGTAGTCCACATCCAACGTATTGTCAACTTATATGACTAAAATGTATTTTTTTATACACTTTATGGGTGCATTATGATTAAAATGCATAGATTTTCATATATTCACATAAGTTTTATTCACATCGCTATAACTCACAGGAATTATCGATTTATGGCATATATTGATGTTTTTCAATTAAATCGAACTCTCTCTATACAATATATAGACCCTTTTCAATATAAAACAACATCTCACACACAAGAACTAGACCTTACACCTCCCTATAAAGATACAAAGATATACAAAAAACCGGCTTTCAAATGTCAACGATAATGTTCAATTATGTCTAACATTAGAAAACCGGTTATAACCTCTTAATACATACCTACCTAAGGTATGTATTAAGTATACCATATTATGAAATTATATATCTACTATAAAACATACTAATTATACAAGCTACTGAAATTATGTAGATTTATCAGCAGACAGCTGAACTTTTACAAAGGCCCCTACCCAGCCAAACAATTGCCAAAACACAATAGTCACTTGATGACTGTATAGCTCAAAATCAGATAAGCCACTAAATAAAACCCCTATAGCCAACGCTCCTACACCAATTTGCGCAGCTTGACGGAATATATCCCCTTTAAGTCTTATAGATGTAATAACATGACCTACGATAACTGCTAGGAATGATAGCAATCCAGGGATACCGGTTTCAGCTAACATATTAAGGTATAAATTATGAGCATGATACATCAAGACGTGAGGTCCTTGAATATAGTAATTATAGTCTGGATATACTAAATAAAATGTATTCCACCCAATACCAAAGATAGGATTTTCTCGTACGATATACATAGTACTATCCCATAAGGCCCATCGAAGATCAGCGGATGTATCATGACCTTGGAATATAGACCACAGCCTTGAAGCTATTTCACCATCATAAAAGTACAAAATTATTGGCACTGCTAATAGGGATAAGAATAATCTTCGCTCCACAAAGATTGCCCAATACAAAATCATCGCTCCGAAGCTAATCCAAATTCCCCGAGAATAGGTTAATAGCATCGTTAAGAATAATATACTACCTATAATTAGCATTGAAATAACTTCGCGCGTACGATTTTCCTTCATATATACCAAGATATAACTGATACATACGCTGAGTACCATCAATAGATAGGCGCCCAATAAATTAGGATTTTGTAATGTAGACGACATGCGACGCATCAATTTAGGGAACTGTGCTGCATCTACCCACTCTTTTATATGTATATTAGGAACAAATACATATTGATAAGCACCTATGATACACACTAGAACTGCAGTACCTAGCAAGGCACGAAGAAAATAGTTCCACTGTTTAGGCGTTTGAATGTATGTACGAACTAAATAATACATACCGCCACTGGCCACAATTTGATAAAACCAACTTTGGATTGACCAATCCCAATTTTCTGACACTATAGAAGATATGCCAGTCCATACCACAAAGATCATAACAGACCACGATAAATAGCCTGTTGGTAAGCTCAAAGATTTACTAGATATTAAATCATATAGTGCAAGGCCTATCGCTAGCCAAAGGAGCACATCACCCACCATTGGTTGCAAAGGCATGGCCACAACAACGCCATAAATTAAACGTTCAATATAGAATGTAATTCTCTTCTGATTAGGAATAAGTGAGAGTTCCATAGGCTCACCTTAGTGACTCATCTCATGGTTAAACCACTGACGAGCATCTCCTAAAATATATAAAGAACCACAAACAGTGATAATATCACCAGTTTTTGTATGTTTATAGGCTAAAGCCAATGCGTCTTCAACAGAATCTGCTGTTTGTGCTATAGCTTTTGGAACGATGTGACGTATTTTCTCAACTAAAACCTCTGGCACTTCAGTCCTATCTGTTGGAGCTGGTACAACTAGGACCGTATCGCCCGCCTTAACAACTTCGCGGATAATAGCATCTTGATTTTTATCTTTAAGAATTGCCATCACAATCGTTTTTGGGGTGTCCTTAAATAATTCAGCATAGGTCATACTGAAAGATTCAGCACCTGCAGCATTATGAGCACCATCAAAGATAAAGGTGCGATCTAAGCCTCGTTTAACTTCAAATCGACCTGCCCACGTAGTGCGAGCAAATCCTTCACGCATCGTTTCTTCACTGATGTTAGTATCTTCTTTCATCAGTAAACGCACAGCCATTAATGCACACGCAAGATTAACAGATTGGTGGATACCTGCCATCGTCGTAAACAACATTGCAGGAGCGGTATCATTAGTACTAACCGTAATCATTTGGCCACCAGTTACAGCACTACGGCTATCGATACCAAAGTCTTTATTGAAAGCATACACTCTAGCATGGTTTTCTTTAGCTACCTCTTCAATAATACGAAGAGGAGCATCCTGTGCAGCCGTTACAACAGGAATTTTAGATTTAATAATCCCTGCCTTGTGATGCGCAATCTCCTCAATAGTATCACCACAATACGCTTGATGGTCTATTGTTACATTGGTAATAACCGATACCTTTGGTGTCACGATATTAGTAGAATCTAGTAATCCACCTAAGCCAACTTCCACCACAGCATAGTCCACATCTTGTTCTTTGAAGAACAAAAAGGCAGCGGCCGTCAAAATTTCAAATTGCGTTGGCGCTTCTATTCCGTTAGCAATGATAGTATCAACTGCCACTTTTACACGACTAATTAGATCACCGAAGGCTTCCTCTGTTATATTTCCATCATTGATTTGAATTCGCTCCGTATAGGATTGAAGGTGAGGCGATGTAAATCGCCCCACCCGTAGTCCACTTGTAAACAGTGCGTAGGAAATATATGAGGTAACCGAGCCCTTACCATTCGTGCCTGTTACATGAACAATCTTATAGTCTTCTTGTGGATTCCCAAGGGCTTCCATAAGCGCTGTAATTCGTTCAAGGCCAGGCTTAATACCGAATGAAGATGCCTGTTCTAAATAGGCTAAGGCCTCTTGATATGTCATATAAACCTCCTATTATAAGGTTTCAAGGAACGCTTCACGTTCCA
>USQK01000091.1 GCA_900556785.1 uncultured Veillonella sp.
ACAAAAGCTTAGAAGCTAAGAAATAGGAGACACTATGGAATTTATCGATGTATCTGCTAAAACCATTGAAGATGCCATTGCCAAAGGCGTAGCTCAATTGGCTGAAGATGGCCAAGAATTGGTAGAAACTAAAGTCTTGGAACAACCTTCTAATGGCTTCTTGGGCATTGGTCGTAAACCAGCAGTTGTTCGCTTATTCTTCACATCTGTAGCTAAAACTGCTACCCAAGAAGAAGTAGCTCATGTAGAAGAACAATCTGTAGCTGTTGCTTCCAAGCCGGTAGCAACAAGTGAAACAGAAGTACAAGATACAGCAGTTGAAGCTTCTGAAGGTGATATTGTAGAAAAACCTTCTAAAAAGGAACTTTCAAAAGAAGATCAACAAGAAATTGCTGAAAAAGGTAAACAATTCCTCGATGATATGTTTACACAAATGGGCCTCACTGTAGTTATCGAAAAAATGATGACTAAAGATAAGATTACATTCCAAGTACACGGCGAAGATTTAGGTATTTTGATCGGTAAACATGGTCAAACATTGGATGCTATTCAATACTTAACAAATCTCGTGGCACACAAGGATGTATCTGGCCACTGCCACATCGTTGTAGATGTGGAAAATTACCGTTCTCGTCGAGAAGAAACATTGGTGAATCTCGCGAAACGCTTGGCTTCTAAGGTGAAACGCAACCGTCAAAAGGTTTCCTTAGAACCGATGAATGCTTTTGAACGTAAAATCATTCATACTGCCCTTCAAGGGGATAAAAACGTTGTTACCAACAGTGAAGGGGATGAACCATTCCGTCACGTTGTGATTTCGTACAAAAAATAAAATATAGTAGTGCAGCTTTCAAGTAACTGATATCCTCGGTTGCTTGAGGGCTGTTCCCTTTATTCTTTAGGTTATGGTGAAAGCTAACCTAAGTTAATCTTCGCATGCAAAGATTAGTTTAGTTTAACTTTCACAGGCGAAGAACATATACAAAAATAAATACTAGATAATCGAAATACGGAGATATGTATGTATATAGATGATACAATAGCGGCCATTGCGACACCGCCCGGCATCGGTGGGGTTGGTATTATTCGGGTCAGCGGCAAGGATAGTTTTCCTATTGTAAATAGCCTGTTCAAGAGCGCTGGCACCGTTCCTTTGATGGATCGCCAAAACAGAACGATACAATACGGGACCATTGTGGACCCTGCAACGAACAAAACCATCGACGAGGTTCTTGTATTATTAATGAAAGGCCCTCATTCTTACACCGCAGAAGACGTGGTAGAAATTCAGTGTCACGGCGGTATTGTGCCGGTTCGACAAATCTTGAAACTGCTCGTAAATCACGATGTGCGCATGGCAGAGGCCGGTGAATTTACGAAGCGCGCCTTTATGAACGGACGTATCGACCTCACTCAAGCAGAGGCGATCATTGATATTATTGAAGCGAAAACAGAGGACTCCCTCTCTCTCGCTGTATCGCAGCTGGACGGTACAGTTTCGTCCTTTGTAAAAGATGTGCGTGAACAGCTCATCGCTATGATTGCTCATTTAGAGGTAACTATCGATTATCCTGAGGAGGATATTGAGGACGTAACGAGCCAAGAGGTTCGTGAGCAGCTAGAGCCTATTTTGAAAGCTATGGATGATTTGTTGTCCACAGCGAATACGGGACGCCTCATTCGCGACGGTATTACGACGGTTATTGTAGGCCGTCCAAATGCAGGTAAATCGAGCCTTATGAACGCTCTCTTGCGCGAAAACCGCGCTATTGTAACGGATATTCCGGGGACAACGCGGGATAGTATTGAAGAATATATGACCGTAGAAGGCATTTCTCTGCGCCTCATCGATACGGCAGGTATTCGGGATACTCAAGATACGGTAGAAGCCCTCGGCGTGGAACGGGCTCGCGATTATATTAACAAAGCAGACATCGTGCTCTGTGTTATCGACGGGTCTACTCCATTAACCCCTGAAGAAATCGAAATTTTGACCTCTGTTAGCGGTTTGAACACCATCGTACTCCTTAATAAGTCCGATGTGGCACAAGTCGTTACAGACGAAAATATTAAAGAACACGGGACTTTTACAGCTATTGAGCGTATTAGTGCCAAAGAAGGCGAAGGCTCTGCAGTTCTCTCTAAATGGGTACAAGAACTCGTCTACGGCGGTCGCGTAAAACAAGACAACAGCGCCATGATCAGTAACGTGCGCCATATCAGCCTCATGGAACAAGCAAAAGCTCAAGTCGAACAAGCCCTCTCCTCCATCGACATGGGCATGCCAGTGGACTTTGTCGCTACCGATTTGCGCAGCGCCTGGGAACTACTAGGCGATATTACAGGCGACACCATCCGTGAAAGCATGATCGACGAACTATTCAGTCGTTTTTGTTTAGGGAAGTAAAAGTAGGGTGTGAGCTAACAGAGGAGCGTTAGCGACGATGGGAGCCACACATCACTTTGGTCGGAGCGTGCAATTTTCCGAAGGAAAATGCTCAGCGAGCGACCTGGACACTGGGAAAGACACTGCATCGCTTTGTTCCGAACGTAAAATTTTCTAGGCTACAACGTAGCCTAAAGAAAATTCACAGTGAGGAACTGGACTCTGGGATATTCGGCCTCGTTGTTTTGAGTAAAATAAACTTTCACAATAAGTAATATATAAGGAATTCAATTGATATGTACACAGTAGATAATTATGATGTCATCGTCATCGGTGGTGGTCATGCTGGTTGTGAGGCGGCTCTTGCTGCTGCCCGCATGGGTCATCGCACGTTGATGGCGACCATCAGTTTAGATAACATTGCGCTTATGCCATGTAATCCTGCCGTTGGCGGTCCTGGTAAAAGCCATCTTGTTTATGAACTTGACGCTTTAGGCGGTCAAATGGGTATTAACGCAGATGCTACGGCTATTCAAATGCGTATGCTCAACATGGGTAAAGGCCCTGCAGTACATTCCTTGCGCTGTCAATCTGATAAAATCAAATACCAACATTTGATGAAACAAACCATTGAAAATACAGAGAACCTCAATGTTAAGCAAATCATGGTAACAGAGCTTAAGGTTGAGGACGGCAAGGTAACAGGTATTGTTACAGAACTTGGCGAATTCTATGGCGCTAAGGCTGTTATTCTTTGTACAGGTACCTACTTGAAAGGTAAAATCCTCATCGGCGATATCGATTATGTAGGTGGCCCAAATGGTCAACGCGTAGCAGAACATTTCTCTCAATCTTTGCTCGACAATGGCATTGAGTTGATGCGCTTTAAGACTGGTACGCCAGCTCGTGTAGATAAACGCACGCTTAACCTTGAAAATATGGAGGTTCAAGAAGGCGATACACATCATCATTCCTTCTCCTTTATGGATGAATGGATCAACCGCAATGAAGACGTATGTTGGTTGACCTATACTAACAAAGAAACGCACGAAATCATTACGAGCAATATTCACCGTGCCCCTATGTATAGTGGTAAAATCGAAGGTGTAGGCCCTCGTTACTGCCCTTCTATCGAAGATAAAGTGGTGCGCTTTGCCGATAAAGAACGCCATCAATTATTCGTAGAACCAGAAGGTACAAGCACAAACGAAATGTACGTACAAGGCATGAGTACTTCCCTTCCTATGGACGTACAATACGCATTTCTTCGCACCATTCCAGGCCTTGAAAATGTAGAAATCATGCGCCCTGCGTATGCTATTGAATACGATTGCTTGAACCCAACACAATTGACACCAGCACTTCAAGTGAAACATATTGAAGGCCTCTATTCTGCGGGTCAAGCCAATGGTACATCTGGCTATGAAGAGGCCGCTGCACAAGGTCTAATGGCTGGTATTAATGCTGCTTTATGGCTTGAAGGTAAAGAACCGTTTATCCTAGCTCGCTCCGAAGCATATATCGGTGTTCTCATCGATGATCTCGTAACAAAAGGTACCAATGAACCGTACCGCATGATGACAAGCCGCAGCGAATATCGTTTATTGCTTCGCCAAGACAATGCAGACATGCGTCTTACTGAGAAAGGCCGTGCTATTGGTCTTGTAAAAGACGATCGTTGGGCTAAATTTACAGCTAAGAAAGCTGCTATCGACGAAGCAATGGACATGTTACGAAATACACCTGTAAATCCATCTAAGGAAACTCAAGCTTTGCTTGAAAGTTTAGGTACAGCACCTATTAGAACAGGTATTCACGCTT
>USQK01000092.1 GCA_900556785.1 uncultured Veillonella sp.
CTTAAAGAAGAAGGTAAAAATCCATTCTCCTTGGATTCCAAAGAACCAACTGAAAACTTCCAAGACTTCCTTAAAGGTGAAGTTCGTTACGCTTCCTTGGCTAAAGCAGCTCCAGATGTTGCAGAAGAATTGTTCGCTAAAACTGAACAAGACGCTAAAGATCGTCGCTTAAGCTATGTTCGCTTACAAAAAGGTTTCGAAGACGTAAAATAATTCTTTATTTAACGACTAAGAACTAATAAGAGGCACCCTTTCGAGGGTGCCTCTTTTGTATATAAAATTATATCTTGCATATATTGGGGACTATCTTACATTAATACGGGCACATCATGAATATGTTATTCCCATATTACTAATGCTTTTACCATAGGTAATATACTAGGAATTTGATATAATATTAGATAGTTATGCAGTTATACGTAAGTATATTGCATTGATACATTAAGATTTAACTAGGTAATTTTAATTGTAATATAGAGGTGCTTATGGCTAAGGATAACCAACAGATCGCAACAGATGATATGCAACAAACAATATATAAAGAGTTAGGCTATAAATCCTATCCATTTCCATTTACAACACCTGCGTATTTAGAAGCGTATGGTGCACTTGTAGGGCTTAATACACCTCCTGCTAAGACTGCTCGTGTGCTTGAATTAGGTGCAACCTATGGAGGAAATATTATTTCTCAAGCTGTACATAATCCAGAGGCGATATTTGTAGGTATTGAGCTTTCCCAAGATCAAGTAGAGAAGGGGAATAAAATTATTAGTGATGCTAAGTTAGATAATGTATCTCTCGTGCAAGTGGACATCTTGAACTTTGATGAGACATTAGGAACCTTTGATTATATCATCGCCCATGGTTTTTACTCTTGGATTAGCGATGAGATGAAGGATAAATTGCTCGATATTATATCCAATCATCTAGCAGATAATGGCATTGCTTATGTATCCTATAATACATATCCAGGCTGGCATACGATGGAAGAGGTTCGTCAACTCATGCTATTTGCTAATCGTGGACATGATGAATTGACTCATAAAGAAAAGGTATTACGTGGTAAGACTGTAGGTAGTCTTGTAGGTTCTCAAATTCTTAATTATGACAACCTTAAGGAACGTAATAGTAAATTCTTAGGCGCGTTGCGTTCTGTTATGCAAAAGGATGATTATTATGTAGGTCACGACCATTTAGAACCTCATAATGATCCATGCTATTTCTACCAATTTAACGATCATTTGAAAGCTCATAATCTTAGCTATGTATGTGATGCAGATTTAACATTATCCATGGTTCGTACCTATGATGAAAGTATTGCAGATAAGCTTGAAAAATTAGCGCCTAATAGCCAAGCAGATCAAGAGCAATATTTAGACTTTATGCTTGATACAACATTCCGTAAGTCTATTATTTGCAAAGCAGATGCTGCAAAAAATATTAACTATGACATAGCTAATCCTGATAAGGTAAATACAGTGCCTGTACGGACTATCGTAAATAGCTTTGTATTCCAAATACTTTTTGATGAAGAAGCTTTAGAGATGTTTGAAAATGAGCTTGTACGAGATACATTCCAAGCACTTATTAAAGATGGTGGTACGTTCAATATGATTGAAGCCCTTGCCATTTTAAAAGCTGCTCATGATGCTGCTAATGCATCTGAAGAAGATTTAGAACCAGCTGTATGCAGCTTGTATAAAGCTATTGTTGAACATATGGTACGCGGTGGTATTCGATTCTACAAAACATTCCCAGATAAACAGGAATATATGGAAGGTTTATCCTATGTACCAGCTCGTTTTACAAACTTTGTAAAAGCTATTGCTGATGGTGGTAGTGAATATATCTATGGCGCAAACATGTTCAATGATGCCATTGGTGATATTTCTGAAGAAGATTTATTGTTCATGGAATTATTGAATAAACCTAAGGCTAAATCTACACTGATTAAGAAAATTAAAGACTCTCTCTTTAGCGCTGATAAGTCCCAAAGTGGTAAGCATCAGAATGCCATGGCTGAAGCCTTTTATAATGAATTAACAAAGCGTATGGAGCAATTAGGCTTTATTAGAAGTAAGAAAACAGATGGACTTTCTTAATTCATTTTTAGAACTATAAGCTTATATATTCTATTCATACAAAATTCAGAGTAAATATAAAACCCATTACACTTATAACATTTATATGTATTAAGTAGTAATGGGTTTTTATTTTACATAATTAAATTTAATCTTTTTTAATAATTATTACATTTTGTTATTTAATATTGCCAAAAAAGTATAGTAAATCGATAAAATTGATGAGAAATAAATGAACCATATATGAAAAGTGTGGTATACTATGTATGGGTATTTTTGTGAACATCATCCAATGTGTTGTGGATGATATTATATATTGTATTACTTACAATGTTGTTTTAATTGTATTATTTGTAAAAGGAGTCTTTTATGGCATCTAAGAAGGCCGTTCTAGTATATATACTAGAAATCCTGAAAAGTGAAACGGATGCTAATCATACTTTATCTCAAGAAGAGATTCGCAGTATATTAGCCGAGCGGTACGAGGTATCCGTCGATCGGAAGACCTTAGGCCGTCATTTAAATGATTTATATGAATCTGGCGATTTTGGTATTCAATGTGAAGAATCTGCAGTGGGAGCAGATGGGACTATTCGCCGTACTGATTTTTATATGATTCATACCTTTGAAGATTCTGAATTGAGATTATTAATTGATGGTATATTGGCATCCCGCCATATTACTGCATCTCAACGTAAGGATTTAATCAGTCGTGTTGCTAAACTGGGCAGCTCTCATTTCAAGCCTCATGGTATTGATATTGAAAGTGCTACAGGCTACCTTCATAGAAGTCAGGACTTATTCCTTAACATTGATCTCATAGAAGAAGCGATACAAAAGGGGAGAAAAATTTCCTTGGCTTATTGCCAACCTGACGTGGATAAACGTTTACATATCAATCTTGGTCCTGATAATAAGGAGCGGAAATATGTATTCAACCCATTCCAACTAGTTATGAATCGGGGACATTATTATCTAGTTGGGAACCACGAAAATTATGATGACATGTCCACATTACGTGTCGATCGAATTGCACACATTACGGTGCTTAGTGAACGTAGAAAACCTTTACGGGAGATAAAGGGTTATCATCAGCAACGCACCTTTAATGTGTCACAATATGTAAAAGAACATATTTACATGTTTGGCGGTGAATCCGTTACAGTAAGCTTTAAGGCGAAGCGTTCCATTGTAAATCAAATTTTAGATTGGTTTGATGGGAATGTGGAATTCACCAATATCACAGCTGATGATGTTGTATGCCGTGTACGTGTAAATCACGATGCCTTCAAGTATTGGGCACTTCAATATATGCAAAGTGTGAAAGTACTTTCACCAGCGTCCTTGGTAACAGAAGTAAAAGAAGCTATTAAGGAAGGCTTAGAACAATACTCATAATAAAAGAGCTAGTTGATCGTTGAATCAACTAGCTCTATTTTTATATATGCTCTTATAAAATGTGCAATTCTGATTTATAGAACGTGCATTTTTTCTGCTTCGCGATAATCCTTAAGAACTGGACGAGGAGGTAATTTACCCATGATACTCACTACGTAGATAGCGATGGAGGAGAAGATGAAGCCTGGTACGATTTCGTAAAGACCAAGGAATCCGAATTGTTTCCAAATGAGTACTGTTAAACCACCTACGACGATACCCGCGATACAGCCATGACGTGTCATACGTTTCCAGAATAAGGAGAACAAGATGGCTGGACCAAATGCTGCACCAAAGCCTGCCCAAGCATAGGCAACCATTGTTAAGATATAGCTATCAGGATCCATCGCCATATAGATGGCAATCAATGCTACGATAAGTACTACAATACGACTTACGAGTACTAGTTCCTTATCATTTGCTTTTGGATGGATGATATTGGCATAGAAGTCATTAGAAATAGCAGAGGCTGTTACTAATAACTGTGCAGATGCGGTACTCATAATAGCTGCGAGTACTGCAGACCAGATGAGACCTGCCACAAATGGTGTAAAGAGACGTTCTGTCATGATGAGGAATACAGTTTCCGCATCAGTGCCTACTAATACATCAGGCAACATATATACGTGACCGATGAGGCCAACTGCAATGGCCGCCATAAGGGATAAGATAACCCAAACCATGGCG
>USQK01000093.1 GCA_900556785.1 uncultured Veillonella sp.
GATGATTTCCTTTGGCATACTTGTGGCGACCATTATCATGGCAGCAAAGTGATTGTCCTCTAGCAAAAGCTAGCTTTCTAATCGTAGTATGAAAAAAGGCCCGACATAGAAGTCAGACCGTTTCTTCAACATTAAATTCTAGAAGCGAAGTCTGGCGTCCAAACCATTTATGCCTCACTTTGATATAAATTATATCATATCTAAACAGGGAAAGGAATCCAAGGATTCTTTTCCCTGTTTTATTGTTATAACCTTACATATTTTTTCAATCATATGATTTTATAAAATATTTTTTAGATATCCTCTACAGTATAAACAGGTAAATATCTTTGAGCGAATGCAAGATTTTTATTGAGTTCTGCCCATTTAGTAGCATCACCAATAACATATACATATTCTTTTGCTCTTGTAAAAGCTACATTTACATTATTTGCATTAACCC
Source organism: uncultured Veillonella sp. (assembly GCA_900556785.1). Lineage (GTDB taxonomy): Bacteria > Bacillota > Negativicutes > Veillonellales > Veillonellaceae > Veillonella. The sequence goes on from USQK01000093.1 coordinate 443, forward strand.
ATTTAATTGCGCCATTAGCAGAACCATCACTTTGGCAGCCCAGCATATAAATAACTACTTTAGCTTCTTTTCCTTGGAAAGTATGAACAGTTCCGATATTATCCTTTAACCAACTGCTCTTATTATCTTTATCTGTCCAGTTGACGATATCATCACTAATTGATTCCATATACTTTTTAAAACCATACGCAACAGTAGTAAAGGGTGTAATAATAAAGATATCTTTAAACTTCGTATTTCTTGCTCGTAACTTTTGTATCAATTCAAATGCAATTTGACCTTGTATTTGTATATATCTATCTTTACCAGTGCTTGAACCAATATTACTTGCATCATATGTTATCCAGCAGCTTTCTTTGCACGGTTCAATAGGCTCTTTGGGGTTCATGGTCTTATTAATCATAAAGCCACCATACGATAACTCATTAGCAACTGTAAACATTGGATCTTTACAACGTCTATGAATAACAAGGGGACAACCGACCCAAGATTCAGATCCATCAAGGTTTTTGATAATGCCTGCAAATGGATTTTGTGCATCAGCTAAGCTTTGTACAGATAGCTCTTTACTCCGATATTTACCAATACCTTCGCCGCCAATTCTTTCTACAAACAAATCCTGCACCGTTTGTACTGGTTCAATCTGTTTTGGATCACCAACTACTATTGCCTTTTGAGCACGGAATAAGGCCCCTACAAGCATATGAGGTGAGGCTTGTCCTGCTTCATCAATAATGATAGTCCCTAACGAGCTTTCAGATTTACAATTAACCAAGAACCTCTCCACAGCAGCAAAAGTAGAAGAAATAACAGGTACGGCAATCATCAATGAATTAAGTAATACAGGGAAAATCGTATCAAGGTCAAAGTTTTTCTGTAGATTTTTCTTTTCATTTAATGGACCCCAATACTGACTAAGTAATTGCATATTCTTTCTAAAAGCATCACTCATAACTACAGCCTTTTGTACTTGTAAGGCATCATACAATAAGCGTTCTCTACTTTCATTTAAATAGTTACACACATATAAGAACGCAGTGTGTGCCTCTGCGCGGTCCTCATCAGATGACATTAACTTTGATGCTATATCATCAAAGCAATGTATCGTATCTTCACCACTAGATTTTAATGTACCTAAAATCTCTTGCTGTATTCTCTCTACACCTTGAACAGTATCATCAAGATTTTTAATATCAGATAATAAGCCATCTTTCGTATTAATTATGGATTCACGCTCATTGACCAATTGGTGTAATGCATCCAATTGACCCTTAATAATTTGAAGCTTTGTAGTCTCCTCTTCAATTACCGATAACAATGTAGGGTTACCCATAGCTTTTAAAATAGACCAGTTTGTAGCGTGCCACAGCTTATCAAAAATAGATCGTTGATTATTATACTCTATTAATTTAGTTTCAATACTATTTTTATGCTCAATCAACTTCAATAAATCATCGTCTAAGGTATCATATTCACTTAATTCTTCATCGATTGTATGAATTTCCTCTTTTAATTCATCAATTTTAAATTTTAGCTCCTGAACTAATTTGATATTATCTTCATATGTTGTTACATAACTAAATAATGCTTTTACAAGGTTATATTGTTCCTGAAACTGTTTTTTAGCACTTTCAAAAGCATCTTGAACATTAGGTATACGCATAATAGAGGACATATCTGAAGATAATACATTTAATACAGACATAAAGTTAGTAATGTTAGATTTCTTACCAAGTCTAGCAGAAATTAATCCCCATTGTTCATTACTCTTTGCTAAATGATCAGCTAAAAACGTAAAATATACCTCATTAGATTTAACATATTCATAATTCTTATCCTCCGCAAAACAAGATAAATCAACTTGTTGGTCAGAAGAATCAGGATTAAATAATGTAGAGCTATTGGTTCCCTCTTCCACAGAAGAGATATTCGGTAATTCTAATGTAATATTTTCAACAGCCTTGTTGTTTGATGAAAGCACCAACATACCATATATAGCAATGTCACTAGGTATATTATAATAAAAGGATTTACCATCTCGGCCCACAACCTTTTCGAATATATCGTTTACATGATTGCTTTCACAAAACTTAGCAGCACGTTCAACAATATTACTAGCAATAATATCCTTTAGTAACGTTGTTTTACCTGTACCAGGAGGGCCATTAACAGAAAAGATATCTTTAGGGTTCTCCTTAGCAATATTAACAGCAATTTGCTGCATAAAGGATAAATTAAACTTTGAAGGCCATCTACCATAAGGTAAAACCTTTGGATTATACCACTTACGCATTTGATCTGTATCTTTCAACAAATCATAATGCTCAATATCCTGATTAAGACTATTAATATACGATAATACCTTATCATCATCCTTTAATGTATCAATGTATTGTAACACCAACTGTAAATCATCAAGGAAAAAGCTAGATTTTAAATCATTAATAGGCATTGTCTCAGCTTTAACTAGCTGAATCTCCTCGCCCTTAAAACCACAGTAGCCATAGATATCACCAGCGCGGAACATAGTAACGCCCATAGGTTCCAAGATATTCTCTTGTATATACGAGTTAATTATCCGTGCTGCCTTATCAAGAGATACCTTTTCCTCAGGAAGATTAAAACGATCCTCGATTTCTTTAACAATCTCGTCCCAACCATCGAGCTTAATATCTTTAAACTCCACATCAGGCTGAGACATCATTTGATGAATCACCCAAATAAAAGGAGCAATTTGAATACTCCCCTCTTTATAGTATCCCTCTGCATCAACTGTAAAGGATGCACTGTACACATTCCCTAAATATGGCTTTTCAGGATATTCAATTTCTAGTTTATCAATGAAAGCTTCCAGTACTTCAGTCCCTTTGACTACACTTAACAGAACCGCATGTTCATCATCTAACACGTAGTCCTTTTCATCTTTGAAACACTTAATCTTATCGATAATAGAATAATTATAAGAATAATTTGGTAACGGTACTACATACGTAGAAACACGTGAGTTTGTTTTTTCCCATAAAGGATTAATTACTGACTGTTGATAAATAGTAGTTGTATTACTTCTATTACTATTAGTATTATTTTTTATATGAACTATGAGTTCATCTTCATTGCGATTAGAGTTCGCTTTATACTTAGGAACCTTTTTCGGATCCAAACACTGAAGTGAATACCAATAATTTATAATTTGCTTTGCAGTATCTCTCATCTATATCTACCCTCTCATTAGACTAATGAGGGTATTATACAGGGCGAATAAAGAGATTTCATGAAAGGCTTTAGTTCTTTGTAAAAAAATTAATTATATTATTTGACATCAATATAACTTTTTATCCTCAAGATTATTATATTATAATTTCTTAAATTGCAATATGAAATTGAACACTCTGTAAATCCATAACTTTATTAACTT
>USQK01000094.1 GCA_900556785.1 uncultured Veillonella sp.
TTGTAACTTATGTTGCAGCACCGTTTTTTTATTGTCAATTTTATGGTACAATCGATTAGTATAATATCGTAATATGTTAGCAGTTATCGTAAATATTGAATATGTATTGTTAACCGTAAAGAGGTTTACTTTCATAGAAACGAAATTGACTAGAAAGATATGAGGTTATCCATGAATGAAAAAGACATTATGATTGATGTCAATCATATGAGTCATATTTATACTGATGAAAATGGCAATGATGTACATGCACTAAATGATGTGAGTTTATCCATCAAGCGTGGTGAGTTTGTTTGTATTATCGGTACTAATGGTAGTGGTAAAAGTACACTAGCCAAGCATTTCAACGTGTTATTACAACCTAGTGAAGGGTATGTTAATGTATGTGGCTATGATACGCGTGATGAAGAACATATTTGGGATATACGCCAACATGTAGGTATGGTGTTCCAAAATCCGGATAACCAAATTGTGGCAGCTGTCGTAGAAGAAGATGTTGCCTTTGGTCCAGAAAATCTTGGAATTCCTAGTGCTGAAATTAGAAAACGTGTCGATGCAGCATTAGAGGCTGTTAATATGACTGAATATAGAGAGCATGGTCCTCATTTGTTGTCTGGTGGTCAAAAGCAACGTATTGCTATTGCTGGTGTACTGGCCATGAAACCTGATTGTATCGTTCTTGACGAACCAACGGCTATGCTCGATCCAAAAGGTCGTCGTGAGGTATTAGAGACAGTTCATAAACTCAATAAAGAAGAAGGTATCACTATCGTGTTCATTACACACTTTATGGAGGAAGCTGTCACAGCTGATCGTGTGGTAGTTATGAAAAATGGTGTAAAATTACATGATGGCACTCCTCGTGAAATCTTCAGTCATGTAGATACCTTAAAAGGCCTTGGCCTTGATGTACCAGTTGCGTCTGAAATTGCTTTCAAATTAAATGAAAAAGGATATGAGGTCGGTAAAAGTATCATCAATAATGAGGAATTAGCAGTAGGTCTCAAACATTCTAAATTAGCTGACCAACTACTAGATAATCATAATGTAGGGGCTAAAACTATTAGTTCTCCTACCAATGAAGATGTAAATGCAGTAAGAGGGGAGGGCACACACTAATGGCGATTGTATTAGATAATATTACTTATACCTATGGTGTAGGTACTCCATTTGAAAAGACAGCCCTTCACGGTGTATCTCTTACTGTTGAAAACGGTGAGTTTTTAGGCATCATTGGTCATACCGGCTCTGGTAAATCTACCTTTGTACAACATTTAAATGGTTTATTACATCCTACAACAGGAACGGTTACCGTTAATGGTGTAGATATTAGTGCTTCTACAGAGGAAGCTAAAAAGATGCGCCATAAGGTAGGCATGGTTTTTCAATATCCAGAACATCAGTTGTTTGAAGAAACTATTGCCGAAGATATTGCCTTTGGTCCTAAAAACTTAGGCCTTAGCCCAGATGAAGTGGATGAACGGGTACGGGAGGCAATGAAATTTGTAGGCCTTGATTACGACACCTACGCGGAGCGCTCTCCATTTCATCTATCTGGTGGGCAAATGCGCCGTGTTGCCATCGCTGGTGTGGTGGCTATGGATCCAGATTTCTTAGTTCTTGATGAGCCATCTGCAGGTCTCGACCCATTTGGTCGTGAAGAAATCTTTGAAGAGATCATTCGCCTTCATAAAGAAAAGGGCATTACTGTAATCCTTGTATCACATAACATGGAGGATATTTCTCGCATGGCATCTCGCCTCGTGGTACTCGATAAAGGTCGCATCGTTCTCGATGGAGAACCGATGGATATCTTTAATAACCATCGTGATGAATTACAAGTGGTAGGTGTAGATGTACCACCAGTGTCTGTAACTATGGAATATTTGCGTGAACAAGGACTAGATGTATCTAATCGTGTATTATCCGTGGATGATGCAGTACAAGCCATTCTAGAAGGAGGTAGCCATGTTAAATAACATTACTATTGGGCAGTACTTCCCAGGAAACTCCTTCTTGCATCGCATGGATCCTCGCGCAAAGATTATTGCTACAACTATCTTTGTGGTAGCTATCTTCCTAGCAAATTCTCCTCTTGCGTATGGCTTGGTAGGGGCATTTACCATCTTTGCGATGTTATTATCAAGATTGCCATTACGCTTGATGTGGTCAGCTATTAAACCACTTTGGATTATTATTGTATTTACTATGGGTATTCATATCTTTACGACCCCAGGTAATTCAGTTTTCCAATGGGGCATCATCAATATTACAGATCAAGGCTTAGCTATGGGTCTACAAATGGCGGCACGATTAATCTTTTTAATCTTGTTCTCCTCTCTGTTGACTTATACGACATCACCAATTCGTTTGACCGATGGTATTGAGCATTTGCTAAACCCATTCCGCTGTATTGGCGTACCTGCTCATGAATTGGCTATGATGATGACCATTGCATTGCGTTTCATTCCTACTTTATTGGATGAAACAGATCGTATTATGAAAGCTCAATCTGCTCGTGGTGCAGACTTTGTAACAGGGTCTATCATTCAACGGGCAAAAAATATGGTACCTTTATTGGTTCCTTTATTCATCAGTGCATTTAGACGTGCTGATGAACTGGCTATTGCTATGGAAGCGCGTTGCTATCGAGGTGGTGTAAACCGTACGCGCATGAAAGAACTACAAGTTACCTATGTTGATTATATCGGCGTAGGAGCTGTCATTTTGGTTACCATCGTACTCATCATTTTATGGTGGCTTGATCTATGAGAAATATACGGATTATAGTCGCTTATGATGGCACCGATTTAGCAGGCTATCAAAAGCAACCTGATGATAAGGGCTTAACCGTACAAGGTTGCTTAGAATACGGATTATCTAAAATTTGTAATGAACCCATACAAATCTATGGGGCTTCTAGAACAGATGCAGGGGTACATGCGAAGTTTCAAGTCTGTACGTTCCAAACATCTGGATCTATACCAGTAGAAAACATTCCTCGTGCTATGATTGCGCATATTCCAAAGGATATCGTTGTTCTTGAAGCCGTGGAAATTCCACTCGATTGGAAGCCACGCTGGAATATATACGGTAAAGAGTATGTATATACCATTCATAATCAGCTTATTGCTAATCCTTTGACAAAACGATACCATTGGCATGTTAAGAAGCCTCTTAATATCGACCTCATGCAAGCTGCAGGCAATGAATTATTAGGCACCCATGACTTTACAACCTTAAAGGGGACGAATTCAACACCTGCTGATCCGGTAAAAACAATTATAGGAATTCATGTAGAGGCAGAAGGCTCTCATGTTACCATTTCTGTAGTGGGGGATGGGTTCTTATACCACATGGTTCGCAATATTGCAGGGCTCCTCGTCGATGTAGGCCTTGGAAGACGCAAGGTGGAGGATATTAAGGGCTATTTGGCCGCCAAAGATCGTCGTGTTATAGGCAAAACGGCGCCAGCTCAAGGGTTATGTTTAGAGGAGATATTCTTTACGGAAGAACGTCAGCAAGAGGTGTTACAGAATAAATATTCTATATAATTTTGTATAGACTGCATTCTTCTAGAATTTATTTAAAACGATAACTATTAATACTAAAAGGATACTACTTAGTATGTAGTATCCTTTTTTCTTATAATTTTTAGTTATAATGCCTTAATTTATACCTATTATTATGTGAAATGATACATTGTAAACCCAATATATACATGATACAATGACGATATGGACAGGTTCGTACTATAAAACATTAACATAGTAAGGTAGACTCTTGTCAGCAGTGTAATTT
>USQK01000095.1 GCA_900556785.1 uncultured Veillonella sp.
TAGGTTCGTCAAAGAGGATAACCTCTGGGTCCATCGCAAGGGCACGAGCGATGCCGATACGTTGTTGTTGACCACCTGAAAGTTGTACAGGATAGTAATCATCATAGCCTTCCATGCCTACTTCCTTGAGGAAACGTTGCGCAATGTCACGGGCTTCAGCTTTTTTCATCTTCTTAACTGTTACAAGGCCTTCCATGATGTTTTCAATAACCGTCTTATTAGAGAATAAGTTATAAGACTGGAATACCATGGATGTATTGCGGCGTACGTTTAAGATTTCCTTATTAGACGCTTTATGTAGGTCTACAGAAATATCGTTTAATTGCATCGTCCCTGCATCTGCCTTTTCAAGGAAGTTCAATGTTCTAAGGAACGTCGTCTTACCACTGCCAGATGGGCCAAGGATAACCGTTACAGACCCCGTTGGCACATGTAGGTCGATGCCCTTTAAAATTTCACGGTTCCCGAAGGATTTGTGAACTTGTTTAATATCTATCATAATGCATTACCTCGTTTATACTTGCTTGCATAGATTTCTAAACGATGGAAGATAAATTCAAATACAATCCCCATCACCCAGAATAGACCGGCCACCACGATGTAGGCCTCAAAATATTGTGAATTTTCCTCTGTATATAACTTTGCAGCGCCAAATAGTTCAATAACTGTGATGACAAATACGATACTCGTACTCTTCATGGTGTTAAGGAACTGATTTGTAAATAGTGGCAACGCAAAGACTGTAGCCTGTGGCAATACGATGCGACGGAACGCTTGGAACCAAGTCATACCGATGGCCTGAGCCGCTTCCATTTGCCCTTTCGGTACCGATTGTAAGGCAGCCCGGAAGATTTCACTCAAATAGGCTCCTGTGTGCAAGGTTAAACCTACAACGGCTACAAAGGTAGCTGGCACCTTTTCAAAGGGCACATGCACCCCTGTTTGATCCTCTAGCGCGAGGAATAGAATTGGTAAACCATAGTACACGAGGTATAAGAGAACCATGTTCGGAATACTACGGCACAATAATACATATAGGTAGCTGAGCTGACTGAGCACAGGCACTTTATTTTGTTGTAGCACGCAACTTAATAACCCTAGGATTGTACCCAAACCAACGCTGAGGAAGGTAATCATAAGGGTGACTTTCACATAAGGAATGACAGCAAAGAAGGTGCCATAAATATAGGTTGAATCGATTATATGTCCCATACGCCCCTACTCCTCACTGATCAAAATGCGTTGCGTTTCCTTGCCCGCAACGGTAAAACGTTTTTCAAGCAATCGGCCCAAGAGGGACACGATGATAATTAGAATACCATAAATGATGGCCGCATCGACGAATAGCTCAAGATAGCGCTGACTATTGCCGCCCATGAGGTCCGCCTTACGCATCATATCCACAACGCCGACGTTAAAAATGAGCGCCGTCCCTTTCAACATGCCGATAACGAGGTTCGTCAACGGTGGAATGCTCATGGTGAAAGCCTGCGGCAAGATGATGCGCACATAGCTTTGGAACTCGGTCATACCAAGACTTTTAGCGGCTTCCTTCTCACCAGGAGCCACCGCATCAATACTGGAGCGCATGATTTCAGCGCTGTAAGCTGCAATGTGCAATGTAAATACGGCGTATACGAATACGAGGCCTGGCACATTTTTCATGTTAAGCCCCATGTGGGACATGATTTCTGGTACCCCAAAGTAAATAAGGAAGAGCTGTACCAAGAACGGAGTGCCCCGCATAAAGGAGATAAATACGATAAATAATTGGTTTAATACTGGTACCTTCTTGAGGCGAATGATGGCTATGATAGAGCCCAAAATAACACCTAAGATGGCAGAAATAACGGTGATAAGCACCGTTACGTGCACATAATTCAAGAGCTGTGGAAACGCTTGGATCATGTAGGACACATCAAAATACTTGCCCACAGTAGCACCTCGTTTCTATACATAATAGAATAAGGCCGCCAAGGCGGCCTATTCGTTATTTTTGTGTTGGATCGAATGTGTAATCCCCACCAAGATATTTTTCAGAAAGTTTTTTCAACGTACCATCAGCACGCATTTCTTTCATCGTTTTATCGATTTTTTCGTTTACTTGTTTCATATCGTCTGTACGTTTAGACAAGAAGTATGTTGGTACTACTGCCAATACATCGCCTACGGCTTTGAGTGGTAAGCCACGGTCCTTAATAGCAGAATTAATTACGTATTCGTATTCACCTGCTGCATCGGCACGACCAGTAGCAACGAGGTTCAATGTTTCAGCACCTGCTTTATCTGTATAGATAATGTCGATTGGTGGATTAGCTGTTTCGTTGAATTGTTTTACCAATTCGTTGAACTCAGAGGATGTAGTAACGGCGATTTTTTTGCCTTTCAAATCATCTAGTTTAGAAATGTCATTGCGGTCGTTTTTAACTACTAATTTACGAGTAGAGTAGTTGTTAACCTCATTTGTGTAGTAGTATTTTGCTTCACGAGTTGGATTACGACGCATTTGATTTGCAATCATGTCAACTTGGCCGGCATCCATCGCTACGAAGGCAGCATCAACGGCCATAGGCTTGAAGTTGAAGTGAAGGTCTGGATTACGACGTTCAATTTCTTTCAACAATTCCACATCAAAACCTGTAAGGTTACCGTTATCATCTGTGTAGGAATAAGGACGAACTGTACCGCGTGTAGCTACGTTAATCACTTTTGCATCTGGATTTACTTTCGTCTCCTTAGATGTATCATCACCGCAACCAGCTACAACGAGCACGCCTAGTGCCAATGCGCCGATGGCGAATAATTTCGTCAATTTCTTTGTATTAAACATGTAAAACTCCTTCTTTTCCCAATGTTTGCAGGAATGGTTCCACCTCATTTGTATGGGTGAAAGCCTCCATTATTCTATCTATTTGATCAGCCTTCAACGTGAGGCCAAGCTTAATGCGTATATCCTCTAATGTAAGAGGATTATTCGGCGATCCTTTCGGATTGTTCACCATTTCTGTGAAAGTTTCTCCATTTTTCAAGGTAACGGTTACTTTCGTAATCCGCTCTGTTTGGGATACCTTCGGTAAATCATAGACCCGCTCTATACGCGACATATAGTCTCGTACTGATTGGTCTATGGTATCGATCTTAAATAGTTCATCCTGTACCGCCCCATAGGCGAGGACTTGGTACACGATGTACTCTATAGAAAACTGACCTTCTCGACCTGTTGTTGGCGCTGTATACCGCAATGCTGCATCAGCACCAAGCGGGAAGTGTACAGTAACTCTATCTATATCATCCCAAAGGGAGGAAACGAGGGTGGCACATAGTCTACGTTTACCTTGTTCCTCTGCATCTGGTGAAACGTTGTAGTGCTTAGACACATACGAAGAAGATGTAGTATATATACTATGTGCCACGGTTTCAGCTGCTTCAGCGCCACAAATGGCTGCCGAGCAATAAGGGTGGACTTTCATCCATAAGCCAGGGTCAATGAGTTGCCCTGGTGCAAGCCAACGGCTAACAATATCATTTGATGTAACAGTAATATTACCGATGGTTTTAAACCAACCCCGTTCAGGGTCAAACGGTTTTGTGCTTGTTTGAAGTAATGTATATTGCAACAGTTCGTAAGCCCATACACCATTGCGTGCTGCTAGTCCCGCATGGAGCGGCTTACCATCTGTACCACTTTGAAAGAACATGCCCGCCGATTGAGTAGCAG
>USQK01000096.1 GCA_900556785.1 uncultured Veillonella sp.
GAAGTTGGTAAAATCGAAGCTCGTCATGAAGCTCGTTACCTTGCATTAGCAGCTCGAGTATCTGGTAACAAAGTATTCACTAACGACGAACCAGTAGCTTGGATCTGCGCTAACTGTGGCTATGTACACATTGGTGAAGAAGCTCCTAAAGTTTGCCCAGTATGTGCTCACCCACAAGCTTTCTTCCAACGTTTGGTTGAATCCTTCTAATCTGTAAATACGACACTAACTAAACTAACAACCTGTAAGTACAGATTTAAATTAAACACACCTGTAAGTACAATATAATCTTACAGTAAGTACTAACAACTTCCTTAACAAAAAGACGATGACTTAGGTCATCGTCTTTTTTTGTGTTCTATTCGCTATTAAGGTTATATTTTGGTTGTGTTTTATTTGATTATATTCCCTGTTTATATTGCTAATAGAGCGTAATAATCCATAAATTATCTTATAGTAATAGCAACTATTTAGTACTATCCACTAAATGCTTAAACTGTTGTACCGCCTCATAAGGGTTATCTGCATGAGCAATAGCAGATATGATGGCAACACCACAGGCTCCTGCTTCTAGTATAGGCTTCGCATTGTCTAAAGTTATTCCCCCAATACCAACACATGGTAAGGTCAAGCCTTCTGCTTGTAGTTCAGCGACACGCTCCGGTCCACATGGCTCTTGTGCATCAGGCTTACTACTTGTAGCATACATTGGTCCTACACCTACACAGTCAGCATAGATTATATCAGTCTTATGAAGTTCCTCTACGGAGTGAATGGAGATGCCAACCACCTTATGGCCTACAAGATTATGCACCTCTTCTAGACGCATATCTTCTTGACCTACATGTACACCATCAGCATTAACAGCCATCGCTAAGTCTACATCATCATTGATAACATAGAGTACATTATACTTTGCACAGATTTGTTTTAATTGTTGGGCTAACTCTAGTTTCTGTTGCCCCACTAAGGTACCTGCGCCCTTTTCTCTAAATTGAAAACAAGTCACACCACCTCGACAAGCGTCCTCTACGATAGAGAGCAAACGATGTTCATTCAGTTCCACATCTTGCGTACCACTGATGAAATATACTTCTAATTGATCCGGCACAACTACAGGGCGTATATGATTTTCAGACATAAGCACCGCATCATCAAGTGTATATAATCTATCCATAAAGGCTACACTAAAGCTACCAGGTTTTACGCCACTTACCTGTACTGCACTTTCACCGGCTAAACCATAGTAAGCCAATGCATAGGCGAGAAACTCACCGATAGATAGTCTGTTTTTATATGGATAATAAGCGCTAAAGAAAGCCGCCAAAACAGCTCCTAATAGACAGCCCGTGCCCGTTACAGCTGTCATAATAGGATGACCATGCGGTACGGCAAACACCCGAGTTCCATCAGAAACATAATCCTCTTCGCCAGTAGCTACAACAGGGCAGTTGATAAGACGTGCGAGTCGATAAGCAATAACAGCACTATCCTCAACTTGTGCGCCATCTACACCTTTACCTTCTGTAGAATTATTATCCTCATCATCAGGACCTAAAGCATCGTAGATAGCTTTAATTTCGCTTTGGTTACCTCGTAATAGAGAGATGTTGCCAGTCTTAATCAAATCTAACACCACAGATAGACGATAAGCCCCCGCATGACAACCTACTGGATCTAAAACGATAGGAACCTCATGTTTCTTTGCCAGTGCTATGGCATCTTTGTAGTAACTAACTTTGTCTGGGGTAAGAGTACCAATATTAATGAGTAGCGCCGATGCATGGACGATGAGATCTTTCAAATCTTCACTACACTCACTCATCACCGGTGATGCACCAATGGCGAGCAAACCATTGGCCGTAAAGGTCCTCACCACATCATTGGTAATACAAATAACGAGAGGGTTTCTCTGGCGCAAGATTTCTAATATCTTGAGTTCAGGCCAAGTTTGACCATTCATGTATTGATTTTCATAGGTCATATCACTATCTCCTCTCATCATTTTTCAAGAGCTCATCCATCGTTTCAGGTCCATTAGATAAGAGTCCATAAGCCATATGATTAACGGGACCACAGCCATTTCCCAGCCCAGGATTATGTTTAATAGCAAGTGCAATATAGTCCTTGGCAATACCAATGGCATCCATTACATCACGCCCTTTAGCGAGCTCCGCCGTTATCACTGCGGAGAAAGTACAGCCTGTACCATGAGTATGCACCGTATCATATTTAGGGCTTGTCCAAGTACGGACGCTACCATCTTTAGTGAAAGCATAATCCGTTGCATCTTCACCGATGTGACCACCTTTAATGATAACTACTTGAGGTCCTAAGTCCTGTAAGATACGATTAGCCGCCATTGTTATGTCGCTTTCACAATCAATAGACATGTCCGCTAAGACCTCAGCCTCGCTGCGGTTAGGTGTAATCACTGTAGCCGTCGGAATAAGTTTAGATTTTAAGAAATTTACTGCCTCATCTGATACGAGTCGGTCACCGCTAGTGGCAATCATAACGGGATCCATTACATAAGGAATTGGTTTACTCACATAAGGATAGATAAGATCCATCATCTCCGGCAAGGCAATCATGCCCGTCTTAACGGCTTGAGGTTCAATGTCAGAATACACATCGTGTAATTGCTGCTCAATACTCTCTAGCGACAGATGTTCTACATGATGTACGCCCGTCGTATTTTGGGCTACCACAGAGGTAACAACAGCCATGCCGTATATGTGACGACTTTGGAAGGATTTCAAATCAGCCATAATACCGGCGCCACCGCTAGGATCAGTACCAGCAATTGTCAATGCAGTATGTAGTTTCATTATACCTCCTTATGTAATAGATGACGACGAGATAAGATTTGTAATACTATGAAACCAATGCAAGCACCTGTTATAGAGCTCATGGCGAAGGATGTAATCAAGGTCAACAATGCCAAAGGTTTACCTAACAAGAAATTGGCTATAGGATAACTCACAAGAGCACCGATAAGGCCGGTACCAATGATTTCGCCTAGAGCTGCCGCCCATAGAGCGTTATATTTCTTATATAAATAAGCCGATAACCAAGCGCCAATCATGCTGCCTGGAAAGGCTAAAGGAGAACCTAGTGCCAATATATTGCGCAAACAAGATGTACTAAAGGCAGCACCTACGGAAAATCTTGCCCCCACCACAACGGCTAAGATAACATTAATCATATGTTGAAACGGAAAAATACGCGCTGGTCCAATAGGAATTGATGTAGTAGATAATACTACGCCTAAAGCTACACATATGCTAGCAATAATTAGTTTTTTCATAATACCTCCAGACATATAAAAACGAGACCACTTCAAATGGAATGGTCTCGTAATAGTTTAGTATTATGTTGCACTCCACTTCCCTACGCCAGTATTATCTGGATCAGGTCTAGGGTTTTGAATGGTCAATCTCAGCAAAAGCACCCCTAGTGGCAATATATTTTTATACTCTAGTTATAACATCAATATACAATCTATGCAACAAAAGAATTGACGGTTCCCGTAGCACCTCGTATAATGAAGCCATAACGGGGTGCTCACATGAG
>USQK01000097.1 GCA_900556785.1 uncultured Veillonella sp.
TTGTTAGGGCATAGTCACCACGAATACTACCAGGGGCAGCATCTACAGGATTTGTGGCACCGTTTAAAGCACGTACGGATACGATGGCATTGTCTCCGGCCAATACGAAAGCAAGAACTGGACCAGATGTGATAAAATCAACTAATTCACCGAAGAATGGTTTTTCTTTGTGTTCAGCATAATGCTCTTCCGCTAATTCACGAGGCACTTGTAAAAGTTTTAATGCTTTAATGACAAGACCTTTACGTTCATAACGGCTAAGAATTTCACCACTTAATTGACGCTTAACTGCATCTGGTTTGATTAAAACTAATGTTTCTTGCATGATATCCTCCTGTAGATATTAATTAAAATAATGCTTTCTCTTTATATTTAGGATTCATTGCTTGTTGTTTCAATTTTGCAATACGTTCCTCTGTACGAGGATGTGTACTAAAAAGATTGCTCAAGCTTTCACCAATACCAACCATAGGGTTGATAATAAACATATGGGCTGTTGCATTACTTGCATTTGGCAATGCACCATGTTTTGAATAGTAGTCAATTTTTGCAAGGGCTGATGCCAAAGCTAAAGGGTTGCGGCACATCTCTCCGCCCCCCTCATCAGCTAAGAACTCACGAGCTCTAGAGATACTCATCTGAATAAGAGCTGCTGCGATAGGTGCAATAACTATGGCGCCTATTAACTCTAACGGGTTAGAGCCTTCACGGTCATCTGAACGACCAAATATAGCTGAGAATTGAAGCACATGGGCAATCATGGAAATTGCGCCTGCCATCATGGCAGCAATAGTACTGATCAATGTATCACGATGCTTGACATGGGTTAACTCATGTCCTAAAACACCTTCTAGCTCGTCGTCTGTTAATAGTCGTTGGATACCTTCTGTAACAGCAACTGCTGCATGACTCGGATTTCTGCCTGTAGCAAATGCATTAGGTACATCACTTGGAATGATATACACTTTTGGCATTGGTAACTTACCATTCTTAGCCAAACGTTCTACCATGCCATATAATTTTGGATTAGATTGTGCAGTAACTTGTTGTGCATCATATTGTGCTAAAACGATTTTGTCGCTATACCAATAGGACATAAAATTCATGCCCATGGATATAACGAACATAATCATCATACCACTTCTACCGCCAATCATATCACCTAAGACCACTAAAATGGCCGTCAAAGTCGCTAATAAAAGCGTTGTTTTTATATTGTTCATAGTTTCCTCCAATTATAGTTATGGACTATGCCTAACACTATAATTATACCACAAACTAAATAATTGATGCTCCTTTACTATCGGCTTCTAAGCAATATGTTCTATTTTCAATTCCATTAGATGTAAATACAGCACCCATAGCATCTGCCACAGCTTGTACGTGGGCTTTATCTACATAGGCAATTAGAGTGGAACCAGATCCACTAATAGTTGCACCATATGCGCCAGCAGCTTTAGCTGCTTCAAAGGCTGCATCACAATGTGGTATTAATGTTTTACGATATGGTACATGCAAATTATCATCTAATGCAACAGATAAATTGTTTAATTGATGTGTAATCAAACTAGTTACAAATAAAGATGCATGGCTCACATTTTGCACAGCCTCTTTAAATGGTACATGATTAGGTAACACAGAACGAGCGTATTCTGTAGAAACCATAACCTCAGGTACGACTACGGCAAAATGCAATTCAGATGGAACAGAGATAACCGTATTTAATACCTTTGTTTTTAAGCCTGTAGCACAGCATAAATTACCGAAAATAGCAGGTGCCACATTATCTGGATGACCTTCCATACGGTTTGCAATGACTAACAATTCCTCTTTTGAAAGTGGATGTTTAACTAACGCGTTAGCCAATAATAAGCCGCCTACAATTGCTGTACTACTACTACCGAGCCCACGAGATGGAGGAATTAAAGTTTCAGACGTAATATGTCCATATTGAATTGGTTCTTGCACAGTAGCAAAAACTTGATCCATCGCAAAGCCAATAAGATTTTTTTTAGGATCTTCAGCACGTAAAATGTCTGCGCCAAAACCTTCAAAAGTATAGGTGTATTCTGTAGCTTTTACATCAGGTGTAAAGCTAAAAATGTTGTATAGATTGAGTGCCAAACCTAAGCAATCAAAACCAGGTCCACAGTTAGCACTAGTGGCTGGTACTTGTACGCGAACAGTGTTCATAGTTTAAGCTTCCATAATACGAATTACACTATTAACAGACTTAACAGAACGCAAGCTGTTAAAGGAATCGATAAGATTTAAAATATAAGATCTAGGACATTTAGATGTTACAATCGCTAATACAGCAGTTTCTGGATCCATATTTCGTTGAACGATGGATAAAACAGAAATCTTTTGTTCTGCTAATTTTGCAGAAATTTTAGCTAATACACCTGTTTTATTATCTACTTCCAAACGTAAGTAATAGCTAGATTGAATCTTACCAGGAGAGTAAATATTCTTTTGGTCATAATAGAATGGTTTCAATCGACCTGTTTCGTTGTATGAAACATTTTTAGCTACTTCCATAATATCGGATACTACAGAGCTACCTGTAGGTAAGCTACCAGCACCACGACCGTATAGCATTACATCATCAATACCATTACCTTTTACATAAATCGCATTATAAGAACCGCGAACAGATGCTAAAGGATGTGTGGTAGGAATAAATGCTGGGTATACATTTAGAGATAAACCTTGACTAGTTTCTTTTGCAATACCTAATAGCTTGATATTATAACCAAATTCTTTACCGAATTTAATATCTTCCGTATCAATGCAAGTGATACCTTCTACGGATACATCTTCAAAGAAAATGCGACGATTGAAACTAATAGATGCAAGGATAGCAAGTTTACGTGCCGCATCTAGACCTTCAACGTCTGCTGTAGGATCGGCCTCAGCATAACCAAGATCTTGCGCTTCCTTTAGTACGTCTTGATAGCTTAAACCTTCTTCAGACATTTTAGTTAAAATAAAGTTTGTAGTACCATTCATAATACCGATGAGCTCTGTAATACGGTTGCCAGCTAAGGACTCATATAATGTACGGATAATTGGAATCCCACCTAATACAGATGCTTCAAAGCGTAAATCTACGCCGTTTTTGCTAGCTAAGTCTAATAGATATGGGCCAGATTCTGCTAACAAATCTTTATTTGCAGTTACTACATTTTTTTTAGCCTTTAAAGCACCTTCTACACAATCTTTAGCAAAGGTTGTACCACCCATTAATTCCACAACCATTTGAATGGAATCATCTTTTAGTACTTCCTCAATATCTGTTACATATTGAGCTGTTTCAGGCAATGTAATATGGCTATATTTATCAGGATTACGTACAAAGATTTTAGAAATTTCAACATTAACATCTGTACGATTTCTAATTAACTCAGCATTATCTTGCAATAAATTAAATGTACCTTGTGCAACAGTACCAAAACCTAATAACGCAATTTTTATAGTGGTCATAATCGTCCTACTCTCTTAATTAGCCTATGCTTGGC
>USQK01000098.1 GCA_900556785.1 uncultured Veillonella sp.
GTACTACGGGCTTATAGCCCGTGAGCAAACCACCCGTTTTACGGGTGGTTCTGATTGTCCATCATTGATGTGGCGGGTTGCTAAATATTCTTGTATACGACGTTCCTTAAGTGATTTTAAGTATTTCTGTGCTAATACATTAGGAATGGCCACACCGACCGCGATGCCAACGATTGTTAAAATACCTGTTACACCATTTTGTACCATATGTACGAGACCGGATTCGTTGAGTGCGTTGATGTGAAGCATATCGAATAGAAAACGATAATACAGAATACCAGGCATTAAGGCTATAGCAGATGGGACGATGATAATTGTGCTAGATGTTCTCAGCCAAGTAGAAACTTTTACATAGATCACGCTCATTACAGCAGCGCCTACAAAGGTAGCACCTGGAATGGAGAAGCCAAATTCAACAGCTAATAAATTGCGGGTAAATACGCATAATACACCGCCAATGCCAATGGATACTAGTAATCGGACAGGAGCGTTAAAGAGTACCGCAAAGGAAGCAGCAGCTGTAAAAGACCCTATAATTTGCTCAATGGATAATACATGAGGCTTAATATCTACAAAGCTAAAGGCCGGCATAGGGCTAAAGTATAGAGCCATTGCCATGCCTAAGGTCATGCTACCAACGATAAGGATCGTTCTAATAGCTCTTGTAATTCCCGATAAAATATGGTTGTTGATGGTATCGATAACGGAGTTTATAAGCGGTACACCAGGTATCATAAATAAGGTACAACAAACAAGAACGTAAACTAACGAATCTTGTTCAATATGTGAATAGAAACCATAGGCAGAAACCATGGCGGCAAAGCCGCCAATTGCAATGCCTACATATTCATTGCAACCAAAGCGTACCGATAAGGTACGACCAAAATAACCGATTAGAGAACAAATAACAGTTACAATAAAAGCTATCATATCGCCACTATACAAAAAGGCAAGGCCTGCTGATCCGAGGGCACAAGCAATACCCTTTATCCAATCAGGATATACGGGAATAGTGGAATCTAATTTTGAAATTAACTGTTCATAAGTTGTAAGTGAATAATGTCGTTCAAAGGCTCGCCAAGTTAGTTTAGATACGGCATTGATCATGGCCATATTGGGTACATGGACAGGTGTTTTTCTAAATACGGTAATAGATCGTTCTTTATGCAGTAAATTGACCATAATCGTAGTATAGGAAATATGTATATTTAAATAATCATGAGGTATCCCCATAAATGTGGCGGCTTTAAGCATTTCTTCAATAATTCGATTTGTATCGGCACCACATTCCATGAGTAGTTTGCCTATGTTTAATAGGACGTCGAGCTTTCTATGAATATGAATAAACGGGTTCTCAAGAACTTCATTTTTTTCTTCTAATGTAAATTGTTTCATATATCTCCCCAGATATTGATAGACCATACTATTGTTATCTTTTGCATACGGTATAACTTAATACTACATGTATTATACCATTAATTCTTTTAAATAACCCTTGCATTTTACAGGGTACACTTGTACAATCGAATTGTAAACCTAGGTTGACAAAGAAAGGGGCTCTAAACTATGCGTGATGAAGTATTAGAATTCTTGAGACAAAACCAAGGTGGTTTCGTATCGGGACAAGATATGTCGGAAGCGTGTCATGTTTCGCGTACAGCTATTTGGAAGCATATCAAGGCATTACGTCAAAAAGGCTACAAAATAGAATCTTATACCAAGAGGGGGTATCGATTATTGGAGGAACCTGATTTGTTGAGTCCATTAGCAATGAAGCAAATCTTAAAAACAGATGTATTTGGAAAACGGTATGTCTATATGGACACTACCGAATCTACTAACCTAGAAGCTCGTCGCTTAGCACAACAAGGTGCAGAAGAAGGTACTGTTGTTGTAACAGAGGAACAGGCTGCTGGCCGAGGTCGTTTATCGCGGGGCTGGTATTCTCCATTTGGGAAAGGTCTATGGTTTAGTCTCATTTTGCGCCCTGACTTTGCACCTGTAGAAGCACCGAAATGTACATTGATGGCAGCCGTAGCCTTAACAAAAGCGTTCCATAAAATGGGACTCACCGATGCAGGCATTAAATGGCCCAATGATATTCTTGTGAATGGTCGTAAATTAGTTGGCATCTTGACTGAAATGTCTGGCTCTATGGAGGAAATTTCCTATATTGTTATGGGCATAGGTGTCAATGTAAAGACTAAACAAGAAGAGCTCCCGGAAGAATTGAAGTTGATCGCTACATCCTTAACTATGGAAGGCATTGATATTGAACGGACGGAAGCTTTTAAAATTATATTAGAGTCCTTAGAACATCAATATTATGAAGTCCTCGATAGTGGTTTTGAGGAAACTCTCAATGAATGGCGTCAATTATCGGTAACGCTTGGTGAGGAAATTGAAGTAAGAGCACCAGGAAATACCTATGAAGGGGTAGCTACAGATATTGATGAAGATGGTAACTTATTAGTAAGAATCCCTGATGGGACAGTTAAACGTATTGTGGCAGGGGACGTATCAATTCGTCCGCGCAAATAGGAGGTATTCATGTTATTAGTAATTGATGTGGGGAACACCAATATTGTTCTCGGTGTATACGACAAGACGGAGCTTGTAGGTCACTGGCGTATTTCCACGGATCGTGTGCGGACCACCGATGAATATGGCATGTTGATGATGAACCTATTCTTCCATGACCGTAAGGTTGATGTGAAGGATATTAAAGATATCATCATTTCCTCAGTTGTGCCACCATTGATGCCTACATTAGAGCGCGTATGTTTACGTTATTTCAATGTAAATCCTCTTATTGTTGGGCCTGGCACTAAGACTGGTATCGCCATTAAGTATGATAATCCTCGTGAAGTAGGTGCTGACCGTATCGTAAATGCTGTAGCAGCACATGAGCGTTATAAAGGTGATTTAATCATTATCGACTTTGGTACAGCTACTACCTATTGTGCGGTTAAAGGTAATGGCGATTATATGGGCGGTGTTATCTCACCAGGTGTTACCATTTCTGCAGAGGCTCTATTCCAACGGGCTGCTAAATTACCACGTATTGATGTAAGAGACCCAGGTCAAGTTATTTGCCGGAATACCGTATCCTCTATGCAGGCTGGTATGTTCTATGGTTATGTAGGCCAAGTGGAAGGCCTTGTATCTCGTATGAAAGCTGAAATGGGCGACCACGTAACTGTCGTAGCTACAGGCGGTTTAGCACAACTCATTAGCAGTGCTACGGACTGCATTGACCATGTAGAACCTATGCTTACATTAGAAGGTTTACGCCTTATTTACGAAAGAAATAAATAATGCTACTATAATATAGTTACGAATATGTAACAAAGTAGTGTACATTCGGGTACAGCTTATGCTGTACCCTTTTTATTAGGGGATATATATGAATAATAAACAATGGCAAATTGGAGCTGTCAAAATTGACGGACAAGCCATATTAGCGCCAATGGCAGGGGGAAGGGGAAATGGTTTTCGCTTTCTCAACTTTTTT
>USQK01000099.1 GCA_900556785.1 uncultured Veillonella sp.
TACAGATTTTCCAACTTATTGGGATTAGTCACACACACTTTTTGTCCTATAACCCTCTATCAATACCAATTAGCAAGTTTTGGTTATGATTATTGAATTTTATAAATGCTAGCCGATTTAGTTTTTCCAACCTCTGTTGCTATGTTGTTAGTTGGTGAATTAGCAAATTCTTTACTATATTTATTTGGCACAATGATGGTAGCACCTTTCTCATTAGATATCCTAGTATCAAATTCTTCTACTGTTATTGTGGGCATCAATGTTTTGCCTGCTGTCCATACTGGATTATCTGTAGTATGTACAAATACTTGAGTTGGTGTATCTTTTGTATAATACACAATCGATGTATAGTAGGTACCATATATATATGTGTGTTGTGCACTTGACTCAA
The DNA here is from genome assembly GCA_900556785.1 of uncultured Veillonella sp. GTDB lineage: Bacteria > Bacillota > Negativicutes > Veillonellales > Veillonellaceae > Veillonella. Next base: position 392 of record USQK01000099.1, read on the forward strand.
TATATGGCTTGAATTGAAGCCCCGATTGATCAGATAAAATAGGTGTTACAGTTATTGTGATTGCCGTATATAAAATAGTTAAAGGTGTGGCTAAATAGATAGATAATGGTACGTTGCGATTTCTATACCGTTTAACTACTAGTGCAAATAGTACTAGTAATACGAATGCACTAATTAATGGTATAGGATTTAATTCTGGTGTTGCGATGCTGGCTACTAGGAATAAGATTGTATATATGCCTAATGGAATCGTTACAATATATTTAAAACTAGTACTCTTGTTATGGCAGCTAGTTGTGATAGCTTCAGCACCCCAGATAAGACATGGGATTATTGCTGGTAACGTATAGGTTATATACTTTGTGGCCACTAGTGAATAGAATAATACAATTACTACAAACCAGATGGCGCCGAGAAGATAAAAATTATTTTTCCAGGTAATGTTTTTGAGTCGGTAAATAACGGCTGGTGTCCATGGTAATAGAGCAAGAGGGACAATGATTAGGTAATAATACCAAACATTGAATTTTGGATGCTCAGATACAAGTGCTCGCTCCATGTTGTGAAGCCCTAGGAAACCAGATATGAATTCTTGACCGTGAATCGAGTACATAGCGATGTACCATGGACTGGCAAGAACTATAAATAAGAGAATTCCCAAAGGATTAAATAATAATGTAATATCCTTAGCAAGTGAGTATTCATCTTTATCTTTTTGGGTAAGCCATCGTGCAGCAATGAATAGTAATAGTATTAATCCAGGCAGAACAATACCAACGGGCCCTTTAGTTACAACCGCTAAGGCTGCCGCTCCATAGGCTTTTACCATGGAATGTTTATCGTTGTTGGTGAAAGCTAGATAAGAATAGCCGAAGATAGCTAGTGAAAAGAAGAATAGGAAGCCGTCTGTTATGACTGCGTGAGAAATGTACCAGAACTGTAAGGCACCAAACAAAAGTATGGCACTCGTAATTGCTATATGCGTGGACTCTTTAATGCGATACACAAGATGGTACATAAGCGCAACACTGCCACCAGCAATAAGTGTATTTGGTATGCGCGATGTAAAGTCAGATATGCCAAATAGTTTATAGCTTATCATAAGCGCCCAATAGGTGAGGGGCGGTTTATCATACCAGACTTGGTCATATATCATGGGGGATATCCATGAGTTATGTTTTAACATTGTAATAGCAGATAATACATAGTTAGATTCAACCGGATCGGTTATGGGTAGATAGGCATTATAGAAACCGTAACTTAGTACGGTTAATAAAAATAGCGCACCTATGCGCAGCATGTGATTGTTAATCATAATTACTCCTTACTTACATAGTTTATATTATTGTACTATAGGGCGTGTAATAATTAAACCAATGAAAGATAAAGCTTTTAGCAATATGGAAATAGTTACAAAAAAATTATTTATGAAATAATATATTGTATAGAATATTGTTTGTACAGAATACATGAAATGACTTTTATGTATACAAAATACATGCTATAATGAGCGCGTAAGATAAAACCGTTTCATTGAAATACTATTTTGTATAAAAATAGTAGAAAGAGGATTTATTATGAGAAAAGAACATGATTTCTTAGGTGAATTAGAAGTAGCTGATGAATTATATTACGGTGTACAAACAATTCGTGCATTAGAAAACTTCCATATTACAGGAAAACATTTGGACCAAGACTTTATCAAAGCATTGGCAATGGTTAAAAAAGCATCTGCTTTAGCGAATATGAAAACTGGTCGCTTAAATGTATCTATTGGTAAAGCTATTGTACAAGCTGCAGACGAAGTAATTGAAGGTCAATTTGCTGACCAATTCCCTGTTGATCCAATTCAAGGTGGTGCAGGTACTTCTGTAAACATGAATATGAACGAAGTATTGGCTAACCGTGCTTGTGAAATTTTGGGGCATCCAAAAGGAAGCTATGATATTGTAAGCCCTAACAACCATTGTAATATGGCACAATCTACAAATGATGCTTTCCCAACAGCAATCAAGGTATGTGCAATTTTAAAATCTAAACCTTTACTTGAAGCATTACAACGCCTTGTTGATGAACTTGAGAAAAAGGCTGATGAATATAGCGGAATTTTGAAAATGGGTCGCACTCATTTACAAGATGCGGTGCCAATTACATTAGGCCAAGAAATGGGTGCCTATGCATCTGGTGTTCGCCGCGGTATTAAACGTATTAAATCTGCCGTTGAAGGTGCACATGTAATTAACATGGGTGCTACTGCAGTTGGTACAGGCCTTAACGCGGAACCTAATTATATTCATGATGTAGCATACGAACTTAGTGAAGTAGTAGGCGAACCATTCTATACAGCTGAAAACTTAATTGATGCTACTAACAATACAGATATCTTTGCAGATATTTCCAGCGGTTTGAAAGTTACTGCTCTCGTATTGATTAAAATGGCCAACGACTTCCGCTTGATGGCATCTGGTCCTCGTTGTGGTATTGGGGAATTAAAATTACCAGCTCGTCAACCTGGTTCTTCCATCATGCCAGGCAAGGTTAACCCTGTTATCGCCGAAGTATTGAACCAAGTATGTTATCAAGTTATCGGTAATGACTTAACCATCACATTGGCTGTAGAAAATGGTCAATTCGAATTGAACGTAATGGAACCTGTATTGGCTTACAATTTGTTCAATAATCTTTGCTACCTCAAAAACGGTGTAAATACATTCGTTGATAAATTACTCGTGGATCTTGAAGTAGATCGTGAACAATGCGAATACTGGTTGAATCGTTCCGTTGGTATCGTAACAGCATTGTTGCCACACCTTGGCTATGAAACAGCATCTTCTCTTGCGAAAGAAGCATATACCACTGGTCGTGCTATCCGTGATATCATCTTGGAAAAAGGTTTGTTGACTGAAGATGAAATCAATCATATCCTTTCTCCTAAAGAAATGACTCGCCCTGGTATTGCTGGTGCTAATCTTTTAAAACATAAAGGCAACTAACATAGTCAGTTGTTTTGATACATGAATAAAGCATGAAAATGAAAGACTGTCAACCCTTTTGGTTGAC
>USQK01000100.1 GCA_900556785.1 uncultured Veillonella sp.
CGTTTTAATAGGTGAATGGCGGCTCCCGCTTTGCAGCCGGTATAAGCTTGTAGTGCCCGTAATGCTTTGAGGGCAAGATTTTCTTCTCCGTAAGTAACTAATTTTTGCATATACTCAGGTAATTCTGGAGCGCCACCGGAGAAAACTACGGAATGATGCTTCGCAAAATAAATGGAGTCGCTAAGGCGAATGGATTGGAAGATAGAGTCGATATCGTGATATCCGTCTTCACGCTTGCCCGTAATAGCAAGTCCAATATTGATTTTACTGCAACCGAGTTGCTCAAAACTTTTACTCATGATAGCCTCGTTTGTAACATACAGAATATATGCAATTTATATGTTTATTTTATACTCTTATAAAGTGATTGAAAATAACCATTAAGTGGTTTATGATGAATTTGTATACGCATATTGTTTTATTACTAAATGTATTGTAAATAGCGTATGTTTTAGTTAGTTCATTATAGAATATTTATAGTGAAATGGCAATTTGGAGGAAGCTATGTTCGCTAAGTATAGAAGTGTTATCTATGAAAGCCTTATGGTCATTCTTGGATGTGCCATATTTGGTGCCGGCCTTGATGCCTTTGTATTGCCACACAAATTGGTGAGTACTGGTATTAGTGGGGTAGGCTTGATTTTGTATTATGTAACGGGCTTATCCGTTGGTTCTTGGAATATGATTTTAAATATTCCTATATTCTGGGCTGCTTGGAAGTGGCTAGGCATCCGTGTTGTTATCAAAACCTTGTATGGCACATTGATGCTGTCTTGGATGGTTGATTTATTTAACTTCTTGCAATATGACATGATTATTAAGGATCCTTTGTTGAGTTCCATGATGGCTGGTATTACTACTGGTGTCGGTCTTGGTATTGTGTACCGCGTAGGCGGTAACACAGGTGGGCTTGATCCTATTGCACTCATTGTACGCAAATATTATGGACTTCAAATGGGGTCCATTAATAGTGCCATAAACTGTGCTATTCTTGTTGCCGCAATTGGTGTTGTTGGCCTTGAAGCCGTAGCGGTCACACTTATTAGTGTCTATGTGTATACCATCATTACGAATAAGGTGGTTATCGGGTTTAATCAACGAAAGGTAGCTTTCATCATTACCTATCGTACCGATGATGTCTGCGAATGCATCATCAAAAAGGTTGGTCGTGGAGCCACTATTATTAATGGTGTGGGTGCTTATACACGGACGCCGAAGCAAATCGTTATGGTAGCCGTTAATCTCTTGCAAGTAAATAAATTAAAAGAGGTTATTCAAGAGGCCGATCCAAATGTATTTATATTGATAACCGATGCACAAGAGGTTATAGGTCAAGGCTTTACGCAGCCTATTATACCGACTGAAGTATGTGAACAGTTGAAAGATAAGAGTACTACACAAGAGGACAATACAGAGACTGTAGATAATCAATAAGTAAGTATTTGTCATCTCATCTTAATCATGTGTAAATATAATATTTTATGAATGATATATACAGTTGAGATTAGGAGGTTCCTATGGCTCATAAATTAGCAGGTATGCCTGTACAAGAACAAGATATTATTGATGTGCAAACATTGGTGGATGCATATTTTGATAATGCACCGGATGTAACGGATCCGACACAACTCGTATCCTTTGGTACATCTGGTCATCGTGGTACCTCTTTGAATGGTACCTTTACAGATTTACATGTAGCAGCTATTACGCAGGCTATCTGTGATGGTCGTGGACAATTTGGTGCGACAGGTCCTATTTTTGTGGGCCAAGATACACATGCTTTATCTCAGCCTGCATTAGTAACAGTGCTTGAGGTCCTTGCCGGTAATGGCGTGGTTGCAATGGTTGATGCGGATATGGACTTTGTGCCTACACCGTCAGTGTCTCGTGCTATTATTCGGTATAATGAAAGTCATTTTGATAAGGCTGATGGTATCGTTATTACACCATCCCATAACCCGCCAGATAATGGGGGTATTAAGTATAATGCTACCAATGGTGGCCCTGCGGATACATTGATAACGAAATGGATTGAAACCCGTGCCAATGAGTACGTTCGTGCTTATTGTGAATTAGAAGGGTTCAAACGTATTAGTGTTGATAATATTGAACCAGTTCAACAAGTTCCGTATGACTACAAGGGTTTATATGTTGAAGAGTTATCTTCTATCATCAATATGGAAGCTCTTCAAAGTGCTAAGCCTAAGGTTCTTGTCAATGCATTAGGTGGTAGTGGTCTCGGTTATTGGCGGGCCATTAAAGAACGATATAATCTCAATATGGATATCATCAATGATGAGTACGATCCAACCTTTAGCTTTATGACTTATGACCATGATGGTAAGGTGCGTATGGATTGTTCCTCTGAATATGCGATGGCGGATGTAATTAAACAAATTGGCAATTATGATCTCGCTGTTGGCAATGATCCAGACTATGACCGTTATGGTATCGTTACTGCAGAGGGCCTTACCTCTCCAAATGCATTCCTTACGGCTGCTGCAGATTATTTGTTTACGACCCGTGGTTGGACTGATAAAGGGGTAGGGAAAACAGTTGTTTGTACTACGATGATTGATAAATGGGCTGCTGTTAAAGAAATTCCGGTTTATGAGGTTCCGGTAGGCTTTAAATATTTTAGTTCCCTATTATTTGATGGTGAGATTGGCATCGGTGGTGAAGAATCTGCAGGGGCATCGTTCCTCAAAAAGGACGGCACCGTATGGACTACCGATAAAGATGGCATGGTAATGGCTCTTTTAGCAATGGAAATGTATGCTGTTATGGGGGCTACTGTTGATAGACTTTACAATAATATTGTTGAAGGCTGTGGTGACCCACGATTTGGTCGCATTGATGCGGCTTGTACAAAGGCGGCAAAGGCTAAGTTGAAGCAGTTGAATGCAAGCTCCATTACCGCTACAGAGGTCGATGGTGACCCTATTACCAATATACGTACTACGTCCTTGTACAAGGATATGCCAATCGATGGCGTTCGCGTAGAAACGGAAACAGGTTGGTTTGTGGCGCGTCCATCTGGTACAGAGGATTTGTATAAAATCTATGGTGAAAGCTATAAAGGGGATAAAGGCTTAGTTGCGTTATTGACAGCAGGAGAGGCTATTGTAACGGCTGCATTATTCCACGGAGGAAAAAAAAACCCTAGAATGGTTT
>USQK01000101.1 GCA_900556785.1 uncultured Veillonella sp.
ATGATTAATCAATTCTAATGATGAAAGCCTGCTTTGCAGGCTTTTTCTTTTTTCAGAATAAGGAGGTGAAGATTTGAAGAAGAAAGTATTAGACTTTTATAAATCTATACAACCACATGCATATCATATTGAAGATGCTGCTATGGATAATCACATTCGAGGTGGTAAGGATCTTGAGATGTTTATTCGTTCAGCAAAAATGCTTGCTCGAGAAGGGGTGCTAACATCTTCTCGACCTGATGTATATCAATATGCAGAACAACAACATGAAGAATATGAAGGTATTTATAAGGGCTATCGTAAGTCGTATGGCTTTGTGATTATGCCTGATGATGAAGATATATATGTAGCAGAACAAAATAAAGGGACTGCTATGCACAATGATAAGGTTCGAGTTCGCGTTGTACCGTCTAACTATACAAAGCATAAACGAGAAGGCGTCATCGTTGATGTTATTGAACGAGCTAATGAAACTGTAGTAGGTACCTATGACCGACAACAACACTTTGGCTTTGTTATCCCTGATGATGAGCGTATAGGGACAGATATCTTTGTAGATTTAAAAAATACATTAGATGCTCGTAGTGGCGCAAAGGTACTAGTCAAAATTACAAAATGGCCGGAAGGTGATAAAAAGCCAGAAGGTATTATAACGGAAATTCTTGGCTATAAAGGTGATGTAGGTCTCGATATTAACTGCATCATGGCGAATCATAAGATTCCATTTAATTTCCCAGACGATGTCATTAAAACTAGCCAGAAAATTGATACTGTGATTCATGAGGATTCTGATCGTTGGGACCTTCGTGATGTACAGATGGTTACCATCGATGGGGAAGATGCAAAAGATTTAGACGATGCTGTGAGTGGTCGTAAATTACCAAATGGTAATTATGAATTAGGCGTACATATTGCAGATGTAAGTCATTATGTAACATCTGGGCAAGCCATTGACAACGAGGCCTATAAACGGGGGACATCTGTATATTTAGTTGATAGAGTAGTACCGATGTTACCAGAGGTTTTATCCAATGGTATTTGTAGTTTAAATGCTCATGAAGACCGTTATGCTATGACGTGTATGATGGAAATTAATAAAGATGGTAAGGTTGTACATTATCGCATTCGACCATCTATTATCCATGTAGGCCGTCGTTGTAGCTATAAAGAAGTGTATAAGGCGCTGGAAGAAAATATTATTCCTGACGATTTACAAGACTTTATGCCTATGCTTCGCGATTTAGCAGAAATCTCTAAAATTCTTAATGCAATGCGTCGCCGTAGAGGTGCATTGGACTTTGATTTTCCTGAGTACAAGGTATTACTTGATCATGATGGTACACCGTTGCGCATCGTAAAACGAGATCGCACCATGGCAGAACGACTTATCGAAGAATGTATGCTCATTGCCAATGAAACAGTGGCTACACATTTAGAGCATACACACCGTACATCGGTATATCGTATTCATGAGAATCCTAGTGAGGAAAAACTAGATTTATTCCAAAAGGTGCTTAATTATTTAGGTCAAAACCTAGTTCTAAGTACTGATGGTGTGACACCACGAGATTTCCAAAAAATCTTAGATGTAGTAAAAGGGCAAGATATTGAGCAAGTAGCTCAAATTATGACCTTGCGTTCCATGCAGCAAGCTAAATATAGTACCAACAATGTGGGTCATTTTGGCTTGGCATCTACATGTTATACGCATTTCACATCTCCTATTAGACGATATCCTGACTTAATGGTTCACCGCCTTTTAAAAGCAGATATGCATTGGAAAAATGGTTATTCTAAACGGGATGTAGACGAAGCGTTCTTAGCTGGAGCTGTTGAACATTCTTCTATACAGGAGCAAGTAGCTACTGAGGCTGAACGAGATACAGTAGATCTTAAAAAGACTCAATACATGGTTCCATTTGTAGGGGAAGTCTTTGAAGGAACTATTTCTAGCATTACATCTTTTGGGATGTTTGTAGAATTAGAAAACGGTATCGATGGCCTTGTGCATATGAGCATGATGAATGATGATTACTATTTCTTTGATGAAGAACATTTTGTACTTGTAGGCAAAAGAACAGGTAAAACCTATCACTTAGGTGAAAAGGTAACTGTTACATTAGTAAAAGCCGATGTAGAAAAGAAACAAATCGACTTTGTACTAGGTGAAGTCAATAATCTAATGGCTATACAAGAACAATTGCGCAATGGTTCTGACTATGCAACTAGTCGCAATAGCTTTGGTAGTCGTAAAGATCGTAAATCTTCAGGCAAATCCAGTAAAAAATCTTCACGACGTGATAGTAATAAATCTGGTCATTCTAGATACGATGCTTTCAGTAAAAAATCTAGTAAAGGTAAATCAAGTCGTAAGAAGTCTACTAAAACGACTAAGCGTAGTCAATCTAAGAAATCTAAAAGTAAACGTAAACGATAGAGGTATATATGGCAAAACAATCTAGTCCATCTCTTATTGCTGATAATCGTAAGGCCCGTCATGATTTTAATATTCATGAAACTTATGAAGCAGGCATTGCTTTGACAGGTACTGAAATTAAATCCATACGCCAAGGTAAACTGAACTTAAAGGATAGCTTTTGTCGTATTGATAAAGGCGAGCTTTTGTTGTATGGCGTTCATATCAGCCCATACGAACAGGGAAATCGTTTTAATCATGAACCCGAACGGACCCGCAAATTGTTGATGCATAAATCTGAAATTAATAAATTGCATGCTCAAGTTAAGGAGAAAGGGTTCTCTTTGGTGCCGCTTAATTTCCATTTTAGCCATGGCTATGTGAAGGTTACAGTAGGCCTTGTAACTGGTAAGAAGTTATACGATAAACGTCAAGATATGGCAGAACGCGATGCTAAGCGAGATATTGCTAAGAGACTTAAAGAACAACAAAAATATTAAAATAAAGAAATCGAGTCATGATGGCTCGATTTTTTTGTGTGATATTTGTTAACTTATCTTGTGTTTTTAGTTGATAAATATGTATATTGAAATTATAATGTAAACAAAGAGTTGTGATTGTGGTTGACATTTTCTAAGTAGAGGAGAAACATCATGAATCAGAATATTCGGTACATTACAGAGGTTGCTATTTTAACGGCTATGATTACTGTATTAGGTGCTATTAAAATACCTAATGTCATTCCAGGTATA
>USQK01000102.1 GCA_900556785.1 uncultured Veillonella sp.
AAGTTAATAAAGTTATGGATTTACAGAGTGTTCAATTTCATATTGCAATTTAAGAAATAATATTATTGCAAAGGAGACGCATTATGAAAGACGAGCGATTTATAGTTACGTATCGAATAGAAGCAAGTTCATATGAAGAGGCAAAAGCTATTGCGTGGGCTGTTCAAGTAGAACAAACCATAGAGTTTCCTTATGAGTTTGTCACAGATCCATATATTAAAGGAACCATTACTGGTCGATTAGAATCTCTTGAACCGATGAAACAGGATTCTGCATATGTTAATGTTGGTGTCATGCCAAATGCTGTTATCGATATATCTCGTTACTATGTGGCTCGTATTTCATATCTTGTAGATAGTACTGCCTTAGAAGCAACGCAATTTTTAAATGTTGTCTTTGGAAACTCGTCCTTACAACCTCATATTTGGGTGGTAGATGTTGAATTATGCCCAACTCTTTACGATGTGTTTAAAGGACCACGTTTTGGTTTGCATGGGATTCGCCAACTAGTGGAAACACCAACGCGTCCTATGATTCAAGCCGTTGTAAAACCTATGGGGACACCTAATGAAGAGCTAGCTCGTATGTGTGGTGCTTATACACGTGGTGGGGCAGATGTCATTAAGGATGACCATGGTATTTCTAATCAGTCGTTCTCTCAATTTAAAGATCGGGTAAAGCGATGTGCTGCTATAGTGCGTGAAATGAATGATAAACACGGCACACATACCTTATATGCAGCTAATGTGTCTGGCGATGGTACAGACGTAATAGAACGTGCTTATTTTGCTAAGGAAGCTGGCGCAACGGCTCTTATGGTGGCCTCAGGGCTCGTTGGGTTTGGTTGGCTACATAAACTAGCTAGTGATGAAAAATTACAATTGCCCATTATACACCATCCCGCTTATTCAGGTGGATTTGTAAGTCCTGGCACATCTGGTATAGCTGATTATCTACAATTAGGCTTGTTACCTCGTATTTTTGGGGCTGATATGCCAATCTTTGTATCCTATGGTGGACGATTTACTTTCACAGAGGAGCAATGTAAGAGAATTTCGAATTATATTAAACAACCTATGGCATTGATGAAAGCGGCTTGCCCAGCTCCAGGTGGTGGTGTAACAGATGCTCGTCTTAATGAACTAGTTAAGTTGTATGGCAATGATACGATGTTCCTCGTTGGGGGCGATATGTTCCGTAGAGGTCCGGATATCGAGTCTAATATGGCTTACTTTGTAGAGCGTTTGACTGACTTATCTGAAAGTAAGTCATAATAGTTTAGGCGTACATAACTTAATACAATAGTTATATCGAATAACTAAGTCACTGACTTTCACAAAAATATGTAAAGAATTATGATTAAGTATATGGAGTGTTTTGATGAGTGAATCCTCACCGTTGGAGGTCCATGTCCTTGCTAGTGGTAGTAAGGGCAATTGTACAGTAATAAAAAAAGGGAACTCCGTCATATTGCACGATGTGGGCATTAGTTGCCGGCGCATCGTCAATGGTTTAAAAGAATTGCATATCGATATGGCACAGGTAGAGGGCATTTTTATCAGTCATGAACATAGTGATCATATTGCAGGGCTTCAACAATTGTTGAAACGTTTTGATATTCCTGTGTATACAAAACAAGGAACGTGGCGTGAAATTCAAGATAAGTTAATTGTGCCAAAGAACCAATTAATCGAATTGACTAAGGGTAGCCTCTCTCTTGGCAATCTTGTAGTCGAGTCATTTGGCGTTAGTCATGATGCGGCTGATCCAATAGGTATTAATGTATTTGCTGGAAAAGATAAGGCTACTGTCGTTACCGATACGGGTGTAATTTCTGATAGTATCTTACATCGTATGGATGATACAACTCTGCTAGTACTAGAAGCCAATTATGACCCTCATATGCTGCGCTTTGGTCCTTATCAACCATTTTTAAAACAACGTGTTGCTAGTGATGAAGGTCATTTAAGCAATGAAATGGCTGCCCGAGCTTTACTCATGATGAAGCGACCTGACTTTATGCAAGTTATTTTGGCCCATCGTTCTGAAAATAACAATAATGCCGTCCTTGTTACGCAAACGATAGGACAGATGCTTGTAGATGGAGGCGTTCGCATTGGGCCGGAAATGAAATTGCAACATGGACAACCTAATGAAATTGTGTCTATGCAATCTGTAAAGAGGTAGAGTATGAGATTTTATGTAGTTTGTATTGGTAAGTTAAAAGATGCTTACTTGCGCGATGGGGTAGCGGAATTTGTAAAACGTATGCGTCCATACGGGGGCATTACGATTACAGAACTAAATGAAAGTAAAATTGGAGATAAACCAAGTGATGCGGATCGCAAACAAGTCGTTGTAGAAGAGGGGGAACGTTTATTAAAAGCGGTTCCTAAGAATGCCTATACCGTTTTGCTTGATGTGTATGGTAAAACGATGTCCTCTGAAGAGTTAGCTAAAACAATAGCTAAACTAGAAGTCGATGGTATAAGTGATATGGCGTTCATCGTTGGCGGTGCTTTTGGCGTAAGCGATGAGTTGCGCAAGTCTGTGAATTATAAATTATCCTTTAGTCCTATGACATTTACCCATCAAATGGTGCGCTTGCTGCTAGTAGAGCAAATTTATAGGGCGTCTAAAATTAATCGAAATGAACCATATCATTGGTGATGTATTTAATTTCAATAGATCGTATCGCTTGAATAAATAATATAATTATGATGATGGTAGATTGATTTAGTATCAGTATAAGAAACACTATTAGAATAGACTTACAAATTATTTATATAATGTTCTTATGAAAAAAGGAGTTTTATTATATTATGTCGAATAGTATAATAAAGCAAGATGTATTTGTAAGGAGGAATTCACTATGAAAATC
>USQK01000103.1 GCA_900556785.1 uncultured Veillonella sp.
GAAATAAATTATTGTGTATTCCTTCAAGAGGGGATTTATTATGTCATCTAGTTTAAAGCAAATTGGGAGAAACCCCATCTTTCGCTTTGGTATCATTGGTATTGCTTTATATATAGCTCTATTTTTCATCTATGAACCTATTACACTAGGTCTAGATGTTGAAGATATAACGATTTTAGCAGTACCAACAATTGTAGGTACTTTTTTATTTCAATATTTTATGGGATGTACCGTTTTTCATAGACCATTTTTGGGATATGGCTTAGTCGGTATTCTTTGGGCCCTTACATTCCCACTTCTGTTCCACTGGTCCTATGTAAAACCTTTATATTTTTATGAATTTGCTAATGATTTTTTATTTGGCTTATTAATCTTTATGGGTTTATCGGGGATTCAATTTTTACTGAACCAAACGAATCGTCTCCATAAAACTACATCATTAATCATGGCAATTATTACCATGATATTGAGCCTTATCCCATTCTTACAAATAGGATACTATCTAACTACATGGCATTGTTTAACGCCAGCTAGTTTATTAGCAGTATACATGACAAATCCTGAAGAAGCATTTGGTTTCTTAAAAAATGCTGCTGGTATTCCTGGTCTTATCGCTGTTGGTATTGGCCTTGTAATATGGACCTATCTGCTCTATTGGTCTAATCTAGGAATGAAAGCGGTAGTAAACTTAAATACTACACGACCAATGCGCTCCACATTGCTCATTGTATCCATAGTAGCATTCTTAGTATACGTACCATTCTTCTTATTCCCGAAAACATGTATTGTAGCAAACTGGATTGCAGCTGGCGACTATGTAAAACAAATGCAACAATATAATGATAACCATCATTTAGTATTCGATTCCTTCAATTTGGATACAAAGGAAACCTCTGCTAATAAAACACCAGGGACTATCATATTAGTCATCGGTGAATCTAGTTCTCGTGATTATATGAAGGTATATAATCCAAACTTCCCTTATGATGATACGCCATGGCAAGGTACTATGCGTGCAGATAATAAAGATTTTGTCTTCTTTGATAACGCATATTCATCGTATGTACAAACAGTACCTACCCTTGAACGTGCTCTATCTGAGCGTAATCAATATGATGATAAACCGTTCCTTGATTCTGCAAATATTTTAGATGTTGCTAAAAAAGCAGGATATACTACTTCTTGGTTTAGTAACCAAGGTGTATTTGGCGAATATGATACAGCTATTTCATTAATGGCTAAAACAGCAGATACCACTAAATGGTCACATGAATCCTATGCTTTCTCTGATCGCTATGATGAATCACTCTTACCATTATTACAATCTGTTGATCCAAGTAAAAATAACTTCATCGTCATTCATATCATGGGTAGTCATATATACTACAATGACCGTTATCCACATGAATTTAGTAAATGGAAACAAGGTCCATATCCAGATGGCCAAGAAGCATATGCAAACAGCCAATTATATACAGACTGGTTATTACAACAGATTTATACTTATGGTAAGGAAAAATTAAACTTGCAAGCCATGGTGTATTTCTCTGACCATGGTGAAAGCTTGGATAAATCTCATAATCCAGATACATTTGACTTTGTTATGACTCATATTCCATTCTGGATATATTTATCACCTCAATATCGTGCGGAGTATCCTCAAACTGCAGCAGAACTTACTAAGCATGAACATCAATACTTTACAAACGATTTACTATATGACACATTAATCGGCCTCATGCATGCACCTAACCAACGTTATGATGCAACACGAGACTTTACTAATGCTAAGTATCGATTTAATTTACATAACCTTACTACTTTACTAGGAGAACAGCCATTAACTAATGATCCTGTAAATGCAGGAAAATAAATATTACTCTTTCTAGTAATGAATACATCATTTTAATATTTAATGATCGCTAGTTAAGATTGCAGTAAATTTAATCAAACAAAAAAAGAGATGAGTTAACAACTCATCTCTTTTTTTGTTTGATTAATAGATCAATATCATCTTCCGTATAAACCTCAATATTATTCTTTAATAAAGCCTCTACAGTGCATCCATGACCCTCCCGTAGGGTTTTACTAAAGGTACCATCATAAATTCGCTTATAACCGCAACTAGGACTTTTTGCTTTCATTAGAGCCTGCTTACATCCCTGTTGAATTGCTATATGCAATGTAATTTGAGCTCCCTTATGGAATTCTGTGGTTATATCAGTTCCATTAGCCGTACATACACGTTTACCTTGTCGTTCCGCAGGATCTCTTGGTATGGTAAGCCCCCCTAATACTTCTGGACATACGGTTACTAGATCAAAAGTATCCTTTAACATTGGTAACTGTTCTATAAGATTATCTTTTCCATCATAACGACAGGATACGCCACATAAACATTCACTAATTAATAATTTTGCTTTATTATTCATAACTTTATTAAACATAGAAAATCGTATTTGAACTATGCCATTCTAATAACAAACGCACTTTCATATTTTTAAATTATACACATTTAGAATCTAGATTTACATAAGAAAAAAAGACTAACCGAAGTTAGTCTTAATTGGTGCCGAGGACCGGAATCGAACCGGTACGGTTGTTTCCA
>USQK01000104.1 GCA_900556785.1 uncultured Veillonella sp.
GAATTATGGTTGGTTTTGACTTTGTCAAAACCCGCACTCTGGCATATGTTCAATCATATGATTGATTACCTATCATTGTTCAGTTTTCAAAGATCTGTTATCAGTTTCACGCTTCAGTGAAGCGCCATCTGACGACTTGATTATAATAACATGTGAGCACTTTCATGTCAACACATTTTATAATCTTTTTTTTGAAGTTCTTTCGAACTTCAAAGTGTATTTCTACACTCATTAAGAAACAGTCGTTCGAACGACTGTATGGATATTATAGTATAACCAAAAAATAATGGCAACCCCCAATTCTCAACTTCGCACAATTTTCATTGCATATTCATTTTTCAACCTAAAAACTAAAGATTGATTTTATACAATCTATTTTGTATAATGTAGCTGTAATATAGACTCTTTCACTTATGTAGCTATATAGTTATATACCATTTAGTACTATATTTTAATTTTGAATTAGCTCTATATTTCAATTTAGTCTTTTATTATGGTAGTTATTATTAATACTATAATAATGTGTGAGGAGATTGAGTATGAAATTATCCAAACGTTTATTATCCAAAACAGTTGCTATTGCTGCGGTATGTGCAACTATGGCCACTGCAGCCTTTGCTGCACCACAAGGTACATTTGATACCTCTGAAATTCAAATTACAGGCGAAGCCTCTCGTTCTGTAGCACCTAACTATGCGATTTTAACTCTAGGTATTACTAGTGAAAACACTAATATCAATGCTGCAAAATCCAATAACGATCGCATCATGAGTGATTTAATCAGCAAGTTAGGTCATTTAGGTATCGACAAAAAAGATATTTACACATCTAATATTTCTATTAACCCTACAAGTGATTATCAAGATGGCAAACGAATTAACACTGGTTATAGTGTAGCAAATCGTGTAACTGTAAAAATCAACAATCTTGATAATGTAGGAAAGGCTGTTGACGCTGCTGTTAGCGCTGGCGCCAACGATATCAATAACCTTGCATTCCAAAATGATGTATCTCAACAACTGTCTGATTCTTTAACTACCGAAGCAATTCAAGACGGTCGTCATAAAGCTGAGGTTATTGCTGCAGCCCTTGGTCGTACTTTAGGCCCTGTAAAAACTGTTTCTATCAGCACACCACAAACAAGTTCTATGGACTCTGGTTCCTATCGTAACGCCTTAATGTTAAAAGCGTCTCTCGAAACTGCTACTCCTGTTGAAAAAGGATCATTAGTAGTTTCTCAAGACGCTAATATTACTTATTATTTACAATAGAATTTTCTGGTACCACACCTTCGTGGACCGCTACAATGCCGCCTGTCAATTCATGATAGGTGGCATTTTCATATCCTAAAGATTTCCAGATTTCAAGAATCTCACTTTGATGAGGATATCTGCGTAAGGATTCTGGCAACCATGCATAAGAAGAATTATCCTTACTTAACTTACCTAAAATAGGTAATATATAGGAGAAGTAGAAATTATATAACTGTTTAAAACCAAACATGCTTGGCTTTGCGAGTTCTAACACAACTACTTTTCCACCTGGCTTTACAACACGTTGCATTTCAGATAACACTTGTTTAATATCTGGCACATTACGCATTGCAAATCCGCTCATAGCAGCATCAAATGTGTTATCTGCATATGGTAATGCCATCGCATCACCTTGAACAAGATTAACTTGATCTATTAAACCAGCATCTTCAATGCGTACACGACCTTGATCAAGCATCTCACTATTAAAGTCCAAAGCCTCTACTTTTAATGTTGGTTCTTGACGTAATGCTTCCTTTGTAAACACACAAGTGCCACAAGCTACATCAAGTATACGTTGATTTGGACCTATATTCATTGCTTTTACAGAAAATTTGCGCCAGTAATAATCCTGTCCAAAACTCAAGACTGTATTCATCAAATCATAATTCTTAGCAATATTAGAGAATACACCTTGCACAAATTCTTCTTTATCTGCATATGTTTTAAATTCTTTCGTATTCATTATGGTCCTTTCACTAATCAAGAACTATATTCAAACTCTTTACTCGCATAGTATATCATACTATGCCCCCCTATCAAAAGAATCCTATTATATATACTATTTATAGTAATTATGTAATGAGCACATATTTAGTTAAAACCATATATTCACTGCTGTTAAAATTAGCATATTACAAAATAAACATCGTTATCAATCACAGTAGATTTAATTTAACTATATATAAATGACTATGATATTATCTATTGCCACCATCCTGTGTTCGTTGTATAATGACATATGTCCATGACGAAAAGATATCTTTTCCATGGTCTTTTATTAGTTTTTATTAAGTATTGGAGTGTACTATGAATCGATTTGTAAA
>USQK01000105.1 GCA_900556785.1 uncultured Veillonella sp.
CTCTATATATAGTAAATTATATAGAATAATGACGCAAGGATTTTCTATAGAATTTCTAATTTATATAAATATTGTTTTAGTTTATCACTATAAAAGGGCGTATTATGGAGAATTTATTACTCGAAACCATTTATTTTATAATTCCTTTTAGAAATTTCATTTATGATGTATAATAAACAAAATTTTGCGTAGTATTTTACTACGCTTTTTTGTTGAAAAATATCAAAACTATATAGCATTAACATTGTTTTTGATATAATTTAAATACATACATATTATAGTGCGATTTTACATGAAAGTGGTGTCTTTATGCTGACGATTAGCAATAAAGGATGGCTTTTTACTTCTATATTAAGTGCATTGATGGCGTTTACGTCATTGTCGACGGATATTTATTTACCTGCCATGCCTGAGATGGGGCGAGATCTTAATGGTGATGCGGAGCTAACGTTGACTGGTTTCTTAATAGGTTTTGCGCTAGCCCAACTTTTCTGGGGCGCCGTTAGCGATAAAATTGGACGTAAGAAGCCGCTTATTATGGGGGTAGTTTTATTTATCATTGGTTCTGTGGGGTGTGCATTGAGTTCATCCATGATGGAGTTGCTGGCTTGGCGCGTGTTCCAAGCATTTGGTGCTTGCGTAGGACCTATGTTATCACGGGCTATGATTCGTGACTTATATGGGCGAACTGAAGCTGCTAAAATGTTATCTACCTTAGCTATTGTTATGGCCATAGCGCCTATTGCAGGGCCGATGCTAGCAGGGCATCTACTCGTATGGTATACTTGGCATTCAATCTTTTGGTTATTAGTTGCTATCGGCATTTTGATGCTCGTTGCCGTATTAGTCATTCCTGAAACACATCCTGTAGAGAAGCGTAGTAAAAAGTCTATAGGTCATACCTATAATAATTATTGGATTTTATTACGTAACAAAGGCTTTATGAAATATACGCTATGTGTTAGCTCGTTTTACATTGCTATCTATGCATTTTTAACAGGATCGCCTTATGTATATATTGATGTCTATGAAGTGCCAAAAGAGTATTTTGGATATCTCTTTTCTGTTAATATTATTGGTGTTATGTTACTAAGTGCAATCAATCGTCGTATTGTAAGCGCTATACGACTCGATAGGTTGTTGCGATATGCCACATTATTCGCTGCCATTTGTGTATCTGTTGTAATAGGCTTAATGATTGTGGGCTATCATTCCCTGTGGTTAATCGTTATTGGCTGTTTCTTATTCTTCTCCATGAATGGTATCATTGCAGCTGTAACAAATGCCTTAGCATTAGATAGAGCAGGTAGAATGGCTGGTTCTGGGGCAGCACTCCTAGGTGCCATGCAATATGGTAGTGGTATTATATCATCGGTGATCCTTACCTTTTTACCAAATGATACAGCAGATCCTATGATGGGTGTAATCACAATATTTGTAATTATTTGTGCTATTATCGCTTTTCCTGAAGATGAAAAATATAATCGCATATAATAGTGGTGAAAGCAAGGGCTTAAATTTGAGCTCTTGCTTTCATTCTTTTTTTAGGTTATAATAGTAAGGCTTATTGATGGTAAGCACTTCCTACCCCTATGTGTCGATAGGGGCATTAGTCCGAAAGAGGAGGTGATTTTGTATGAACAAATACGAAGTCATGTTTATTGTGAAACCAGCTGAAGAGGAAGCAACTAACGCTGTTATTGAAAAAGTAGAAGCTTTAATTGCTCGTGTAGGCGGCACAGTAGAAAAGGTAGATCGTTGGGGCAAGCGTCGTCTTGCTTACGCGGTGAAGAAATTCACTGACGGTTTCTATGTATTGATCAACTTTGAGGCAGCTCCTGCTGAAATCAAAGAAATCGATCGTGTATTGAAAATCAACGATGAAGTCCTAAGACATCTAATTGTTAAACACGAAGCATAATTAAAGCCTGGAGGAAAACATGAACTCTGTACAAATTCTAGGTAATTTAGCTCGTGATCCTGAAGTGCGCTATACCAAAACTGGTCGTGCTGTAGCAACTTTCACAGTAGCTGCAACTAACACCTACATTGATTCCACAACAAATGAGACGAAAGAACAAACTGCTTTCATCAACTGCGTTGCTTGGGGGAAACTTGGTGAAGCGGCAGGCAATCTTCGTAAAGGCAGTCGTTGCTTTGTAGAAGGTCGTTTGCAAACTCGTTCTTACGAGACTCAGGACGGTCAAAAACGTTACGTTACTGAAGTAGTAGCGAACTTTGTGGGCCAATCCCTTGATATGAATACTAATTCTTTCGAAGGTGGGTCCAATTTTGATAGTTTCAGTACAGGCGGCGATGACGAAAACATCCCGTTCTAGT
>USQK01000106.1 GCA_900556785.1 uncultured Veillonella sp.
TTCTACACATTAATCGAATTAACATACTAAATATGTAATATTCTAGAATGGTCAAATCAATATAATTTCGTCTATACGCCTTAACAGCCCCCAATATAAAGACCATTAAAAATGTATCTAAACTTTTTTTATTTTTAAAATAAATCATATTTATACCTCTATACACTAATTTATTCTAGCTTTTAATCTATAGGTTCATCATTAACCTTTTTTACTTAGTGAATTATAATAGTCCATTATCCATTAGTAACCCCAATAAGGTAAATATTGCAAAAAACAAAAGGATACTTAAAATAATCCGTACTATACGTCTCACTATAGGCTTAGCTGGAGTGAATGACTCTACACTATCATGATTACCAATCAACTCAGGAATACAAATAAATGCAATAGTAAGACCTATAGCCTGAATTGTATCTTTAACCTCATAATTTGTATTATATAAATTTAGTAAAGAATCAAAAAACTCCATTTATATACTGAATCTCCTTATAGTTTCGATAATACATAATAAATACAAACTTTAAATTATCGGTCTTTTTCTAATATAACGATTATAGCCTTAGTATTTATATCTCGTATAATTTCAATTTCAATCTTATCATCTGGATCATAGCCTATAAGATGCCGCTTTTTTACTTCACGCCATGTTATATGTTCTTCTGAAAGTATATCCTTTACTGTTTCCAAAGTAATACCTTCATATGTATTTTTAAAAATATATATCTGTCCATTTCTACCTGTAGCAAAGTGCTCTTCACCTACTTTATACGCAGATATACCTACTAACTTTTGTTCATATACTGTTAGTTTTTGTATTTGCTCCGGCCTTTTAATATACGCATGTAAAGTAACAAGTCCCAATATGAAGAATCCCAACAAGATAAAACCAATATAAAATTTAACCCTAAAAGGTGCTCGATTCAATATAGATTTTACACCGCTCCATACCTTCATAATGTCTCCTATAAGACCAGTAAATATTTAATCCACTTTTATATCTCAATTATATATTAAATCAACTTATATCACCAACGGAATTTTTAATATTGTTATCTTTTATTTATTTTTAAATTTAACCTAAATAAAGAATACTAAAGCTTGAGCTCAATTATTTATATTATATTAATACAAAAGCACCATCTAATAAGGGATCTCTTACGTATCGTATAGAATTCCCAATAGATGGTGCTTTTTATAATTCAGCTAATTAAGTTGTTCTAATAAACATGTGCCATTCAATCTACAAGTTAGTATATTAAACTACTTTATATTCCGTCGTGCCGCTAAGCTACCAGCGCTGTTAGCTAGGCCCGCTCGATTGATATGTGGGTTCCCATGTTTGTACGTTTTTGGCTTGCTACTTTTATCTTCTACCTTTGATTTCTCAAATTTAGTAAATAGATTATCTAGCTCACGCAAGAGCGCACGTTTTTGTGAGTCTTTCAACTCGAATACTTCACCTTTATAGGCGATGTATTTATTTTTGAGTACAGGACTGAGATCATAGATGGGCTCGTGTTGTTCTCCATTTACATCTAGCAGCTCATCCAAGGTCAATCCATAATAGCGAGACAGGGCACAGAGTGTATCTAAATCTGGTTCGCGATACCCTGTTTCGTAGTTTGAAAGCGCCGCATTACTGATACCTACGGCCTTTGCTACTTCGATTTGGCTTTTGCCCATGCGCACGCGAGCACGCTTTAAGTTCTTATAAAACTGCATGTTCATCACCTACATCGATACATAAACAACTACAAACTATATACTTTTATAATAATGTATCACTGATTTTTATAGTAGTGTATCACTAATCTTTATAGTAGTGTATCACTAATTTTTTTGAAAGCTTCATCAGCTACTGCTAATGTACGTTCGATTTCACTACTCTTATGGCAGATAGATACGAAGTTACTTTCATAAGGGCTTGGCGCATAGTAGATACCATGGCTCAAATTATGGTGGAAGAACATTTTGAATTGTTCTTCGTTGCAAGATGCTGCATCATCGAAGTTCTTAACTGGTTTATCAGTGAAGAAGATGGTGAACATGGAGCCTACCCGTTGCACTACAACAGGCACATTGTATTGAGCTGCCAAGCGTTCAAAACCTTCACAAAGAGCTATGGTTGCATCTTCAACTTGTTTAAAAATTGTTGGATCCCGTTGCAAAATGGAAAGCGTTGCAAGACCAGAGGTAACGGCAATAGGGTTACCGCTTAATGTACCGGCTTGGTAAATAGGACCAGCTGGTGCAATTTGGTTCATAATCTCACGAGCACCGCCA
>USQK01000107.1 GCA_900556785.1 uncultured Veillonella sp.
GCCATATGCAAGACCATGCGAAATGCATAATCCGTGGCCTGATTTAACTTCATAAGGTCTCCTTTCTCGTGCACTCGGACAAACGTATTACTAAATCTAGTATAATCGAAATAAAACAATACTGCAATGGTATTGTTTTATATATTGAGAATTAGCATATATAGATTTTATACCCATTAATAAGGTATTATCTGAATATTTTTATGTCCCTTAAATAGCATTATGAATTCTATTATCAAAAAAAGACTGCCCACGAATGAGCAGTCTAAATATATTACTTTGTAATTTCTCGAAAGAGATGGGCCATTTCAGGAATGATAAGTTTACTCATAGCTAATGTAACGGCACCTACAGAGCCTGGCACAGAGAACATCAAGGTGTTATTGTTGACCCCCGCTTCAGCACGAGACGCCATCGCCTTAGTACCAATATCCTCTGTATAGGACAAATATCTAAAGATTTCACCAAATCCAGGAATATGTTTCTCATAGAGGCTGTTCGCAGCTTCAATTGTCACATCTCGCTTAGCAATGCCAGTGCCACCTGTAGAAATTATAACATCAATATTTTCATCATTACACCATGGAATCATAGCATTTCTAATTTCATCGTAATCATCAATAACAATTTTACGATCTACCACAATATGGTCTGCTTGTTCTAAAAACTCTTGTACTTTATTACCGCCTTTATCGGTTTCAAAGGTACGAGTATCAGAAACTGTTAAAACAGCAACGCGTAAAGGTCTTGCTACAACTTCGTAAGACATAGTTCCTCCTAGAATAACGGAATAATAGATGCTAATCTCGGCCATCCATTATCGCGTAAAAAATCACGTAATGCCCATGTGTAGTGAATAAATGGTGCACAATGTAGGCGCATCCAGAACGATAGATATGGTGTATCACCTTGGAATATAGCCAATCGATTTAAGGCATATAGATTATCTCCTGGCTGTACTGTACCTGGTTGTACTGTGAAAGCCATTTTATAACCAGACTGTTTAGTTACATATTGAACGAGCATATCGTTAAACCCACCAGGATATGCTAAATATTCAATGGGCTCACCTAAAATCCCCTCTAATGAAGTCTTTCCTCCAAGCAGAGCATCTGGCAACTCAGTAGGGTCAATTTTTGTTAAGATCTTATGATGATTAGTATGACCTTGAATATCAAAGCCACCTGCTTCCATTTTATGCATTTGTTCTGTAGAAACAAAACCAGGCGTATTAGCAGCATCACTAATCATAAACAAGGTAGCCTTCATATTGTATTCCTTTAAAATAGGCAATGCATTATTGTAGTTATCAACATAGCCATCATCAAAGGTAATAACAATTGGCTTATTCGGTAATTCAGTACCATTTTCTAAATAATCATATAATTGGTTTAATGTAATCGTGTTATATCCCTGATTATGAAGATATTCCATTTGTTCTTTAAACTGATCAACATGAAGCGTCAAAGCAGAATGCTTTTCATCATTCACTTGGTGATAGTTTAGTACAGGGACACCATAAATCTTATAATCAGTAGACAGCCCCCACATAACGCCAAATGAGATAGCTAAAATTGCAATACATATTGCGAGAAAACATAATAATTTTTTAATACAGCTCTTGCCATATTTATACATAAAAACTAATCACTCCAATCCACTTAAGCATATAATGAGAATATCACACATACCTTGTATTATCAAGAAAATCCCTCACAAGATATTCATATTAATCTATGAATGAAAATATTTATTAGTAATATGCAAAAATAGACATAAAAAAGCCCTATAAACTTGGAGATCAAGAGTATAGGGATCGTTATTTACATATATTTAAAGTTATACAGCGGCTTTACGGTACGATACCATTGGTGCTACGCACCGCGGTATCGGTTAGATGTAGTTTATTTACATAAATTTGGAGCTACTCAACTAATGTACGATTCGGTAACATTGGCACGTTGTGCCACGTTACCGTATGGATAGAGTTGGATACTACCACTAGCCGCGGCTTCCTATCAATCCTCACTGTGGATTTCCCTTCTCTGCTCCGCAGCTTGGTAAATCTTACGTTCGGAAGCATTCATATGGTTCGTCTGCGTCGGGTGACTCTATGTCCTCTGCGGTTGCCCTACTTGCTTCCTCACTGTGGATTTCCCTGCTCTGCTTCGCAGCTTGGTAAATCTTACGTTCGGAAGAAAGCGATGCAGTGAATCTGTCGTCGTTTCACTC